>JAJDBQ010000052.1 GCA_029261255.1 Nitrospirales bacterium
TGCGTCAGCGAGTTTCGCAAGGCGACGCGACACTTCAGTTTTTCCGACGCCCGTTGGGCCGATCATGATGATATTTTTCGGGACAATTTCCTCACGAAGTTCGGGGCTGAGCTGTTGTCGTCGCCATCGACTGCGCAGGGCAATCGCAACCATGCGTTTCGCATCTTTTTGGCCGATGACGTAGCGGTCAAGTTCAGCCACGATTTGTCGTGGCGTCATGGAATCGAGTTTTGGAGCCGAAGGAGGCGGTTGCTGTTCCATATGTTATTTCGGTAACTCCTCAATGACAATATTATGGTTGGTGTAGATATCGATGCTCCCGGCGATCTGCATGCTTTGTTCGACGATCTGTTTTGGTGTGAGCTCTGTTTGAGCCAGAAGGGCTCTGGCTGCTGCTAGGGCATATGAACCTCCTGAGCCAATAGCTAAGACACCATCTTCAGGTTCAATCACATCACCGGTTCCGGAAATAATAAAGGACTGTTCATGGTTGGCGACAGCGAGTAATGCTTCAAGTCGTCGAAGCACACGGTCTGTGCGCCAATCTTTGGCGAGCTCGACAGCCGCGCGCGTCAGTTGCCCTCGATATTCTTCCAGCTTCGCTTCAAACTTTTCAAATAATGTAAACGCATCGGCTGTGGCTCCCGCAAATCCTGCAAGGACTTGGTTTTGATGCATCGTGCGAAGTTTTCGTGCGTTGCTTTTCATGACGGTTGTGCCAACGGTCACTTGGCCATCAGAGCCCATGGCAACAATAGGGCCTTTCCGCACGCAAAGAATAGTCGTGGAACGAATGATCATGATGGTCCTTTGTCTCCTTGCGTAGTTGTGGTAACGGATGACCCTGAGCGTGGATGGGCTCGATCGTAGACCGCCATGAGTTGATCTGTGGCGACATGCGTATATTTTTGTGTGGTGGCCAAGGACGCATGGCCGAGTAATTCTTGAATGGCTCGCAAATCAGCACCCTCATCCAGCAAGTGAGTGGCAAATGAATGGCGTAGCGTATGGGGTGTGACGGATTTCGAAAAGCGGTCCCCAGCCTGTTGCTTGATCATGCGTTCGATGCTTCGCGTCGTCAATCGGCCTCCTCTTGCGTTTAAGAAGAGTGGCTGTGCACCTGAACGAGGGGGAAGGCTGTTACTGATCTTTTTCCATTGTGATTTGCCCAGGCTCGGGAGTTGGCGTTGATAGTGGAGGATGGCTTCGATTGCAACGGTTCCAATCGGGACTCTGCGTTCTTTTTTCCCTTTCCCGCGTAATCGCATGGCTTGACCCTCAAGATCCACGTCGTCCCAGTTTAATCCTACGAGTTCCGACACTCGAGCTCCACTTGAATAGAGGGTTTCCAGCATAGCCTGATTCCTGGCCTGGATCCATGTCTGCGCAGGGTATGTATCTAATAGAGTGGTGGCTTCATCTTTAGTCAGAACGGTTGGGAGGTGTGTGCCGAGTCGAGGGGAACGTACCGCAGCTGCTGGATTTTTTGAAATACGGCCCTCTTCGAGATGATAGCGAAAGAAACTCTTGAGGCACGCTAATTTTCGTGCAAGGGAGGTTTTCTTAAGCCCGTGATCACTTAAGTCTTTCAAGTAGGAGCGGATATGCAGCCCATGTATGGTCTCGATCTGTGGGTTAGGATCTGCTTGAAAGAACTGTTCTTGAATATGTGCTAAGAATTGTTGAAGGTCATAGTGGTAGTTGCGTTGGGTTTCTTCTGACGCCCCGCGTTCTAATTGCAGGTAGAGCATGAATGCTCGAATGGCGTCATTCATTGCGAAAGCCCAGATTGCGCTGTCCATGTTTCAAAATCGGCAAGTGCTCGCTCTTGAATGGCTTGGCGTTTTTGCTGTTTGTCTCGAATCGGCGTATCAAGAGGTGGAAATAGTCCAAAATTCGTGTTGATGGGTTGAAAGTGTTTTGGCTCACAAGTCGTGATGTAGTGGAGAAGTGCGCCATGCGCTGTGGTTGGCGGTGGTGTGACGAGCGGCTGTGCTGCTAACAGTCGTGCGGCATTCAACCCAGCGAGCCCTCCGCTGGCCGCGGCTTCCACATAGCCTTCTACACCCACTAATTGTCCCGCGAAAAAGATGTTGGCTCGTTTCTTGAGCTGCAGGGTGTCGTTCAAGAGTATCGGGACATTGATGAATGTGTTGCGATGAATGCTTCCGCAGCGGAGAAATTCAGCCTGCTCTAACGCAGGAATCATGCGAAACACTCTTTTTTGCTCAGGGTAGGTGAGCTTGGTTTGGAACCCGACGAGGTTATAGCAGGAGCCATGATGATTTTCTGCTCGTAATTGTACCACGGCATATGGGCGTGTTCCGGTTTTGGGATCAATGAGGCCAACGGGCTTCATCGGACCAAAAGCTAAGGTCTGTCGTCCACGGTCGGCCATGACTTCAATGGGCAGACATCCTTCAAAATAGGGAATGTTTTCAAATGACTTCGGTTGGACTCGGTCAGCTTTAACGAGAGCGTCGTAGAATTGATTGTAGGTTTCCTCGTCCATGGGACAATTGAGGTAATCGGCCGTGCCTTTATCATAACGAGACGCCCGAAAAATTTTGTCCATATTCAGTGAGTCGGTATCGACAATTGGTGATATGGCATCAAAGAAATAGAGATTTTTTGATCGTGTCAGTTGGGTAATGGCCTCAGATAACTTTGGTGAGGTTAAGGGACCCGTCGCAACAATGGATACGGCATCCTCTGGAATCTCATGGATTTCCTCACGAAGGATTCGCACATTAGGATGTTCACTTAACGTCTGCGTGATTTTTTGTGCAAAAAGGTCACGATCAACGGCAAGTGCGGCTCCCGCTGGAACTGCGACGTCATCAGCGACTTTGATGATCAACGAATCCAGTTTCCGCATTTCCTGCTTGAGAATGCCTGGTGCACTGAGGGGATCATTCGACCCTAAGGAATTTGAGCAGACGATTTCAGCGAGTTGTTCTGTTTTATGGGCGGCTGTTTCCGTTTTCGGGCGCATTTCATAGAGTGTGACTTTGGCTCCCTGATTCGCGGCCTGCCATGCGGCTTCGGATCCGGCGAGTCCACCTCCTACAATGACTACATCTTGACGCATGGGTTTGGACTCTTGAATAAAAGTTAGAATAACCGAAAAAATAGTGATTTGATTCTAGAAATGGCCGAAAAAGGTGTCAACCTTCACACGTGGTACATAGGCCCGTCAAGGCTTTCTTTACACGGTCATGACAGTCGTTTGTCGTGGCTAGGACGCCATGAAGATTGCGAATTTCGTTGGTGCCATATTGAATGGGGTTTCCATGAATATCTGTGAAGCAGCCTCCTGCCCCTCGTAAAATGGCTTCAGGGGCACAGGCATCCCACGCTTTCGTATAGGGTCCAGGCTCCATATAGAGGTCAGCTCCGCCAGTGGCGATGAACCCAATTTTCAATCCGACGCTTCCCATGGGGTGTTCTTCCTGTATGTTCAGGGCTTGTTTGATGGGTGACAGTTTCGGAGAGCGATGGGATCGAGAAGCGACAAGGGCCAATGCTGCGAGAGATTTGGCCTCTGTCGCCTGTAGCGGGAGACGGCTTCCTTTATCTTCTATCCAAGCTTCTTGGTCTGTAATGCCAACGAATAGTTGGTCTTCTGTTGGCCGATAGACGATTCCCAGCTGTGAGTTTGCATCGAGGGTTAGGCCAATCATGACGGAAAACTCACCATTTTTGGCGATAAATTCCTTTGTTCCATCCAAAGGGTCCACATACCAGATCCGTCCTTTTGGCTGGCAATTGGTGGGCAGCGGGCTTTCTTCAGCTACAATGAGGTCATCAGGGAAATTAGCGGCAAGCCCGTCCACGATGAGGGTGTTGGCCAGTTGATCCGCTTCTGTGACTGGGTCATTGGCGCCTTTATAAGAAATCGAAAAATCCTTTTGATAAATATCCATAATTACTTGGCCTGCTTTTCGGGCCAGAGTTGACGCAACGTCGATTTCCTTTGTCCAGTTTGTCATGGCCTATCCTGGTGAAAAATTGAAAGAATTCCATCCATCACTCCGATGTGAGAGAATGGAGGGCGTGGTGAATGAGAGTTTGGTAATTTTCCGACAAGTTGGTGTGAGCTGATGATTCGTATTGCCATTTTTGTGTTATTGCTGATTTTCATACTGGTAGCAGTAAATTTCCCTAAGTTTCGCCGCACGCTTGGTGTGACGCTCGTGATATTGCTGGGGGCAGTTGGAGTGATCATTTGGCAGGATACGCAGGAACGAGAATTGGAATTTGAGCGGATTTCTGTGGGGCAGGTCCAACTCGAAGAAATGGAGGTTCGCCCAGGATTGAATTCACGCTCTTTTGTGGTCGCTGGACGCATTCATAATCTTGCAGAAGACTATACCATACTTTCGATTCAGCTTCAGGCGACGGTTAAAGACTGTGACGGGGGAACCTGTGAAATCGTTGGCCAAGAAGACGCCGTTCTACCCTTGGAGGTGCCAGGAGTCCAATCGAGGGACTTCTCCGTCACGATGCCTTTTTCTGTGGCACCAGAAATTAATGGAGAAGTCGCTTGGGAATATGAAGTTCTGAAAATCAGAGCTCGGTAAACCCTATTTTATTGAATTGACAATATTTACAACGGATTCCTATACTTGGATTGGTTCTTGGCCGATACATCATTGTGTAGGCCCAAAGACTCATGAAAGCCTTCTGAAAAAGGCTAAGTATTCCTGCTGCTGGGTCTTTTTTAGCATTGAGAATTTCCCCAAACCCCATTACGATAGATTCTTTGAATTGAACGAAGGGTTTTTTGTGCACATTCTTGAACAATGGAGACGTGTAGGACGATGACGACAACCTATAGAGTGATGCCCGGTCCTGAGCATTTTTTGCCTCCTTCTGCCTCGTCGATGGGTATACGGTTGCCTGATCCTGGGCAAGCTCATATCCATGGGTCAATTGTTTCCGAAGATGAAGCAATGGAGCAGGCAGCCCGTGAATTTCTTGCGGCTAAGGTCCCAACTATTTTTCCTGGTCCATTAGTCTTATGGGCTTGGAATGAAAAAGCCGCCAAAAAGGCCAAAGCTGTCCGGCATCTTTATGAAACGATTAAGGAATGTGTCGATCCTAAGCTTCAGCAAGCCATGCTCATTCCAATGCCGGATTATCGTCCTAAATACCCAAAAATCAATCCAGAAATTGAAATTAACCCGAATCATCCTAATCTCACGATTTGGCACAATAAAATTGATGCCTGTATGTTTGTAGGAGTGCATTGCCATCAGGCCAATCTCTCTCTTAAAATCATAAGAGGGGGGACCAGCTGCTATACTGTGGCTATGTGCGCGCAAGCTGGCCACGAAGATGCGATGCTTTCCTTCCGTGATGCAACAGCCGAAAAGATAGGGAGATTGGCTGATTGGGTTAAGAAATTGAAAGGGACAGTGCCTCCTCCAGAATAAAATTCATATATGTATTATAATTTAGAAATAATGCTAAGATCATGAAGTAATGTTGATTTTCAACATACTGCTAGGCAATTTCCTTCTCACCTGAAGCGTTTAACAAGGAGGTCTTTATGGCCACTCAAGCTTCGTTCATAGGACAAAAGAATAAAAAAGACCAGGTATACACCGATCCCTGGAACATGATGTTTGAGGCCGAAAGAACGCCCTCGTTTTTTACGGGTAGTGAGGTCATAAAAGAAGCGGTACGTCGAGCATCTTGCGACATGATGGTGGCGTATCCCATCACTCCACAAAGTGAAGCGGCTGCGTTATGCGGTGAACTCTTTGCTGAAGGTTACATCGGCGATTACTTTAGAGGAGAGAGTGAATTTGCGGTTATGTCGCAATGCGCTGGAGCAGCTTTTGGTGGTGCCAGGGTTTTTACCACGACGGCAGGGCCAGGAACGATGCGGGCGATGGAAAATTTCCCTATGTGGGCTGGCGCGCGCTTACCCATTCAGATGATTGTGACTTGCCGAGGCATTAACTCACCACTTTCGATTCAACCTGACACCTTGGAAATTTCTTATCTCATGCAGACCGGAATGCTGGTGTGGCATGCTGAAACGGCTCAAGATTTCTATGACTGGATCCTCATGGGTTATATGGTATCGGAAGAGCCTGATGTCCATTTGCCTCTGGCCTTATGCTGCGATGGGTTTTTTGTCACACATACGAAAGATATGGTTAATCTGACTCCTACTGAGATGTGTCTGCCACCGTATGATCCCTATCGATCACCGGTTCCATGTATGGATATGGAATGTCCTCCGGTTCGTATGATGCGAGATCCATTTGTGATGAAAAGTAATTATATAAGCTATGCCACGCATGCCAGTTGGCAGCAAGAGGTGTGGGCAGCGGTTGAACGGTCGCGCAAACACACTATTCGCTGGATGAATGGTTTGATTGAAACTGAGAATGTCGAAAATGATGTTGTTATTGTGGCCTCAGGTACAGCGGTTTCCCAAAGCCGAGAAGCGATTGCGATATTGGAAGATGAAGGTGTAAATGTTGGGCTTGTGAAGGTTAAAACCTTGCGCCCATGGCCAGGTGAGGAAATTAGAGAAGCCACCAAACATGCCAAACATGTTATTATTCCAGAGTTCAACGTAACTGGATGGCTCGCTCGTGAAGTGAGTGCCACTATTCCGAATAATGAAAGGGTTCATGCAGGTCCCCATGTATGTGGTGGAATGACCATGCCGCCTGAAATTATTGCATCGGAGATCAAAACTGTGTTGGGGATGAAAGTCCCTGCGTTGGCTGGGCGGGGCTGATACAAGCAGAAAGCTTTCTGTGAGAGTATATTGCTCTTGAACAGATTTCGAAAATAAGGAGAAGCACATGAGTAAAGAACGAATAAAGATCGCAGAAGAGTTGTATGACATTATGCCTGCTGAGTACCAAGATTTGGTCAAGCGAGCAACGTACGGGAATGAACAACGAGGATGGAAAGATATTGGTAACGCGAAGGAACTCATCGAAGAGCATTCGCTGTGCGCCGGATGTCCAGAATCGATGGCTTTTCGCTATATCTTAGCCTCACTCCCAAACCCAGAAGACACGGTCATGGTTGGGTCGACTGGTTGTACGAGTTTAGTCTTCCCACATGTGGCCGTTCATAACATTCATTCCTTGTTCGGTAATCAAAACGCCATTGCTTCCGGGTTAAAACGAGCTTTGAGTGTCCGGTTTCCAGACCGAGTAAAAGATGTGGTCGTTCTAGCGGGTGATGGGGCGACCGTGGATATTGGGTTGGATATGACGTTGCAGGCCTGGTTCCGGCAAGAGAAGTTTACGACCATTTGTTTTGATAATGAACTGTATGCCAACACGGGTGGCCAAGAAAGTGGGTTGATGCAAAAGGGATTTGTTGCCAAAATGGCCCCAGTTGGAAAGTCATTTGAAAAAGTTCGTCTTCCGGAAATCGCTCGTGAGTCTGGCTGTCACTATGTGGTGAATTGTACGGTGAGTAAGCCGAATCTGGTGGAAAAAGTTATTAAAAATGCGGTTCATATAGCTCGAGAAATTGGTCCAACATACTTGCAAATGTATACCCCCTGTATTTTGGAAATTGGGAAAAATAGTATGGAAGGGTTGCAGGAAATGCGCGATTCAGAAAAACCTTCCGAACGATTTGCTTATAAAGAATTTGTCAGCGAGCCGGCGAAGGAATTAATTGCTGAACTAGCGGCGAAAGAAAAAGAACGAAAAGCTGAAGCGAAAAGACAATTGGCTTCCCAAACAGTAGCAGTGGGATAAGTAAGAGGAGCGATATCATGATTTTACGTCGAATTAATATACGAATGTCAGGACTGGGAGGCCAGGGTGCTGTAACGGCGGCTCATGTCATGGCGATGGCAGCTTCCAAAGATGGCAAGTTTGCTATTTCGAATCCATTTTTTGGGGCAGAAAAACGCATGGCGCCAGCTGAGAGCTATTGCCGAATTGGACTGCGGAAAATTTACGACCGTGGCGAACTTGTGTTTCCTGATGTGATTCAAGTGTTTCATCCTCAAGTCATTACAATGGGGAAGAGTTACACCATGCCATTTTATTCGGGGATCAAAGAGGGTGGTTTGGTTATCATCAATACTGATATGCCTCTCTTGTCTGATGAAGATGTGACCCGACTTAAAGACCTGAATGTGTCAGTCTTTAGCATTCCAGGTACCAATATTGCGATGGATGTTGCTGGGACTGAGCTGGCGACAAACATGACCATGATTGGTTCGGTGGCAGGGATCACAAAATGTGTCAGCATGAATGGTTTGGACCTGGCCTTACAGGAGCGATTTGGAAAAAAATTCGTCGCATCTGGTGGGACTGCAACTCTGGACGAAGCGATTAAGAAAAAGTTTGCGAAGAAAGAAATGTTATTAAAAAAGAATTTGGATACCGTGAAGGCTTCCTATGAAATCGCTGCAGAATGGGCTGAGAAAAACAACGTGGAGTTAGTGGTTGGGGAAGCTGCGGCTGCGTAATACCGAGAACCTTAGCGAAGGAAAGTGATAGATGTATAATGTTGCCCTTGTAACAGATGAAAAGTGTGTCGCGAAAAAAGGCTGTCGCCTTTGCATCATGTATTGTCCTGAAGCCAATACCTTGGATCTGAATCCAGATAAAATGGTGGCCGAAGTGATAATTAATCGGTGTAAAGGGTGTGAGTTGTGTAAAGTCGTGTGTGACGCCGCCAAGCATGAGGCGATTGATATGGTCGCAGTGAATTCAGATGGGACCTTAATGGATAAGGCTGGAGAAGCCGCAGAGTTGGGTCAAGCCTATTCAGGGTAAACTCATTTATTTGAAAAGCCCTGCGATGTTTCTCTGAGTAGATGAAGATCGCAGGGCTTTTTTTTTTGTCTGGTCCGCCGCAATCGCTGAAAAATTTGCCTGACAGATGTTCAGGAGAGGAACGCCATAATGACTGATGATCTTCGTGAACAAATAAATGCTTTGGCCAACCAAATGAAGCATTTCCATTCCTCACTTGAGGTTAAAGCCAAAGATATGGAAATGACTGGTGGAGATGAGGAGGTTGTCACCAAGCTCATAAACGGAGCCGATGCCATGAAGGATAGTGCGAATATCTATTTATCCTGGGGCAGGCATTTTGTAAATCTTTCAGAGGGTGGAGCATCGGAGGCAGATGAGGGTGAAGAAGATTCAGCAGATTTTCAATTTTGAAAAATAAACATCAAAAACCTTTCTTGGGTTCTTGAAGAAAAATTGAAGTCCGGCTAAAATCAACTAGTAGAAAAACTAAGCAAAAATATATTCGTTCCTCGGTAGCTCAGTTGGTAGAGCGTTCGGCTGTTAACCGAATGGTCGCAGGTTCGAGTCCTGCCCGGGGAGCCAATTACGTGAAGGCCCTTTGTAAGATGACTTACAGAGGGCTTTTCTTTTTTTTCGACGAATATTCTTACTCTGTACTACCTTGAGTTACGAGGGGGAAATATATTAGGAGGTGGAGATCCTCCTATTATCTGCTGGTGGCTGATTTATCAGGAAGCGTTTGCGAGGCGAGTTGTTATTCCGCTTGTTGAACAGATGCGGCGATGGCTTGGCTAGCACGGTTGCTGAGGAATCGCTGCTGGTCGTATCCCAATAAGATTTCCCAGGCGGAGTCTTTATAGCGGCTGATGAGTGGAAGGGCAACCTCGTTCAGCATCCATTGTCCATGTCGAAGATCTTCTTTGATGTGGATGTCCCAGTAGCTGATGGCGTGTTCACTCAAGCCAAGACGCTCTCCTGCGGTTTTGTAATTCTGAAATGCAGCCGGGACTGAGATCTCGAAATAGAGAAGACTGCCTATGTACCGTAAGAAATTCCTCTTGCGCTCACAAATTGTAAAACTGTGGTTGATGTTTGCAAGTACTTCCCAAGGTACGATTTCAAAATATGCTTCTGGTGTGGTGTTCATGCCAAACTCTGACATCATGGCCGAAAAAAACGATGAATGTTTTCTCGCTAATTTTCCTCCTCCATATTCCTCGAGAAGGATTTTGGTGAGCATGGCTTGAATTTCATTCCCCACCCCGCCAATGACTCGTGATAATTGGCTGGCTTCCACCAATCCATCAAGGGAGGTGATGGCTAACAATTGACGGTAGCCGGCTTGGGACATCTCGTTGCGGAAGAATAGTCCAGTCGTAGATGGTTCAGGCTCAAGATCTTCTGCTGTGCGTTCACGGAGCGCAGTCTCGACGTCTAAGTTTTTTAATACAGGAATCTGAATGTTTCCAGTCTCCCAGTCTTGCCAAGCAGTATCAATTTTTGCCCGCAGTGAAAAGAGAAACACGGAGTTCTCATTGGCGTAATTTTCTAGATCGTCATACCAGAACAGTTTTAATCGATTGATTCGATACAAAATTCGTTGTAGAAAGAGGTGGGCATTGGGAGCCGACGTCAGATCCTGAGAGGCTTCCATCATAGCCAATTCCAGGGTCTGTTCAAATGGTTCGAGGCATCCGGGTGCGTCAGATATATGCTGATCGAGATCCTCAGTCTGAAGGATTTTCGTAAACGCCTCTTCGGCTTCACCGAAATTGATGTCAGTCAGAGTCGATAAGGGAGAAATATTCATTAGAGGAAGATTAATCTAAAATGGGTATATAACAAAAGGTGATGTCCCATACTAGCAAGTCGAGAGAAAGGTGCTCAAATGTTGAATGCTATCAAAGGTTTACGTTGCCTTAAGAAGGAGATTTATGTCATTTGACTATCAAAATATGCGCTCGGGAACCGCAGAATCATCCTCCGACGCCCAGTTTGCTCGAGCTGTGCTGGAAGGACTCTCAAAAGTGCCGAAACGGCTACCTTCGTGGTTGATCTATGATGACTTAGGCAGCGAAATTTTCACGGAAATTACTCAATTGCCCGGGTATCATCCAGCTCAATGTGAGATTGAGATATTTCAGAACCATAAACAAGCTATCACCGATATGCTGTCGAAGACTATGTTTCGATTCATTGAACTGGGCGCGGGAGATGGAGGAAAAACACAAATACTTCTTGAGCATCTCATCCAAAACCGATTGACGTTTGAATATGTTCCGATCGATATCTCTGAGGGGGCTGTCAAGAATCTAGTCGCAGCATTGGAGTTACGATATTCAGAAAGCAATATGTCGGTGCTAGGAATCGCTGCCGACTATTTTGATGGACTGAGTAACATAAGTTCAAATTCCAGCATGCGAAACATTGTGCTTTTTCTGGGTTCTACCATTGGGAATATGGAGTTGCCGATAGCCGAGCAGTTTGTTCGAAAATTGCGAGAGTCTTTACGTGAAGGCGACTATGTCATGATTGGGTTTGACCTCATGAAAAATCCAAAGATTTTGTATACCGCTTATAACGATTCAACCGGGGTCTTCGAGCGCTTCAATCTCCATTTGTTGGATATTCTGAATCGAAAGCTGGGGGCAAATTTTCTGAAAGAAAATTTCGTCCAACAGGGGTCTTACAATCCGAGAACACATGCAGTCGAAAGCCATATTTATAGTACTCGAGAGCAGACGGTTTTCATTGAGGCCCTGGAGAAAGAAATTCATTTTGGGGCATGGGAATCGATGCAAACGGAGCATTCCTACAAGTATACCCTCGCAGAAATAAAATTTTTGGCTGAAAAGAGTGGGTATCAGATTGTGAGTCATCTCTTTGATTCACAGAACAACTTTGTTGATTCAATCTGGGAGGTACAGAAATAATTTTGACTTGTGAGTCTCGTGCTTGGCAAGGGCATGTTGCATGGAAGGGTGCACAGGAGAGCGATATCTTCCTGAATTTTGGCTGTGGATATGTTTTTCGTGCAAATGGCTTTTCCTTCGTTCTTATCCCCGCGGCAAGTGAGTTTTCTCCTTAATTTTAAATTGGCTAGTTCAGTCATGTGTGGAAGAGGGGGGTTGTTTTATTTCATGTATTTTCACAAGATATTGGGCAAGCAGAGCTTTGAGGTAAGGGCAACGCGGTTCTGAAGCGTTCATGCCGCATGACTGAAGACGTCCAAGAAAATATTGTCCTTTTCAGAAAGAAGCCCTAGTCGGGTGTTCCGTCATGGATTTATGCAAAGATGCGCTTAAAAACGTGCCGTTATTTTCTGATCTGACTGACCAGGAGTTACGCGTGTTGGCGGAGACTGGGAGTCGGCGAAGATATCCTGAGAAGACGATCGTCTTTCAAGAAGGGGAGTTAGGTGAGGTGCTGCTGATCATCCTGTCCGGAAAAGTCAAAGTGTTGCTGTTAGGGAAAGGCGGAGAAGAGTTTATCTTGACCATGTTGGGATCAGGGAATTTTTTTGGAGAGATGTCGATTTTGGAATCCGCCCCTCGATCGGCTACGGTGATGACGACGGAGCCTTGTGAATTTTTTCTACTATGGCAGAAAGATTTAGAAGCATTGATTCATAAGCGGCCTCTTATTCTGATGAAAGTCCTCAAGCATGTGTCTCAACGTTTACGACAAACGACAGAGCTTATTCGTAGCCTTGTCATGTATGACGTTGTTGGGCGAGTGGGCCGTTGTTTATTAAATTTAGCCGAAAAACACGCGGGTTTAGCCAATGGTCAGTTACTTGTCCCAAATCGGCCTTCCTTTCAGGAGTTGGCTAAAATGGTCGGTTGTTCACGTGAGTCATTGAGTCGGACCATCAAAACTCTCAAGGACAGTGGCTGTATATCGGTTACCAGAAATACCATCTACATTAATAAAAATTGGGAATAAGAGCATCTGAGAGATGAACAAAATCATGTCGAATCTGTGATCTGTATCACTGACAATGAGGATTTCCTTGCCATATAGTCCACAAGAATATTCTCTCTCAAAAAAAGAAGACGTGTCGGTAAAGGATTGCGATAGAGCGAGGTTGGAGAAAGGACTGGGGTGACCTGGTCCATAGTGACATGGAAATCCAGGATGAGGCCTCGAATCTTTCGACTATGAAAGAGGGATAAATTGTGAAAATTCGTGTGTTGGGAGCACATGGTTCTGATTTACTGGTGAAAGGGCTCACGGGCTCAACGAACTGTAGGAGTGTGGGGTTTCTTGTCAACAATGAATTGATAGTCGATGCAGGGACACTCGCATCTGGTCTCACGCTAGAAGAGCAACAACGTGTGAAACACATACTCCTCTCTCACTTGCACCTTGATCACATCAAAGACATTCCCCCGTTGGTTGATAATTTGTTTGGCTTGGTCGATCACCAAGTCGTGGTATCAAGTGTGTCATCTGTGGTCGAAGGGCTACAACAGTACATCTTCAACGACATCATCTTTCCCAATTTTTTCCATCTCCAAGGATCGAAGCATGCCATTCTTCGTGCGCAAGGCCTGGAGCCCATGGCGGAGACGGTACTTTCGAGTGGAATCAGTGTGATCCCAGTCCTTGTCAATCATACCGTGGAAACGGTGGGATATATCATTCGAGATGATACTGCGGCATGGATCTATAGTGGCGACACGTATCACACAGAGGAAATTTGGGAGGTCGCTGCACGCACGCCTAATCTCAAAGGCGTCTTTATCGAAGTTTCTTTTCCTGATTCAATGATGGATGTGGCGATACAAAGTAAGCACCTCACTCCAATGCTCCTTGCCCAGGAATACCGGAAAATAGGAAAATCCGATCTGCCTCTATTCGTCTACCACATGAAACCGATCGTTCGAGACCAGATTATCGAAGAGATCGCGCACCTAGATATTGAAAACGTGACAGTCTTGCAAGAAGGGCAAGAAATAGAATTGTAGGGCAGCCCTCTACCGACCTCAGTGTCGTTTTCAATAAGTTTCCCCCTGCCAGGAGAACAACAAATGATTCACGGAACATTCATCGAATAGATGAGGGTTTACGAGATTCTGCAAACTGTGTGGTGTTCAATTTTCTTCCCCACCGACGTTGTGGTCATGTCCAGTTGTACAAGGATTTCTAAACAGTAAGAGAGCAAGCTTTTCTTTGATTAAGCCATGAATAACTTCTCCCATAGGGAGGAGGAAGGGCTTTTGAGGGAGGAAATCGATCGTTGCTTTCGCTCATTTTGCACTCGAAGGTGCTAGCCCCATTGACCTTGTGAATGATGCCTAGGGATAATGAGCCGCTACGTTGTAGCGAGGGTAATCTATTCGACCATATCGTATCGATCCTGATGCCAAACCAATCTATCACTAAGGAACGTCCGTCAGGAGCCAAGCGCTCGACAAGTCCATTTCTCATCCGCCTTAATCAAGAAACAGACTGTCGGGCCTTCTTTCAACTGATCAGAAATGAAGCCTGTCAGCGCCTGGAAACAGAGTTGGCCAGTGTGTTTCTTTTGGATAAGGGGCGACAAGAGTTATGGTTCCCTCTTCAGGAAAACGGCCAGATGCTACGGTTGGATGCACGATTAGGTCTTGCCGGGAACTGTATCGCCACGGGGGATGTTCTTAATGTCTCAGATGTCCAAGCAGATGACCGATTTTTCACAGGGATTGATCTTCATACAAAGCGTCGCACACGGACGTTGTTAGCCGTTCCCCTGCGGATGGCGTCGGGTGAAATATTCGGCGTGTTCGAAGCGATCAATAAAAAAGGCAAGATTTTTTCTCCTCGAGATGAAAAACTTGCTCAAGCCTTAGTTGATGAAATCTCCATTCCCTTGCAGAAAATTCAGCGAATGGAACAATTGCAGCACGAACGGCATCGGTTAGAACATGAAAATGCCCAGTTGTGGAAAGAGGTTGAAGGACGATTTTCGACGAAAAGTTTGCTAGGCAATAGCCTTCCAATGCAGCGATTAGTGCGAGTCATTGATCAGATTCAGGATAGTTCGGTCGATGTCCTGATCACTGGAGAAAATGGGACGGGCAAAGAATTAGTCGCTAAAGCGCTTCACTATTCTAGCCCTAGGGCGCGGCATCCCTTTGTCGCCATTAATTGTGCGGCATTGCCGGATAATCTGATTGAAAGTGAACTGTTTGGAATCGGCCGAGGCACAGCCACGGGGGTCGATGCGCGGATAGGGAAATTTGAACAAGCTCATCAAGGCACGCTCTTTTTGGATGAAATTGGGGATTTGGGCCTGAAGGCCCAAGCCAAGGTTTTGAGGGTGTTACAAGAGCGCGTGGTAGAGCCTGTGGGAGAGCGGAAACCAATTTCCGTGAATATTCGGGTGTTGGCAGCGACAAATACCAATTTGGAAGAGGCCATCAAAAAAGGCATGTTCCGAGAAGATCTCTACTATCGCTTGAAAGTCGTTCATATTCAAACTCCAGCCTTACGAGAGATTCCGGCCGATATACCGTTGCTAGCCAATTACTTCCTCGACCAACATTGCAAAGACGCCGGCAAACCACGTAAGAAAATTTCCTCGGCAGCCATGCGCCGTTTGGTGGAGTATGGGTGGCCTGGAAATATACGGCAGTTAGGGAATGAAATGAAGCGTTTGGCCGTGATGGTGCGTGCGGCGACTATTCAGGAGGACGCGATCGACAATTCGATTAAGCGTACAGCGCAGAACGCCAACGTTGCTGAAGGCGGTGCAAGAAGAAGTCTGCCGGACATTTTGGGGCAACTTGAGGAGCAGATCATCAAAGAGATGTTAGTGGCCTGCCAATTCAATCAGGTTCGGACAGCAGAACAGTTAGGCATCAGTCGTCAGGGTCTCATCAAAAAAATTAACCGCTATCATATTCGTGTCAAAGAGTTGCGAGATGAAGTTTATGATTCGCTGTAAGTAAAGGCTCTTTGAGAGTTGAACGGTTTTTGTTTACCAAGTTCCTTTCAATGCTTGATCCCCTCTATTCATCTATGTTGCTAGTTAGAGCTTCTCTTTATATTGCCTGAGCAATTCCCCACCCCGTCTTTTTGATTGTCGCAGCTTCTCACTAAAAGAAAATTAGCTAAGCTATTCTCGAATAGGGTTGTGTTGTTCGTGAGGCTCAAGCACCTGCGAATAGATTGTTGGCAACTGAAGATTGCCATCAATGAGACTCTTGCGCTGGTTGGTTACTGCCGGGTCTTTTTGCTTCGATGCCCGAGAACGGCATACCAGACAACGACGAGAGCGATAAGGCAGGAAACAGCGACTCCGAGAAAGATGTACTGATATATTTCAAAAGGTTCCATGGGGTTGTTCTGCTCGCAGTGGAGTTATTTTTCCAAGCCATCATCCGCCTGCTCTTCATGAAGCAAGGCTGGTGCCCGTATTCAGTTAATGTCCTTATAGATGAAATGCGTTTATATTCAACAGCTTAAGATGGAATTTTCTGGGTTCACTCAGATATTCAATCCAGGTGGCTGTTGAATCTGCCATTTTCGTAGTCAATATGTATACGATAGAGTCATTTTTTGGGAAGGATTGTGGATGATTCTGCTAGGGATGGTTGGTCTGAATAGAAGAATGAGGAATAGTGTTAAAGGAGATAAGCGGATTGAACACAATGAATGTATGAGGAAACATGATTATCTCAAATCGCTTGGAGCGATTTTGATTCATGAGGATGCTTTGAGTCGGTGTAGCTTTACGAATGAGATGAGAGAATTGCCTTCAGCTTTTGGGTATTAATTGAGCTGTTTCTGGGCGGGGCGGGCTTAAGGTTCTCTATAGTTTAGCCATAAGTACAGTTTGTCTTTGATGTTGTAAGTCAAGGTGCGTGTTCATTCCTTATATCAATGCGAATATATCAAGTCTGTTTCCTTAGATAATGCGTATACCGACTTTTATGACTTGGTTATTCCCAATAGATAGTGTGAATTTTTCTTTCTCGCAACTTGACGAATAACTTGAACGCTTTCCCTGGGGGCTAAGCTATGATTCTAATGGCTTTCTTTGACGAGGTTTTTATTCCATTCTGGAACTTCAATGATCAAGTCCATGTCGCCGTTAGGAACGCATTGACAGGCAAGTCTGGACTTCAGGCTTAAGCCTGGGGCTTCATCTAATTGGTCATTTTCATCATCCGTAGGTTCATTGCAGGTTTCAAGGCCTTCTTTGACGATGATATGGCAGGTAGAGCACGCACAAACTCCTCCACAGGCATGTTCGACATCGATGCCATTTCCCAGGGCAATGTCCAGGAGACTTCCAGGTAATCCATTATCACCTAAGGGCAATTTCGTGGGGTCGACTTGGATTTCGATCGGGGCATCAGGGGTTATGAAAGTGACTTTGAAGGGTTTTCTCGCAATGATCGTTTCACTTTTCTCAATATATGGATTACTGCCTCCCATTAAATTCTCCTTTTAAAACAATATGTTATAGTATTGTATACGACGTTATCTTCAATTGCACTTGTTTATTCCGAGTAAGAGTCCGACTAATTGAATCTCCGACCATTTTAGTCTTGACCGGGTTTGGAGGTCAATGGTATATTAACCCCGATCATATAAGTCGGGATTAAGGACCGTAAGGAATTTGAGTTGAGGCCTTATTAATGACGGAAAGGCCATCGTTGATATGTTGAAAATTTCAAAAAAATCTGACTATGCCTTAATGGCTCTCCAGTATATGGCGACAGTCCAATATGAAGAGATGAATGCCCTCAGCACGTATCGAGTGGTGAATACCAAAGAGATTGCTGAAGAACATCATATTCCATTGGAGCTCTTGGCCAAGGTACTTCAAACATTGGCCAAACACGAGATGATTGAAAGCCAAAATGGTCCCAAGGGTGGGTATGTATTGGCGCGCGAACCTCGAGAAATTTCCATTGCCCAAGTGTTGGAAGCGATTGAGGGGCCACTAGGTATTGCCGATTGTTACCATGAAAAAGATGAGCATCTTGCCTGCGAACAGATGGAACATTGTAATATCCGCACACCACTCTTGAAGGTTCAAGAAAGTATTGGCCAATTACTCAGCAGTATGTCGATTGAAGATATGATGGAAGAACCGCCTTTAATTATTGTGGAATCTCGAAAAACAGAAGGAGTTCAAGCATGAAGTTACCCATATATTTAGATAATCATTCTACGACCCCCTGCGATCCGCGGGTTGTCGAAGTCATGCTTCCGTATTTCACGGAAAAATTTGGCAACTCAGCGAGCCGTAACCACAGTTTTGGCTGGGAAGTCGAGGAGGGCGTTGAACATGCCAGAAAGCAAATCGCGCACTTAATTGGTGCCGACGCGAAGGAAATTATTTTTACGAGTGGGGCGACGGAATCAGATAATTTAGCGCTCCAAGGTATCGTGGCCATGTATAAGGAGAAGGGTGATCATATTATCACCACGGCCACAGAGCATCGGGCGGTTATTGATACCGCAAAATATCTTGAGAAAAAGGGTGTCACCGTCACATTTCTTCCCGTGGATAAGGAAGGAAGGGTCAGTGCCGAAGATGTTCGAAATGCCATTACCGACAAAACCATCTTAATCTCGGTGATGATGGCCAACAATGAAATCGGGACAATTAACCCCATTGCTGAAATTGGGAAAGTGGCGAAAGAAAAAGGCATCATCTTTCATTGTGATGCGACACAGGGAGTTGGAAAAATTCCGGTGAATGTGCAGGAAATGGGTATTGATCTTATGTCCTTCACCTCCCATAAAATTTATGGCCCTAAGGGAATTGGGGCTCTGTATGTTCGACGAAAAGCTCCTCGTGTACGATTGGAGCCGATGATTTATGGTGGTGGACATGAACGCGGAATGCGTTCCGGGACGTTGCCGGTTGCATTGATCGTGGGATTTGGAAAAGCCTGTGAATTGTGTGAGCAGGAGATGGCCACAGAGTCAGTCCGTATGGCGAAAATGCGAGATCGTCTGCAAGAGGGCATCATGAGTGCGATGGATGAAGTTTATCTCAATGGGCATCCAACCGAACGCTTGCCTGGCAACCTGAACATCAGTTTTGCGTATGTTGAAGGTGAGGCGTTATTGATGGGTGTGAAGGAAATCGCTCTATCTTCAGGCTCAGCCTGTACGTCAGCTACCTTGGAGCCGTCATATGTGTTGCGGGCCTTAGGTGTGGGTTCGGACTTAGCGCATTCGTCGATTCGTTTTGGACTTGGTCGCTTTAATACTGATGAGGAAATTGAATATACGATAGATCGAATGTTGAAAGCCGTCACGCATCTTCGTGAAATGTCTCCGTTGTATGAGATGGCCAAAGAGGGTATCGATTTGAGTAGTGTACAGTGGGCTGCACATTAACGAATCCTAGAAATTGTCATATCTACATTATCAGAAGGAGGAATGAACCATGGCCTATAGTGAAAAAGTGATTGACCATTACAACAATCCCCGTAACGTGGGATCGTTTAAAAAAGAAGATGATGATGTTGGGACAGGGATTGTGGGAGCACCAGAATGTGGTGATGTGATGAAGCTCCAAATCAAAGTCGAAAACGAAACGATTGTGGATGCCAAATTTAAAACATTTGGTTGTGGTTCGGCCATTGCGAGTTCGAGCTTGGCGACGGAATGGCTAAAGGGGAAATCAGTTGCAGAAGCGCAAAAGATCAAGAATACTGATATTGTCGAAGAATTAAATCTCCCGCCAGTGAAAATTCACTGTTCGGTGCTAGCAGAAGATGCCATTAAAGCAGCATTGGGTGATTACCAGAAAAAAGCCGATGGGAAAAAGCCTAAAGTGGAAGAGGCGGCTGCCTCATCGTAAGGCATGAGTCCTGTTTTGATAGGAGTATCTACAATGGAAACACAAGAAGCTGATAACACAGCAGAGATCGTCACCATGACCGATGCAGGCCTGAAGGAGGTTCAGCGATTGTTGGATCTCCAAGGGATCACTGAAGGTGGATTGCGTTTAGGCGTCAAAGGTGGCGGTTGTTCAGGGTTAAGCTATACGGTCAACTTCGATGAAAAAATCGGAGAGTTCGATACCGTAACTGAGGTGGATGGCGTAAAAGTGATTGTCGATATGAAAAGCGCGATCTACCTTCAAGGCATGACCTTGGATTACCAAAAAGACATGGTGAGCGGAGCGTTTAAGTTTATCAACCCTAATGCGTCCAAGACGTGTGGGTGTGGAGAGTCATTCTCAGCATAACGTGTTCGTAAAACATCATAAGCAGTTGATCGGGCATGGTGCAGTTAACCATGCCCGAATTGTCAGAAGGTACTGAGTATTTTGGAACATTCTCATTCGACATCGACGAGCTCACGTGAATTGCCAATGGCGCGGAGCATGTGTTGGCACTGTCAATCCGAAGTGACTGGAGAGTATCTCTGCGGTCAATGTGTCAAAGTTCAGCCTCTTTCCAAAGCCCTGGATTATTTTGCCTGTTTTAAATTGGATCGCTTGCTTGCCATTGACGAGCAACAATTAGAACGGATCTATTATGAGCTGAGCCGGACGTTTCATCCTGATTTTTACTGCACGAAAGATGATTCCGAAAAAACCATCAGTTTGGGGAATTCAGCTTTTCTCAATTCCGCCTATCGAGTATTAAAAGATCCAATTCAAAGAGTAGAATATCTGATTCGTTTAGAGGCTGGGGCCGTTAAAGATATTCGTTCGAATCCTCCCGCTGATCTCTTTGAAGAAATCTTAGAGTTACAAGAAGATATGGAGACATTTCGTGGACTCTCGCCTGAGAAGGACTCAACAGAGCGGGCCGCATTGAGGGAGAAGCTTCAGCGGGAACGAGAGCGTCTCGAAGGTCGTCAAGAGGAAATGGAAAAGGCCTTAGGAGCGAAATACCAGGAATGGGATGAATTGCAAGTAGCGAATGCGGATCCAAGTGAAGCCCGTGACCAGAAAAACGGAGTGTTGCGGAGCATGCAAGAAATTCTTTCGAACCGCACATACATCTGCAATATGGCGAATGAGTTATTAGAAACAACTGGATAGTCTGCTGGTTTGAATACTTAAAAAGTCTGTTGAAATTTTTTCTTAAATGGCCATACGTCTTCTAAACAAAACAGATAATAGCAGTCTGCGGGAATGGTCAAAAAAGACTGTCCAGCAAGGCCGCAGTCATTTTTGCGCGCGGAGCGTACTCCCAGTACGTAAGCACGGAAAAATGGCGAGAACGCCGATGGCGGCTTTTTTCACCATTGCCCAAGAGGATCTATTGTGAGTCGAATCGTTGGCATTGATTTAGGTACGACAAATTCATTGATTGCGTATATGGATAAGGGAACGCCACGGGTCGTTCCTAATTCCGAGGGTGTCGCAAAGGTTCCCTCTATTGTGGGCATGACAGATAACGGATTAATTGTGGGTGACCCAGCGAAAGCCCATCTCACTCGAGACCCCTCTCGCACAATTTACTCTGTCAAACGGTTTATGGGAAAAGGCCTGGCGGATGTGGCTGATGAGCTGAAATATTTTCCCTATTCGCTGCATGAAAAAAATGGTGTCATTCGCATAGAAGTTGGAGAGAAAAACTATTCGCCCCCTCAAGTTTCCGCAATGATTTTGAAAGAACTCAAACGACGAGCCGAAGAATTTCTGAAAGAAGATATTTCTAAAGCCGTTATCACTGTGCCCGCCTATTTTAATGACAGCCAACGGCAAGCGACCAAAGATGCTGGGATGATCGCAGGATTAGAAGTGTTGCGTATCATCAATGAACCAACCGCGGCTTCGCTGGCGTATGGGCTACAGAAAAAAACGCAAGGGGTCATTGCGATTTATGATTTAGGTGGTGGGACCTTTGATATCTCCATTCTGAAATTGAAGGATGGCATCTTTGAAGTCCTTGCGACCAATGGGGATACGCATTTAGGTGGAGATGATTTTGATCAACGCCTTCTCGATGTATTGGTGGAAGAGATTGCCGAAAGGCATGAGGTGCAAGTCCATGACCATCCTGACCTAATGCAATCTGTGCGGTTGGCCGCCGAAGGAGCCAAAGTTCGCTTGTCGGATGAAATGGAAACAACGGTGGTGGTGGAGCTTCCCAATGGGAAGTATGAAAAGACGTTAACTCGGGACGCGATGGAATCCTTGGTCATGGAGCTCGTAGAACGGACGCTCGCGCCCTGCCGATCTGCGCTGAAAGACGCTGAGTTACGTGCCGACCAAATTGATGAAGTCGTCTTGGTTGGTGGCAGCACTCGCATGCCGTTGGTTCGAAACAAAGTTGAGGGACTCTTTGGTCAACAGCCACATAGTGAATTGAACCCGGATGAAGTTGTGGCATTAGGAGCAGCCGTCCAGGCTGATATTCTTGGTGGCCATAACAAAGAGATTCTTCTCTTGGATGTCACTCCTTTGTCCTTGGGTATTGAAGCGATGGGTGGAGTCATGAGTGCGCTTATTCGGCGCAATACCACAATCCCAACTAGCGGGAAGGAAATGTTTACCACCTATGTGGATGGGCAAACATCTGTTGATATTCATATTCTTCAAGGTGAACGAGAATTAGTGAAAGACAATCGCAGCCTTGCGCGATTCCAATTGAAAATACCGCCCTTGCCTGCCGGAGTTCCCCGTGTTGAAGTCAATTTTCTCATTGATGCGAATGGTATTTTGCATGTGACGGCCAGAGATATTCGTACGAATGAAGCGCAGTCGGTGGAAGTGAAGCCCTCACATGGACTCACCGATGACGAAGTGGAGGGGATGATTCGAGATTCATTCCAATTTGCGGAAGAGGACATTAAAACTCGACAAGTCATCGAAGCCAGGACTGAAGCGAATGCGATCATTGTCGCGACTGATAAAGCGTTGGCCCGTGCTTCGGATCTTATTAGTGAAAAAGAAAAAGTAGAGATTCAACGAGTGATAGGCGTGCTAGGTGAAACGCAGAAGGGTGATGATCATCGTCTCATTCGAGCAGGAATTGCCGAGGTTGAAAAAGAGACGCATCATTTGGCGGAATTGTTAATGGATGCCACGTTGAAAGAAGCGCTAGAAAGTAAAAAAGTTTCAGAATTTGTCAAATAATGAGTAGCCAGTTCATTCTAAGCAGTGTACACCGGAAGAGGACATCATGGAGCAAGAACTAATGTGGGTGGATTTCGAAGACATCGGGATTCGGTTACAGGAAGAGCACCCGGATCTTGATCCGCTAACTGTGCGTTTCACAGATTTACTCGCCTGGATAGTGGCGCTACCTGATTTCAAAGATGACCCTCAAGCTTCAAACGAAAAAAAGCTCGAAGCCATACAAATGGCATGGTATGAAGAGTACCAGGATGCCAACAAGTAGAACGTGAGGAGGTAGAAGTCAGAAGGTGAGAGTAGAGGGTCTCTTGCCGAGTATCTTCACCTCGCTAGTCCTAAAGTAAAGAGACTCTAAAATGAAGAGAGTTGACTAGAAGAACCAGAATTCATTCGGTCAAATTCAAAAAAGTCCATCGGGTTGGCTTTCTTTGCGGCAGCTTTCGCTGGTTCCGTTCCTTTCCGAAACACCTCAGTACTAATATGGCGGCTTGATTTTGTGGGTAAGTCCCCAGTTGTCGTATCCACCTGCGCAAACTGAATCCCTTCGGGAATCCGAAACGTCATAACGGGCAAATTTTGAAGAGCCTTTCCCATAAATCGAGTCCAGATCGGCAAGGCAGCTCGGGCTCCTGATTCTAAGCGGCCCAAGGTCCGCACCGAATCAAATCCTACCCAGACCCCAGTGGCAAGGTTCGGGGCATAGCCCACAAACCAGGCATCGTTATATCCATTCGTGGTGCCAGTTTTCCCCGCTAAAGGCCGCCCGATTTTTTTTGCTCGCCGTCCGGTTCCACTCTGGATGACATCCATGAGCATGTTCGTGGTCAGATAAGCATTTTCTTGAGTCATTCCCTGACGGGGCTCAAACAAGTGTTGCTCTAGGATTTCGCCTTTCATATCTTTCACAAGAATGATTTGATAAGGGTTTAACCAGATGCCTTGATTAGAAAACACACCGTAGGCTGATGTCATTTCTTGAAGCGTCACACTTGAGGACCCAAGCGCGAGGGATAGATCCTGACTGAGCGGACTTTGTACCCCTAATTGACTGGCAATGGTGATGACTTGTGGAACACCGATTTGTTCAAGGAGCCTGACGGTGGCCGCGTTTCGCGAATGACGTAAGGCTTCGCGTAGAGAAATAGTGCCATAAAAACGTTTCTCATAATTTTCGGGTTTCCACACGCGATCAAGTTCTTCGTCTTGATAGACCACCGGAGCATCCAAAATCAATGTGGCAGGCGAGAGGCCTTGTTGTAGAGCGGCAGCATAAATAAGAGGTTTAAAGGCAGATCCAGGCTGTCGTCTGGCCGCGACGGCGCGGTTAAATTGACTACGATTGAAATCATAGCCTCCGGCCATGGCCTGAACGGCGCCGGTCCGGGGATCCAGTGCGATTAATGAGCCTTCGACGAGCGGGGTTTGCTCTAAGGCAAAGATCCCAGTTTCGAGATTGCTGTCTTTTGGTAAGACCTCCACGATATCGCCAACTTTGAGGATCTGTCGTGGCGTGGCCTCTTTTTGAGTGACGGCTGACGCAAGATCTTTTACGTCTTTCAGCCGACGTCGCGCCCATTCCATGTCATCGAGTGAAATAGTCCCTTTATAGGTATTACCCACCAAGATACTTGCCGACTTCTTGGTTACTTTTGTGACGAGGGCACGATACAGTCCATGAATCAGCGCTGCTTTGGGACTGTGTAATTCCGGATAGTCCTCGGGGGGCACAAAGTCTTTGGTCAATTCGATATGTCCGAGAGGCCCGCGCCACCCTTGGCGTTTGTCGACTTGTCGTAGCCCTTGCTGCAAACTTTCTTCGGCGAGTTTTTGTGCCGGAATATTTAAGGTGGTGTATATTTGTAAGCCACCTTTGTAGACGAGTGATTCTCCGTATCGTTCGACTAAATGTTGTCGAATCTCTTCTGTAAAATACGCGCCAATGCGCTCAATAGACTGACGTCGATAATCCAGTGTCTCCCCGGCAGCGACTTGCGCCTCGTCAGCTGAAATAGCTTCAGCTTGGACCATACGATGTAACACGAGTTCTTTCCGAGACTTGGCCAACTCTGGATTGCGATAGGGGGAATAGGTGTTGGGGGCTTTAGGAAGCCCAGCTAAAAATGCAGATTCAGGGAGACTGAGCTCGGTGACACTCTTATCGAAATAGGTGAGAGTGGCCGCAGCAATGCCATACGCGCCGTGGCCAAAATAAATCTGGTTCAGATACATTTCAAGAATTTGATCCTTCGTAAGGACCCATTCCATTTTAATCGCTAATATGAGCTCTTTGATCTTGCGTGTATAGGTTCGTTCAGGCGAGAGGAAGAGAGCACGGGCCAATTGTTGTGTAATCGTGCTAGCACCCTGAAAACGGCCGCCTTTTTTGAGATTCGTCCAGGCGGCTCGTCCAATCCCGATAATATCTAGTCCAGGATGTTCGAGAAATCTGGTATCCTCGACCGCAATGACGGCTTGAGTGAGTGTGTGAGGGATGTCAGCAATAGGCGTATACAGACGACGCTCATTGAAAAATTGACCAATAATCTCCCCGTTATCGGCATACACACGAGAAACCAAGCTGGGTTGGTAATCTTGAAACGAGTCAAAGGTCGGCAGATCGCGCATGGCGATCCAAAGAACCCCGATGACTGCTCCGGTTCCGATACAGCCAAGAACAAGAGAACAGACGAGGACAATGCGTAGCCAAGACCAGGTTTTTAGCCCTGAAAAGAAATTCCGAAAGGGATTCATCCAGAAAGAAAATGCTATCCTTTGTACGTGTGATAAGGAGAAGGAAGTCTCTTGAGGCCTTCATTTTACGATACCCTGAGATAGGGGAAAACACAAGGAAATAGAGGCGTGTTTCGCGCTCGTCAATTTTCACATGAGGGGATGTGAAGAAATAAGAAATGGAACAGGCGGTAAAGACCAAATGGGCGCTTCTAAAAGGCCATTGTACCGATTGACAAACTTTTTCACCCCATGGTACCACCAAGACTACCTAAAGTGATTTCGTGTATTTTATCAACAAGGAGGAGATAGATCATGTCAGACGTTGCAGCAGAAATTAAAGTCGGAGATACCGCCCCAGATTTTACCCTGAAAGACCAGGATCAAACCGATATTAAGTTGAGTGATTTCCAAGGTAAGAAAAACGTGGTGCTCGCATTTTATCCTTTAGATTGGAGCCCAGTGTGCCAAGGGGAAAATAAATGTTTAACCGATGATTTCCCAAGCTTTGAATCAGCCAATGCCGAAATCATGGGTGTCAGCTGTGATAGCTTCTTTTCCCACAAAGCCTGGGCCGATTCATTGGAACTCAAGCATAAGTTATTGGCGGATATGCACCGAACCGTATCAAAAGCCTATGGCCTGTATTTTGAACCATTGAATTGTTCAAAGAGAGCCACAGTCATTGTGGATAAATCAGGCAAAGTCGCCTATGCCAAAGTCCAAGAAATCAAAGTAGCACGGGATGATAAAGAAATCCTCGAAGCGTTAAGCAAACTCAGCTAAGAGCGGCATCAATAAGTGAACCCTAAGTGGAGCAAAGACAAGGCTCCCTTAGGGTTTTCTTTATGCGGTGTGCAGGATAGCCCATAAGCTCAAAAAATTTCCCACAGTTTTTTGAAGTCGAGTCTTCCCCCTCTTTTGTAAGGAGGGGCTAGGGGAGGTAGAGGCTTCGAGTAACTATTTTCGATGAGAGAGGGTGCAATGTCAGGTATCGTAGAAAACGTCAACGATGAAAATTATGAGGACTTCACGCAATCCCCTTCAGCAGTCGTCGCCTATGGAATAGCGGCTTGTGAGCCATGCATGGCCTATGACCCTATTCTTGTAACATCCGCCCAAGAGCACAGCACCATTCGATTTGGTAAAGCCAAAATGCATGTCCCTGGTAAATGCCGAGCCATCAAAAAACAACACAACTTCGAAACCTATCCTACCACCCACTTCTTCTCCAACGGCACCCTTCTTGAGACAAAAGAAGGCAAGGTCGAATCTGAAGAGCTCGCGGTATTAATCGCGAAGCATTTCTCTCCTGCCAGTTAAACTCTTTCTCTCTTGGTCCTTCCGCTTTTTATCCTCGGTACCATTTTAATCCCTCAAGCATCTTGAAAACGTGTGTGCGAAGTTTTCCATTTCTCACATGCATCCCTCAGTGTGTTCACTGCATGAATCCGAGTCTTGCAATCAATTCCTGAATCTAAACAGCTGAGGATTCCTCTCCTTTGTAAGGAGAGGCTAGGTGAGGTAGAGCCTTCAGTTGTCCTAATGGCTTTGAGATGGTTGATAATATGTATTAAAAGCCATAAAATTATATGGTATAATATGCGAATGAATGCTAAGCCGTTGCGATGGAGAAAGCGAATTTCGAATGGGATGAGAGTAAGAATATAGCCAATCAGAAGGACCACGGGGTTTCTTTTGAAGAAGCCCAACATGCATTTTTAGACAAGTTGCGTATTATTGCACATGATGAAAAGCATAGTGCTGAAGAAGAACGATGGTTTTGTGTTGGCAAAGTTGAAGGGCGTACTTTGACGGTACGGTTTACCTACCGGAACGGGGGCTGTTGAATCTTCCTCAAAGATCGTTCGTATTTTCCGAAGGAAATTGTGTTGTCAGCAGCTGACGGGAATGTTCAAAAAAATCATCCAGCAAGGCCACAGCCATTTTGGCGCGCGGAGCGTACTTCCAGTACGTGAGCACGGCAAAAGGGCGAGAACGCCGCTGGTGGCTTTTTTCAACATTCCCGAACGGCACGATTTGAATTATTGGGGCAGGGTTCTGGAAAGAATGGAGTAAATTTTATGAGCAAGAAAATCGTAGCGAATGACAAACCGATAGGCAAACTCACACGCGCAAAAGATTTTTTGCCGCCACCCTCGCAGCTTGTCCTTCGTGAGGAAACCGTGAAAGTGACATTAGCACTAAGTAAAGAAAGCGTGGAATTTTTCAAGGATATGGCACAAAAAAACAAGGTTCCATATCAGCGTATGATTAGAAGCCTTGTAGACGAATATGTCGGCCAACATACTTGAGGGAAAAAAGAGTTGAAA
This sequence comes from Nitrospirales bacterium, assembly GCA_029261255.1. Lineage (GTDB taxonomy): Bacteria > Nitrospirota > Nitrospiria > Nitrospirales > UBA8639 > Nitrospira_E. The sequence goes on from JAJDBQ010000052.1 coordinate 27,879, forward strand.
ATGAGCACGAGATTTTTACTGAAAGCTATTGAGAATATTTCGTAAGTTGATAACCGACTAGTTTATTTTAAGGTTCCTGATACCTAAAAGAACAACACAACTTCGAAACCTATCCCACCACTCATTTCTTCTCAAATGGCACCCTTCTTGAGACAAAAGAAGGTAAGGTCGAATCTGAAGAGCTCACGGCCTTAATCGCGAAGCATTTCTCTTCTGCCAGTTAAACTCTTTCTATCTTGGTGTTCTCGCTTTTTAGCCTCGGTACCATTTTAATCCCTCAAGCATCTTGGAAATGTGTGTGCGAAGTTCTCTATTTCTCACATGCATCCCTCAGTGTGGTCACTACCTGAAAAAGAGCATTGCAATCAATTCCTGAATCTAAACAGCTGAGGATTCCTCTCCTTTGTAAGGAGAGGTTAGGTTGTAAGCTTCTGTAAGCTTCCCCAAAATATAGACAAGTCAAAAGTAGAGCTTTCTGGCATTATCCATCCAGGAGGTTCTTATGAAGACGTTTCACTTAGCGCCCTGTCCAAGAATTGGGGGCCACTACTTTATGATTTGTCCATTTGACGGGAAAGCTTACGAACCGAGTTGTTGGTGGCCAGAGAAAAGTCCGGCCACCAACCCTTATTTAGCATGCTAAACTAGACAATGAGGTTTCCCAAGGCATCTATTTTCTTCATTAGTTTATTTCCACATTGCTCCGTCAAAATGTCAAAAATCTATAATGAAAAAAGGAACCCCTTATAAGCCTTCCTGTCACTGACAAACAGTGTAACAACCTGGATAATGTCGATAATTAGTATTAGGGCCACCAGTATCTATGATTGTTAATGTTTCCCAGTGTAGATTATCTGTCTTTTCTAACTTTGCGCCTGGATTCACTGTAATGTTATGCCCTTCGCGTGGCGCACTGTAGTCGATCCAACGACTGGCTTGCTCGCCCTCTTTCGCTATTCTAACGATGACTGTCGCAATCGTTTCGTTTTTTTGCAAAGTAGATTTTAAATGGTCACGAATTTCATCCCATGATCTATGTTCATCATTGGGGTCAAATTCTGCAGCTACAACCACAGTTGGGTCATTAGTAAGCCCTTTTACAGACATGTCTATCTTAGGGTTAATTCGTTCATCTTTTTTTTCAATTTTTCGAGTATTTGCGGAAGTTGTGATACTCATTTTATTTCTCCTAATTTAAAAGTGTATTAAGGCAAAACCTTACAATATTCTGGAGTTAATATTATTTGGTTATTTTATTTTCTGGAGGGGGACGAACAAACCTCCTTTCTTTTTCCATTATAGAGAATCCTTTTCGCATTAAACTTCTCTGTTTTGCGATTACAAGAAATTAATTTGGTTAATCTTCTACAGTAGGAATATGAATTTTGGCTATCAATTGAAGACAAGAGTAATTTTTACAAGAGCTGTCAGGTCTGGAATATAACCCTCATTTCCAACTTCAGGACGAAGAACATTCGGGTCTTGGAATAAGAAATTTTTGTCCGTAAGATTTTTAACCTCCAAGGTTAATAGTCCTTGTCGTTTTGGGAATCGATAGCCAGCTACTACGTCAAGTAGGAAATTTTTTTCGCTATCTTTTTTAAAGTTGGCATCCGAGGGGAGCTCAAGATGTTGCCAGAGAAAAGTTCCCCGGATCCCAGCGAATAACCCTGAAGAGTGATAAAACCGAAGACCGATGGGAATAGAGAGGGTGTTAAGTTGTGTAAACCTTTTATCTCCAAAAGTTCCTGTAGCAATATTTGCTGGTCGATAGACTTTTTCTAGTTCTATCTCGCTATTTACGGACCAAGATGGTTGTGGCGCCCAATATGCGTAGGCCCGGTAAACGTTTGTGCGAAAATGAAACTCTCGAGTGCCCATGGTAGGCACTATTGATAAGAACCCATATTCTCGGTTTGATGCTTCTACTCCAACGTACAGGGCCTTGGTTAAAATAGTATCCAAGGCAATGCCGTATTTTGTTGACCGTGTTCCGTTGGAATCTATGAACATTTGATTAAATCCAGCAATTTGTGTTGGTTCAATAGTCTGTTCGATCACACCATTACTCTTTACTGTCTGAAAGTAGGCCAGGCGAAGACGTGCCCGATCAGTGATGTTCAACTGAACTCCTACCTTTGGAAGGACTCTCTTTACGTCAATACCTAGTGCTTCAATCTTCAGATCGCTGTAAGCCAAGCCCCCTGTCAGAATGAAATTGTCTGATAAGGTACTATTGAAATAAATGTAGGCGTTGTCATTGTATATGTTCGATGGGGGGTCCGAGACAATGGTGGTCATAAATGGAGGAAAGGGAAGCGTGATTGGCCCAAGTTCGGTTCGGAACTTACCACTAATTCTTAATTTTCCTCCTCCAAGAATAGTATTGAACAATTGATTGCGAAAAATTATCTGACTTTCTCCTTGATAGGCATCTTGTCTTGACTTTACATTGAAGTTCGTTAATTGACCTGTATCTGAAGTACTATCTAGATGACTGTAGATTAATGAAACAACAAGGTCGGTATTGGGACCTGGGGAAATTCGCCCACCTAAACGAGCAGTCTTCTGCGTCTCATTTTGATTGAAATTGCTTAAAAAGTCAGCAGGATCAAAGTTTCTTACTAAATCCCCCAACTTTGCTTTTCGATAGCGAAATTCTCCTTGCAAATTAACTTTCTGTGTAACTTTGCCTTGTAAAAACACATTATAGAGATCAATTTTGTTGTCATTGTTTCTTCGAAAACCATCAGTCTCATAATGAAATTGGCCAATACTGAGAGAAACGGGATCTGCCAGCATCCCTGAAAAAATAAGATTATCTGCAACCGTATCGCGGTTGGCGACCGTGAGATTGCCTAGGAATGCTACTCGATCTCTCATAAAAATTGGATTAAACTCATTAAATCCACCGGATGTAGGTCCTGTGCCTTCCAATATTTGTAGACTTGTTTCAGAAAGTTGAGGTTGTAGATTATTAATATTTACTGGTTGAAAGAGTTGCGATTGAAGTATCTCACTTACCCTGGCTACTTCTAAACGGGGTACCCGTGCATATGAATCTGCAAGAAGGCGGTGAGCCGAGTAGTTCGTGGGTGATGGAGCCAGTGAATTCCAGCCTTCCACTCTGGCTCTTTGCTGAAAGCCCAAGTCCCTGTAAACCCTACCTAGGCTAGCGCTACGTGCTCCAAAGTCTTCATCCAATAGGAGACTTGATCGATACACCGCTCGGTTGTCATTCAACTCAATAGACTTTTGAAGGTCCGATAAGGCTTTGATAGGCTGGTTGACAGATTGTTTGCGAATGGCATCGTAAAAATATGGCGTTGGATCCTTCGGGTCTAATTCTTTGGCCATTTGCAATTGTGCTGCGGCTCTCCGATTTTGTTCTGTATTGTTGTGCAAATCAGAAAACTCTAGTTCGCCTGTTGACCTTGGATCCCACTTTTCTTCGAAATAGGCCTTCCCTAAATAACTTCGAATGATGGCATTGCTGGGATCGAGGCTGGCCGCGATCTCTATGTCTCGTCGACCTTCTGCCAGGTGGCTCTTTTGAATCTTTGTCAATCCTAATCCTAAACGTGGTAGAGGGGCAGCCTGGTCTAGGGTGATGGCGTGCTCAAAGGTGGCGCGGGCGTCGGCAATTTTGGCTTCATTGAGCAGGGCGAATCCTAGAATAGTTTGCGTGCGCGCCAACCGGGGATTTAAGTTCACCGCTTGTTGAGCCGCCTCTCGTGCCTCGACGAGATTCCCCAATGATAGTTGGAGCTCTGCGACTCGCGCCCATGCCAATGCATCTTCAGGGGAACGTTGAGTGGCTTCTTGCGCACTGACTAGGGCTGGCTCAATATCAAAATGGGCTTGTTGGGCATATGAGAGTGCCACATGTCCGACAGACGATTGAGGCGAACTTGTTACGGATTGATTGGCCAGTTGCAGGGCGTCTTCTTTCTCGTTATTGACCAGCGCGACAATTGATTGCAGGGCCAGAGAAGTTCCATTGCTGGGATTTTCTCGTAAGGCTTCTTGAATATCCATGGTGGCCTTGTCTATTTGACCAACCGACAAAAGGAGTCCAGCTCTGATTCCAAGAAATTGAGGATCTCGTTGTTCCAGGGGAATGGTATTGAGCTGGTCTAAGGCCCCACGAATATCTCCCGTTTGGTATTGCGCGAGTGCACTACGAAGGATGTCTTGATTGGCTCCACTGACTGCTCCAACGCTGACATCAAGCAGTGGTGGGTAATATAAGGCCCATTGCACGGCATCGCGTGGTTTCATATCTATTTGCCGTTTTGGGGCTTCGCCGGCTTTGGTTACAGCGGCGTCCCCGCCATCCAGAAGGAGTTTCCCCAGCGTGTTTTCTACTCCGACAGTTCCTTCTAGCACCCAGACGTTCGTTTCATTGTTATCCACGCGGATGACAAATTCGGTGCCTTCCACTGTCGCGTTCACAAACGGGGTGGTGATGGTAAGGTTTTGTGGTACCCGGCTGATGAAATGGACAATCCCTTCCAGTAGTTCCAACCACGAGGATTCTTTATTTTCAATTTCGGTGAAGGTAATGGTGGTGCCTTGGTCCAACCGGATGATGGTTTCGTTGGCCATGACAATGGCAGCGCGCCACGTTTCGACGCGGAGTTTGTCTCCTGGGCAAAAGGTTTCGTCCACTTTGGTGGGCTTCCAATTGGTCTGCGTGACGAGTCTGGCCTGCACCACCCCTTCAGCGGATACGACCTTACCCACCCAAGCATCACACCGTTCTTGGGCTGACACGGAATTGGGCAAAACAATCGCGAGGCTAATGCTTAGGGCACACCAAGCCAGCAGGCTGACTCTGTGGAGGTTGGTGCACCGAGTAAAAGTAAACATGGATAAGGCCTTTCATGAATTTCTCCTCTTTGGCCAGGGATCGTGCGGCGGTTTTGGGAGAATTCCATGTGGGGATAGAAATGAAAGAGGGGTTTTGGGCGAAGCAGAAGAAGCCGGTCGAAATATACATGTCAGTCCGGCGATTTCTTTTCCCAAAAGATAAAAAAGGTATTAAGGGTTTTATCGGTTTAATTGTCGTGTCTGATTTGAATTTCGAGTGGGGCAATCTATCTTTTCTTTTTTCATACCCACTCGTTTCCTTTTCTCCCTTTTTGTGAGCAGCGATCGCACTCTGAAGGATGTTGCAAGCAAGGATTAGGGCGGGGTAGAGACATGACGTCAAGCGGATGATAATCATTTGAATAAAACGCTTGGCAAGCAACTCCAATGTTTCTACCTCCCCTAGCCCCTCCTTACAAAGGAGGGGGAAATCTGAGCCGTTTGGGCAAGCCGCATTTACCTGTCTATAGTCCATAGGCTGTTGAGGAGATTTTTTCTTGTTTGCCATAGTCGAGTTCACTTTTTCTGCAAGGTCATCATCCCTTCCCATGAATGAAGGGGGGGATTAATTTTGAATGTTTCAGAGGCATGCAAATAATACTGGCTTGGCCCATCGTTGCCGTACGCCGTGAGACATTCTCGGAATGCCGTGATGGCTTGTTCCCATTGTCGATTGTGAAAGGCTCGGAGCCCGTCAGCAAAGGTGTGCACGGCATCGTATTGCAGGGCATCGGCCTCGGCTTCTCGGCCAATCAATTCGTAGATGATGATGGGGCGATTTTTCCCGACCAATTGGAATCGACCTAAATCTCTTGTAAGGAACCCGTCGACGTTCTCTAGAACTTGCCGTGATCCCAAAATGCGGGTTCCTAGTTGTTTATTCACGCCTTCGATTCTTGTTGCCGTATTGACGATGTCGCCAATGGCTCGGTATTCGTAGTGATCCATGCAGCCCACGTTTCCCAGCAGCATGGACCCCCCATGTAAGCCAATGCGCGTGGGGAGAGGTGTTTCCGGGTGCTCGGCATTGAACCGGCCGACAGCTTGAATGATATCGAGCGCGGCTTCACAAACTTGTTGTTTCATTTCCTGGTTCAGGGTTGGCGCGGCCCAAATGGCTAGGACGGCGTCACCTACGACATCCGAGACGATGCCCTGCCTTTTCCGAACCGGCTCAAACACGGTTTTAAAGTATTGATTCATGAACGCGCGTAGTTCATGTAAATCTAAGGATTCGGCTAGTGCGGTATAGTGCTCGGCGTCGGTGGAGAGGCAAATACCCTCTACCAGCTCACTGGTGGTGCCAATCGCTTCAATGCTTTTCGTGAGTTGTTCTGCCACTGGGCCTGGAACGTAATATTGTAAGGCGCGATGAATATTTTCTCTTTCATGATGGGTTTCTCGATATCTCCAGAACACTGTGCCAATGATGGCAAGAGGAAGTTGGAATAGCAGAGGTATAACTAGGGGGAGCCATATCGCAAACTGTGAAAACAAGATGAAGGCGATTCCTGCATATATTCCCAACGAGATGAGCCCTGCCCCAATGAACCCGATGGCTAATCCAGCACTTGTTCGGAATATGGGTGCTTGGGGAACGATGCGCAACACGAGTCCAAGAAATATTCCCCATGTGATGAGGGTTCCCAGGTGCTGCCACCATGAGAGTGGGGAAATTTTTCGGTCTTCCAGGAGATTGGCAAATGCTGTGGCGGCAATTTCCACCCCACTTAAATAGAGCCCGTCGGGGGAGGTGAAGACTGTATGAAATCGATCTTTTTGTTCGGCTTTCACTTCTTCTGACAAGCCCACAAACACGGCTTTCCCTGTAAAATCAATCGATGGGCCATCCTCTGGAGGACAAGTTTGTATGACACAGGAATAGGGTATCGTGGTGATTGTTCGTGGAGGACCGTAATAATCGAGGTATTGGCTATCTCCATGTTCGATAGCTTTCAGCAACCCCGCTAAGACTTTTCCCTTGAAGGCGGTATTGTTTTCACCCTGGTAGGTCAAGACGTTTACTAATGGGTCGACTATCTGGGGAGTGGTTCGAATGGTTGATCTCAGTTTCTTTGCGATTTCTTGATGATTCGCTATTTCTTGAGCGTTCCCCTGCGTAGGCAAGACTCCGGGTGTCATGGTGTTCACCAATTCCCATACGTGGGTCTTTGGCTGCAGGTCATGAATCAGTGCTGCTACTACTGGCAATGTCGCGAAGTGTTCTGGGCTGGGTTCATATGACCAAAATTGATTGACTCGGAACGGGACAGCCGGGAGTGGATTGGGAGCCAACGCATGTGCTGCCTCCCTCAATTGAACTGTGGGGGACAACTGCATGATGATCCCTGAATTTTGTTGGGTCGTGCTTGGGGTCGTCATTTTTTCGATTAACACGACGTTTCCGGCATTGTGCATCGCTTCAGCGAATTTCGTATCTTCTTCAGCTACGCCAGCCTCTTTGAAAAATAGATCGAAGGCGATGGCGGTCGCTCCACGATTGCTGAGTTCCGTGACGAGTTGTGCATGAAGTGATCGTGGCCATTTCCAAATTTCCTGCGGAACCCCAAGATCGAATGCCGATTTTCGGTCTGTTGTGACGACGACGACATCTTTTGGTGCTGCGCGTTCGCCTCTTAACGTAAACAACCAATGAAGCCCCATGTCTTCTTCGAGTGTCATCCCGAGTGGACTCATGCTGGCGATCAAGCCAAACAAGGCCACCGCAAGCCCCATTGTTAGAGCTTTCGTTTCGATTGGGGCCTGATTGCGATGTTCCCTTTTCATGATCCTTTTGCCTGGAATATTCCGCGCACGTTCTTGATGGAAGATTGCACCGTTTTTCTCTCTTGCTCACCGATGCTACAAAATTTTTTGAATAATAACTACTCCTTGGTAAAAATTTTGATCGAATGTCATTTTGACCTAATTGAGGGAACGAGGACTGAACCGAATGGCCTAGATGATTGCAGAAATTAAAATTTCAGTTCTGGAGGATAGGGTCGGAGAGCTACAAAATGGTTCTGGAGAGATAAATGCTGGACTTTCCGCTAACTCTCGGAAGGGTTTTTAATGGAATACTGAGAAAATGAAAGCGAAGAGGGGAAGAAGGCCGTTGGTTGGCATGAGAGCGGTGGGGGGATTTTACGGATCAGACTGAATATATGGTTCTCATCTTATCTCACTCTGATCGTTGGCATCGGTCTCAGGGAGCGTTTGCCCGCTCAATAAGATCCTTGTCTTTGTCTGATTCTTTGTCATTCTGCTGTTCGAGGTTGCCGGGTTTCGGCCCGGCAGCCGAGTGACTTTCCTTTCGGGGAAAGTCACCAAAGCCATTGGCGCCCCGTCCGGCCTCATGACATGAGCTGGACGCAAGACACCAGGAGCGCGCCCCAACTCGCTGCGCTCAAACAAGGGTCGCCGGTTCTTGGGAGTGTCCACCCAGAGGGCCGGCCGGCCGGCGTCGGACCTTGGGAGACAAACCGTTCAGGGAGTCAGAGGCAAAAGCGTGGAACCATAAAAATTCCGTATGATCCAATATTACGTCTGGTAGGTTGCCGTCGCGTGGCAATTGTCACTCACTGTGACTCTAGTTACGGCACCCTGTGGGATGTTGCCATCTAATGTTTGGGAAATGATCTGCGCTAAATTTTCTTTGGTGGGCGGAGTTTGTTGAAAGTCGGATTCAAGGCTGAGGTTCTTGTGGTTCCATCGTTGGATAATTTTTGCTTGGACACGTTCATCTAATTGTTCGAGGTTAATGATTTGGCCCGTTTCTGAATCGATTGGGCCATCGATCGTCAGCCCAATGGTGTAGTTGTAGGCACCCACTAATTCAGTGGAGATGTTCATGGCCGAAGAAAAACAATAATTACGGGTAATCGTGGTGAGCGGTGCGGTAGCAGGGCTTTGGGACTTCTCTAATGATTGCCTTGTGACTTCAGCAAAGAGGGTTTCATCTTCGTAGAGGCGAATTCTGTCGAGGTCAGGTAGTTTTGGATGTTTTTCTAACAGGTTCCAGAGCGTCAGCGCGAGGTTTTCTGTGGTCGGAATGCGGTTCGCGAAATAGGGTGTGTCTAAGTTTAAGTTTTTATGATCAAATTCAATTAACACATCCCAGAGATGAAGCTTGAGATCATAGAGGTTGATGATCATCCCCGTGACTGGATCAATCTCTCCGCACAATGTCACTTCTAATAAATAATTGTGCCCATGGGTATTCACATTGTTGCATGCGCCAAAGACTTGGCGGTTTTTCGCATCATCCCAATCAGGATTGTGGTAACGATGGGATGAACAGAATTCGAGGCGTTTGGTTAATGTGGCTTTAGACATAGGACTTGGGTTTCATCTACGAGGTAGTAAAAAAATGCGCTTTCGGTTTTAGCGTAGGAAAATCTATTTGCCAATACTGCGACTATGTCTTGAGGACTTTAAGTTTCTAAACATTCCTCCCCTTTGTAAGGGGAGGCTAGGTGGGGTAGAGATTCAACTGTGACCCCTGGAATTGGGCTATCAGCTCTCATAGCAAGTTAGCTGTTGGTGTTTCTACCTCCCCTCCGCCCCTCCTTACAAAGGAGGGGGACTCAGGGACCATCAGTTATATCTTTACCTGAACTAAATTAGGAAGAGCAAAAAAAGAAGGGCTGAACTTCGGTACGCAGTGTACAGCAAGCTCAGCCCTTCATGTTTTCAATAAACTGTGAATGCGTACGATTACGTCGAAAAGGAACTGCCGCAGCCACAGGTGGATTTCGCTTGTGGGTTTTTAATTGCGAAACCAGAACCTTGCAGGCTATCCACATAGTCCACTTCAGCACCACTGAGCATCGGGGCACTTTGTGAATCGACAATGACTTTCACATCACCTTTTTCCACGATAGTGTCATCGTCGCTCGTTTTGTCTTCGAACGACATACCGTACTGATATCCGCTGCAGCCTCCGCCTTTTACATAAATGCGAAGTCCGACGGCATCTTCTTCTTCCTGTATCAGCTCTTTAATTTTCTCTTCAGCAATTTCGGTAATTGTAACCATGTGTGTGTCCTCCCTTTATGATCGTCACGAAAAATGTAAAATTCTTCTTTCCTTT
>JAJDBQ010000053.1 GCA_029261255.1 Nitrospirales bacterium
GGGCAGTTCCCCATTTAAGAACTCGGTAGCGGGAGTGGGTGGATTGCCATTGGTTTTGGCATTGATTTTGGCGCCGTCGTTGAGCGTTACATTCTGGGCGGTAATTGTAACGGTGCCGCCAGAACCCAAGAGCCCCGGGCTGTTAGAATTTAATTCACTCACACTGGCCGTGAGGCCCGATGGCGTCGTTTGGTTGGGATGAATTCCTGAAAGACTGACATCGCCAGTAGCCTCGATTATTATCATCCCGGCATCTCCATTTCCCCTCCCAACGGTGTCTGCATTGATTACGGCGCCGTCGGTGACCCTAAGATCGTGAGTTCGCACCACGATGTCACCGGCTTGGCCCGGTCCAGTCGTTCTTGTAAAAAGCCCACTTATAAACGTCTCTTCGCGGCTTGGGGAAATAGTGCTCGTGCGATTGTCACTGCCGCTTAGAGTCACATCGCCGTCTGTTGCCGTCAGTTGGATGGAACCTGCGCTCCCTCGTCCTCTGGTGGAAGTAGAGATTTGTCCGCCATCTTTGACCTCGATATTTTGAGCTGTTACCGTAATGTTTCCTCCGTTGCCTGCCCCTTCCCCGAGTCCTGTAGTCTTCGAAAAAATTCCACTTTGCATAGGTGCTTGTATGCCTGTACCAGCCACAACGACATTCTCGCTGACGTTGATTGTGACAGTGCCTGCATCACTTGCCCCGGATGTACTCGCGTTAATTTGGGCACGATTGTCGAGGGATAGACGCCCTCCGCGGATCACGACGGCACCTCTGCTGTTGCCCCTCACATCAATCCGGCTGTTTTCTCCTGAAACTTTTACCTGCCCGAGTTTGGTGAATTGCGATAGGGGAAAAACAGGTGTCAGCTCAGGTCCGCTTGTTGTTACTGTTCCAGGCGCGGCTACGCTAACAAGATTGATTTGTCCACCTGGAGCAGAAATAGTACTAGCTGAAATGAGCACACCCTCCTGTCCGTCCTCAATTTGATTGCCCTGTGCTTCATCTTGTTGAAGGGCATTCGTAGCTCCACCAATGATAGAGATGACTTTACCTGGTGCTACAGCAAGAGTGGCATTTTCCACTGCAATTCCCGTAAGGGGGTTCGAATCAGAAAAACCAAATGCTGAGGGTGGGGCGGAGGTGAGCATGTCTAACATGGGATCATTCGCAGAAAACAGTCCATCTCCCGTGGCTGTTCCGAGCTGAATGGAATCAGCGGTACTTACATGGAAGGAGCCGCTGAGGTCTAAACTGGCATTGGGCCCAAAAACCACCCCGTTAGGATTCAGGAGGAAGAGATTGGCATCACCAAAGCCTTCGGTTCGAATGGTGCCCAATATTTTGGAAGGATTATTCCCAGTGACCCGACTCAGAATATTGTTGGTGGGTAAGGCCGAATCGTTTTGGAAATTCGCGATATTATTAAGCGGTACGCTAAATTCTCCAAAGCTATGAAAAACATTCCCTCCATTATTCGGCCTTGTTCCTCCTGTAATGTTGTATTGATTTGCCCCATTACCGATAGGTATCGCTCCACTAACTTGTGTGTTGAGGCCAGATTCAGTAATGGGAGGTGGCACTTGGGCGAAGATGCCACTCGGCCCACAACTGAAGATAAAAAATAGGAGGGTAATTGCTGTTCCGTGACATGAAGACGTACTAACCTTTAGAGCTGGGGGAGGAGTGCTCATTTTGGGTCTTTCCCTTCAATGAATCTGTCGAAGCTTGATGTTCACATCAAGACAAAAAATCGTGAATAATAAATCCTAAATAATGTGAGAAGAATTTCTGTTGGGTTGAAAAAATCATTCGCAGTTCTGTTCTATGAATGTTTTGGGAATCTATTTTATTTGGAAGAGAAAAGATGTTCTTTTCTCTTCATTGTCAGGAATATGGAATTACCAATTGTTATCGAGCACGATTTGCGCCAAAAATTTTATGTAAATTTGAGAGAGGAAATATTCCAATTCACTAAGGAGACAGACTATAACTTAATTTATTAAAAAGCAAAGCGCACTAATATAATGATTGTTAGTATCCGAAAGGATACAAAAGTTTCCAATTAGATACATATTAGGTTTCTTTGTTTTTCTTGCAAAATGATTTTCTTGGATTCAGCTTGTCATCTGCGCTTTCAACTTGAGTTCAAGGCCTTATAGAGCCATGTTTGCTTTAATTAGGTCTTATTTCTAGAATGCTGTAAGAGTTGTGAGAGATCACTCTCTCGCAAACTTACGGCAAACAGTTCCGTAATCTTCATTTCAGTTTTTTGGGGGAGCTTGGGTCATGAAAGAAAAACCCTTCTTGATATTCCTTGTGATTAGTCTGCTCCTCATGCCTTTACCGGGGATGAGCGAAGAAAATCAGAATAGGGTTATGAATGATTCAACTTTCCTTGAGGATGGGAAAAAGTATTTTGCGCAGGGGAACTTTCAAGAAGCCCTGCACCAGTGGCAAAAAGCTGAAACAAGCGAGATTTCGTTAGAAACAGAAGATCAGAAATATGTACTTAATATGTTGAGGGGGGAGGCCTATCGGCGGTTGGGGCAATATCAAGAGGCCGCCAAGTATTTCAATCAGGTATTACAAGAGGCGCAGAACGGTAATGACGTGGTAATCGTCACGCAAACGTTAGATAAACTTGGTGCAATGGCTTTTGAGCTTGGAGATAGTGATGAAGCCTTAAAGTTCTTAAGCGAGGGTCTTCGCTTGGCTCGAGAAGGTGGACATTCCTCATCAGTCGCGGGTCTGTTGAATTCTAGGGGAAATGTTTTGACCTCATTGGGTCGAAATAATGAGGCGTTGGGGGCTTATACGGAGGCTGCGACGCTAGCTGGAAAAAACGACAATACAGAGTTGGAAGTCATCGCCTTAATTAACTCGGTCAAGGCGGCCAGTCAGGAACAGCTATTAGAAAACAGTGAAGATCGCTTGGATTTGGCATTTCAGAAGATTGATTCTCTGAGCGATGACTATGGGAAGGTCAATGGGTTGCTGACTGTGGGGATTTTCTATAGTGCTCTTGATGCACAAAAGACTAAGCCTAATCAGGGGAAAAGAGCATATGATGAATTAGCGGTGGGTCGTCAGGAAGGACAGCGAGGCGTCAGAGTGGTAGCCGGGGGTGGGCCTCAAGAATTAGATGAGGTTGTGGTCACTCCTGATTCTGATTTTACTTGGCCATCTTTTCGTGGCAATGAAAACGCTGAGCAAGCCTCTAAAAAAAGCTTGCGGTTACGAGCATTCGAAACACTTGAAAAAGCAAAAAATATGGCCCAAGAAATTGGTGATCGTCGAGGCGAAGCCTATGCGTTAGGACATTTGGGGCATTTGTATGAAGAGAATAAACAATATGAGGATGCATTGACCCTAACACGCCAAGCCGTCGTCAAAAGCCAGAAGGCCGTGGCCACTGAGTCTCTTTTTCAATGGCATTGGCAGACAGCGAGAATTCTTCGGGCCAAGGGTGATTTAGATGCAGCCAGTCAGGCCTATCGACGAGCAATTGCGGCTTTACAACCCATTCGTAACGAAGTATCGATTGCCTATCAAGCCAAGAAAGCTAACTTTAGGGACGGCGTGGGGCGAATGTATTTTGAGCTCGCAGACCTCTTGCTCACGCGCGCGAAGGGTCAATCTGGTGGTGATGCAGGGCCTGAGTACTTAATTGAAGCTCGAAATACCATTGAGGGGTTTAAAGCGGCTGAGCTCCAGGATTATTTTCAGGAAAATTGTGTTCAACCTTCACAGACACTGACAGAAACATTGACAACGATTTCTCCGAATACCGCAATTCTCTATCCTATTCTTCTGAGAGATCGTATTGAACTGATCGCGAATTTTCCAAGTGGGCTTAGGCAATATACGGTAAAAGTTGATGAAAAAGAACTCACCAAAGTGGCGCGAGAATTTCGTGTCCAACTCCAACAACCTACGAACGAGAAGTTCCATGAAAGTGCTAAGCAGCTTTATCACTGGCTCATTAAGCCTGTTGAGCTGGATCTTGAAAGGGAAAATATTCAAACATTAGTCTTCGTGCCAGACGGGGCATTGCGGTCGATTCCTATTGCAGCTTTGAGTGATGGGAATCAATATCTCATTGAAAAATATGCGACGGCTGTCACGCCAGGCGTGACATTGACTGATCCAAAACCTCTTAACCGTGGAAACATCAATGTCCTTTCATTGGGAATTACAGAGGCCGTCCAAGGGTTTCCAGCTCTCCCAAATGTAGGAAAAGAGCTAGAGGCGCTTAAAGGGATGTATCAAGGGAAGCAATTGCTCAATGAGGATTTTGTTGTCAGCAATATGCGGCAAGAGTTGCAGAATGAAGACTACAATATTGTCCACATTGCCTCTCATGGCCTCGTGGAAAGCAATGTAGAAAATACATTTGTTTTAGCGCATGACGAAAAAATTACCATGGACCGCTTAGCGGAATTGGTCGGATTGTTTCGATTTAGAAAAGCGCCTTTAGAGCTCTTGACCTTAAGTGCGTGTGAAACAGCAGCAGGGGATGATCGCGCAGCTCTAGGGTTGGCGGGGGTCGCGGTGAAAGCTGGGGCGCGAAGCGCCTTAGCCACCTTATGGTTTATTAATGATGTCGTGGCTTCGGATTTAATTCAAGAGTTTTACTGGCAACTGAAAAATCCTGCGCTTTCCAAGGCCAGAGCGCTTCAACTGGCGCAAATTAAGATATTAGAGAATACAGCATATCGTCATCCCAATTTCTGGTCTCCATTCTTATTAATCAATAATTGGTTGTAATAATTTGCGAGTGTGTCTTCAATTTTTCAATGCTTCTTTGAAGCACTGAGGGATCACTCACCTTCAAAGAATCAGAGACTATATCCATAACAATGAAAGCCTTATAGTAAAAAATCAGAGCTTTGTACTAGATGAACCACAAAATCTTAGTTATGTTTTAGGTATGCCCTAACTGCCTAAAGACCTACTCTCTTGTGTCGGATGCTGAAAATCGGCAGCAATCAGGTGTCTCTAGTCCGCAGGTTTTTCCAATTTCTCCCAGACTAACCTTCCTGTTTACTCAAGCGCCTTCCCCAACAGTGGAGGGTTCTCCCTCCAGTTTCTTCGTTGTCATGATAGAAACCCTGCAATCAAAAATGTTCATAATTGGTGGGTAAAGTCTTAAAAGGTCTCTTGCCACACATACCGTTATTGTGCCTTGAAAAAAAACAGAAGTTCTCTCCTATCTTTTTCCTTTATTTCCAACGGTTTTAGCCTGTTCATCATTATTGGAAATGTGAGTTATCTAGAACTGGCGCTGAAGTTGGTTTTTCCTGCAAATAAAACTTTAGTGGAGCCCTGTTGGAATAATTATTGCCCTATTCCAGTGCATAGATTCCTGTTTATTGACCAGTTGATTCTCCTCCGACAAATTTAGCCTCTCATGTGCGTGATTTCCAGTTCATAGAAACAGCACCTTCCCCCGTAGCTTCTCAAATAATCGATATCGATTCGTTCGCGTTAATGGTGACGTAGTTGTTTTGTCGCACAAGACACGTTCTCTTCGTTGCAGAGAGACACAATTCATTTGCAGGATTCCTTATCGCGTAAAAATTTTATGGAATCTGTGCATGCGGTATGAAGTGTTTAAGTTCTTACTTTTAAGAACCGATGACCATAGAGGGAAAGTGAAGATTTGATTGCATCCCTTATGCGCATCAACTGGGAAATTGAATTCATGCTATTTCGTATATTAATCACATACGCACTGTTGGTGGGAACTTTGCAAAGTGTTGGTT
Organism: Nitrospirales bacterium; assembly: GCA_029261255.1. GTDB lineage: Bacteria > Nitrospirota > Nitrospiria > Nitrospirales > UBA8639 > Nitrospira_E. The sequence continues at coordinate 5,761 of JAJDBQ010000053.1, forward strand.
ATGCTGGAGAAGCTGCCACGTCGATAGATTTCAATCAATTCGAACAAGCAACTTTTTTGCATGAAGTGCATTTTCACCCTTCATCTAATGTGGTTGAGTGTCAGGAGGAGCAGAAGAGCGATTGCCAGTCAAAATTCCTGCTCCAGGAACTTGTTGAAGAGGAAAAAATTTCTCTTTCTTCAACATCTTCTTATTCTCTCTTGCGGACATCTTTAGTTCAACCGCAGGGGAAATTTCTGAATAAGGAATTTCTCAAGATAGAAATCTATGTCGACCGAGTGCATCGGAATTTTGAAGCGGAGATTCTAGAAATTTTCGATCAAAGCCTTGTGCTTGAAACAGAGCAGAGTGGCACTCCAATCATGTTAGAATGTTATTGTGATGACAGAGGGCCGCATGCATATAGCTTTATCTTGGGACACCGTTGGGGAAGCATGATTGAATCCTCTCTACACAATCTTGCGAGTCATTCACCTGCTGTTGAACTGGTGAATTATGGCAAGGAGTTCGATCTCTGCGACAAAAATATGGGAGACTGTCAGGAGGGGAGTCGGCTGCAAGCGACGTTCAGATTTCTGGCGATTCGTGAGTCGCGATCTGGGTGTCTCATACGATTAAGGCTTCCTGTTCAACGAAATATTCGGCAGATGGTATTAGTAGATCACCCGTTATTTCTTCAAGAAATTCACGTAGCAGGAACGAAGTTCAAGTCAATGCCCTAACTCAATCATTCCAGTTTATCCTCAAGTAAATTCCTCTCTAAGTCCTTCCCTGCTAAATATTAATAATGTCAGTGTTTCTACAAGCACCAGGCTCCCTAGTATTGAATCACGTCTAGAGAAAAGAACTCTCCACGCTCTGTTGGTGAAAGCACAAGTCATGGGCGAGCTCATTTTGCGGTTTCTGTGGAGTGCTGCCGGAGCTTTCTGAATTAGGGGACTGCCTCAAAAAATGTCCTCCTGGAACATTGATGGGCCATGAAATTCGGTTCTTGAACATGCGGCCGCAGGTTAATCTTATTCTCAACTGATGTCCGTACTGGCTTTTTCTACCGTGAAATTTGTGATTTGGCATTGGAGTGTTTGGGTTTGACGATGTTTGTTGCCGTAGGGAATGGGCGTATAGGTTGAACGTGTTGAGGATTTAATAAGATCGTAAATGGTTTCGGTATGTGATTTGATGACTGCGCCGGTGGGGGCTATTTGGTCGCAGGTGATGGAGATGTCTTTTATGGCAAAGGGCGCACGGTTTTCAATGGTGAATGCCATGAGGAAATCATTCTGTTCATTGACCGTGGCTTTCGTGATAAAATTTACTAGTTCAGCCACTTGATTGATCAGTTGCAATTTCACTTTAAGTTCATTGATTTTCACGGATTGCTCTTGGAGCTGAATCGTTAATTGCCTTTTTCTTTCCTCCCACTGACTGCTGACTCCTGGGAATTCTCCAAACACGTGTTCCGTTCGTGATGGTGAAGGGGATGTTGATGGCGGAGAGCCATCGAATTGTGTCTGTAGATTTGTCGTTGACTGAAGGGAGGGAACTTGCGCGACTGGCTGAGCAGGTTCCATGAAAGAACCGGTGATTTCTGGTTTCTGTTCGACCTTAATCCTCGGTGCAGGCTCTAGTGTTTGCGGGACCATGATGCCTTGGCTAACAGCTATTGGTTCTGGTTGATCTGGTGATACGTCCAGATCTTGGCTTGGTATATCCAATTGTGTACATCCACTAAGAGAGAGTATGAAAAAAAGAATAAAAAATATCTTATGCGGGGTTGTCATGAAATCTCCTTGCCTGTGTTGTGCACTGATTGTTGCGTAGATTAACGAAATCTTTCAGGTGGAATCATGAATTATGAGAATAGTCAGGGCGGTTTCTTGATGGAAGTATTTTCATGAATCGAATGAAAAAGATCAAGGAAGCTCTTTTTGGGGATCGCCCGAAAACGTCTACAGTCATTCAACTTCGTGTTTGAAAACATTGAGAGACTTGAAGTCCAATGGCTCTGGAAGAGATTCAGATTAGGAAGGACGTGGTGGAAAATATGGTCGTGAAATTCTACAAATAAGCCTCCTCTTTTTCCTCTTTTTTGTTCCTCTTTGAGCCAAGCATCCTAAAGACGAGGGGGCATCGTCAGGAATCAGTTGAATGCCTTAAAAACACTATTTGCGAGAAAGCTGAGTGACGATTTGTGAAGGAAATATTTTGTTTGTTTGAGTGTGAATTTTTCTAGGACATAAGGAGAATGAATATGTTTGGTTTGCTAGGCTTCGAGGTAGAGTCGGAGGGTATTTTCCTGTCCTAACGTTACGTGACCAGTCTTACATTCGCCACTTAGGGAGCAGGTTCGTTTAATGGCCAAAACGACGGCAGGGCTTTCATCGGATCGGTAAATAACATCCTCAATACGGATTTCTACGGCTTTTTCTTGATCTTCTTGGTCTAGGTAATCGGCATCATTCATGTACAACCTCTTGTTTAGAGTAAAACATCTACACGATAGAACTCATAATAACCAAGAATTGTGCCACCTCTTTTCCATGGTAAATATGAAGAAAACCCCATAAAATGCGATGTTTGAGAAAACCCATTACGGAAAGTAATGGCTACTCGGCAAGGACTACCGGCTTCCGGGGAAAAATTGATTGTACGGAAGCAGAGAGCGAAATTCGACTAGAGAACGAATATATGCAGTTTGTTTTTTTGTGTTGCCAAAAATTTTAATGTATGAGGAGCGTTGCATGAGGTCATCGTAATGAATGGATTTTTTCTTTATTACGATATTTGTTACGATAAGCGAAGTATTTCAAATATTGAAGCGTAAGGCCTTTTCTTTTTCCTTCTGTATTTTTTTGTCTACTCAAACATGAAATTATTGGATATGCGTTTCCTGCTGCGTCGCCATTTGGATAGTGAACAAGGCTCTAGATATTCACAATTATATAATTTTACTTAGAACTCGCGACATCATATTTTTCCTGATTTTTTTAAATCTCTTTGCTTGACTTAAAAGCAGTCTTCTTGCAAATTTATCTGGTGCGTCTATTCACAAAGGGTACGCACAAAAGGCGATATCTTAGTCGGTAGTGCGGTGTAATATTGATAGTCTGGATTGAGCTGCTTGGAAGGTGGCAAGTTCCATATCTCATATCTCACATGTAATTTCTGCAAGTCCGCACATGGATTAGCAAGCTCATGTTCGTCTAGCAAGGAATAATCCATACAAGAGTTTTTCGATTATATGGCGATGGTCAATAGGAGGGTGAACGTGAATAAAAAGAATAGGATGCAATTTACTCATTTAAGAATTTCATTTCTTTTCTGCTTCTGCGTGGTCATTCTTTTTTATTCTTTCTCCCCAAAGACGAATGCGTTATCTGAGGAGCTCATGGCGATCGATCCGAAGAATATCATTGTAGTCGAGAACTCACTTGACGAACTTTTAGTAGATGATGAGAAAGAGGGTGGGGCTGTCATCGACCCCGGTGATGAACTTTTATTAGATGATCCGAAGGAAGGGTTGCTTCCCGAAGGTGGCCCTGATGAGCTTTTGTCAGATGATGTGAAGGGGGAGCTGTTAACGGACGAAGGTGCGGATGAGCTTTTGACGGATGATGCGAAGGGCGAGCTGTTGACGGATGAAGGTGCGGACGAGCTTTTGTCAGATGATGCGAAGGGCGAGTTGTTAACGGATGAAGGTGCGGATGAGCTTTTGACGGATGACTCAACAGACGGCCTATTGGCAGAAGATTCCGTTGAAGAGCTCCTACCCGATGAGGAATTAGGTGAGGTTATCGTTGAAACACAGGAGGAATCTCCCAAGGAATTTCTCACCGCTAATAAAAGCCATTCAATGGTTTTTGCGGGGAAAAAGTATCCCTCCTCCGAGCAATGTAAAGTCTGCCATGAGGACCACTATCGTGAATGGTCCGTCTCTCCCCATTCCTATGCACAAATGAGCCCTGTCTTTAATGCATTCCATGGGGCCGTGTTGGCCCTCACAAATGGAACCAACGGGGATTTTTGTATTCGCTGCCATACCCAAGTCGGTATGAATCTAGGCGAACCACTCTTTATGAGTAACATTGATCGGCACCCAACTTCCCGTGAGGGGATTACCTGCATTGTGTGCCATCGAGTTAACAAAGCTTATGGCAAAGAAAGTGGACGCCTCACTCTTGTTCAAGGTGATTTGTATGACCCCGTCTTTGGACCAAATGGTAATGAAGAATTAAGTCGAGTACTGGAAAGTGATGAGTATGCGGTCACCCCAGATCGAGAAAGTCGTGGCCGAGGGATTCATGCAAAAGTTGAAAAATTCTTTGAGCTCACGCAGCCTAGTTTTTGTGGAACCTGTCATGACGTGAACCTTTTAAATGGCTTCCGTTTAGAAGAAGCATTTAGTGAGTATAAAACATCACCAGCGGCCTTCAAGGGCGTCACGTGTCAAGATTGTCATATGGCCACGATACCAGGTGTTGCTTCTCCATATGCTATCGAGCCTGCGGCCAAAATTGGAGGAGTGGCCACGAAGCCTCGCAAGCGGACGAATCACATGTTTCCGGGGCCGGATCATTCAGTGATTCATCCGGGAATTTTTCCTCATAATGCAAAAGCTGCCGCTCTCGCAACTATTCGAGAATGGCTGACCTTTGATTATAAAGCTGGGTGGGGCACCGATGAATTTGAAGATGCAGTTTCAGGAGATGCGAAGTTTCCTGAGCGCTGGTCATCAGTGGATGACCGGTATGATGGTCGTGAGATTTTAAATGAGCAATTCAAACTCTTAGCTGAATATTATGAACAAAGAAAGTTGGTCCTCCAGGCCGGGTTTAAAATTGGAGAAATCAAGACCAACGAGGCTTCATCTGATGGGATTTCCTTTGATGTTGAAGTTAAGAATGGGACTGATGGCCATGGGGTTCCAACCGGATTTGATGCAGAACGGCTAGCGTATCTTCGGGTGACGGTGACTGATCCCACAGGGAAGGCCATTTTTAAATCTGGGGACTTTGATCCCAATGGTGATTTACGGGACTCACATTCTCTCTATGTTCATAATGGTGAAATTCCTGAAGACAAATTCCTCTTTAGTCTTCAATCAAAATTTGTGACACGGAATAACAGAGGGAGCGAACAAGAGGAAGTCTTGGCGGTCAATCGCTCCATTACTCCTCTCCCATTTCTCCGCCCGTTGACCTTATCAGGCACCCTGTTAGGTCGGCCTGTCAATGCTCGTAAACATAAAGCAGGGATTGAGCCAAATGGGCATCGGTGGGCGTCCTATCATATCGATGAATTAGCCTTAACGGGGGTCGGGACCTATAAAGCCAAAATAGAATTTGTGGTAGGCATGATCCCCATCAATCTCCTTCATGAAATTGGGATCGTGGGTTTTGATTATGGAATGAGCGCCAGGGATATTGCCGAGGGTGTCATAGCCGGGCATGTCGTCGTCTGGGACCGGGAGGTGACATTTGATGTTCGCTAACTCTCATATTGCCACATCAAATTTACGGGATATATCTACCCATATACGTCGAGGCTTACCTTTTGATGACGGGAGCATTTGGATGAAACCCCCTAAAATTTTTATGACGGTATCGGCCGTCCTTGCCATGGTTCTTCTCGGCTCATCTCTTGCTCTTGCGGAAAAGGATTCATCAACCATTCCTTCTGATTGGAATCACCTCTCTGAATCTGAAAGTCGAATCTCTGATGAGGCCCTTCCGCTTCAAATTGATGCCGTTCCCGATCGTCCTAAATTAGTCACCGAACTGATCCCCTTGCCTTTAGGGGACTCCTTTCTAGGATCGGGTCCTTTGGGTTGGGAATTTACGTTGCCAACTGGCGCGGTTTGGCGACCATCTCTGTGGATTTTTGGTACCTATCGCACTGCGTTCCAAACATTCGATAGTGGTCCTGCAGAGCGAGTGACAGAATGGACCAATCGATTGGATCTCTTTGGCAATTTGAAATTGTCCGCTTCCGAACGCATTTTGATTGGGATACGTCCATTAGATCAAGATGGGAATTTTTCCTCATATCAATTCCATCCAGATAAAGATGGTGAGGGAGAATTTAATGCCAATATCAGGACGTTATTTTTCGAAGGTGATTTCGGAGAAATATTTCCCATTCTCGATAAAGCAGACACCAGAGCTCTTGATCTTGGCTTTTCGGTAGGACGCCAACCCTTGTTTTTTCAGAATGGTCAACTTATTCAGGATTCTATAGATGCTGTGGGGATTACCAGAAACAATATTCCTCTCCCTTGGACGTCCAATGCAAGAATCACGGCGCTCTTTGGTTGGAATAATGTCAATCGGAATGACAATCAAGATGACCAAAACGCGAAGCTGTTTGGCTTATTTACAGAAATTGATTTTCCTATAAGCACTGTGGACATTGATATGGTGTTCGTCTCATCTGATAACGACGCCGGGGACGCCATCTTCGGTGGGATTAGTGGCGTTCAACGTTTGGGTCCTTTGAATACCACATTCCAAATTAACACGTCGTATCCTCTAGACGACGAAACAATTCAAACTTCACGCGGGACACTCTTGTTCAGCGAAATTTCTTGGGTTCCTCCACGGTCGCATAATATTCTCTATTTGAATGCTTTTTGGGGGATTGATCAATTTTCTTCTGCCGCTCGAAACTTCGCGGCTGGGGGACCGTTAGGGCGTGTTGGGATTCTCTTCGCTTCGGTCATGTTAGGCCAATATGGCTCTCCGCTGAGTAACCAGGCTGCTGACGCCGTTGGTGGCAGTTTGGGCTACCAAGCCTTTTTCGGTGAAACAAGGAGAAAGCAATTGATTCTAGAAATAGGTGGAAGGGACAACACAGAAAAAACTTCTATTCAGCGGAACCGCGGCGCAGCTGCAATTGGTGTTCGGTATCAGCAAGCCTTATGGCAGCGATTTACTGTTCAAATTGATGTGTTTGGTGCCATTCAAGAAGACCGCAAGGACGCGCATGGTGGACGGATGGAACTATCGATGAGATTTTAAATGATGGCTGATTACGAGATAACCATAAAAGATAGATATGCTCACCACGTCGCCATAACAAAGTTTTCCTACCTTTGATCGGTACACGACTTCAGCATTCTTGAGGGATCCAAACCTAATGACAGATGTTTTCTCCATAGGCGGATTTCTTTTTATCATCGCGGTAGTCACCCGAATTGCATTTCTCCTTTGGGACATGTGGAAAGAGTCCCATAATCGAGAGGCTCAACGGCAATTGACGTTAAAGCTGTTGGAGCAGCGGCTTGAGTCCACGAAGATTCCAGTGGTGAGTGCAGATAAACAACATGATACATGGAATGGTCATCGAAAGTTTGTTGTCAAAAAAATCGTACAAGAGGCGGAAGGGATTGCCTCATTTTATCTCTATCCGCATGACAAAAAACCTCTTCCCTCCTTTCGACCCGGTCAGCATCTCATATTCAAATTAGAAATTCCCGAGAGACCGAAACCGCTCATTCGTTGTTATTCTTTGTCAAATGGTTCAACTCAATCAGAATGGTATCGAGTCAGTATTAAGCAAATTCCTGCTCCATCCACGACCCCGGATGCTCCTCCTGGCCTCGCGTCGACGTATTTTCATACACAACTCAAAGAAGGCGACATTTTAGATGTCAAAGCCCCGAGTGGTAAATTTTTTCTAGACATCAATAAAAAAGCTCCTGTCGTTTTTATAGCTGGAGGTATTGGTCTCACGCCTTTGCTCAGCATGATCGAAACGCTTGTCGCCAAAAAATCTGAGAGAGAGTTTTGGCTGTTTTATGGGACTCAGACTCGTCGAGATCAAGTGATGAAGGAGCCGTTGGAAGAGCTTGCTCATCAATTTCCTAATATGCGCCTGCATATCTTCCATAGCCAAGCAGCTGTATCAGATCATCAAGCATCCCAAAATGAGCACCAGGGAATTATTTCAGTGAATGTGTTGAAACAGCTCTTGCCCTCTAACAATTATGAGTTTTATGTGTGCGGGCCTCCGCCGATGATGAATGCCTTGGTTCCTCAACTCAAAGAATGGGGAGTCCCTGATTCAAAAGTGTTCTCAGAGGCTTTTGGCCCAGCTTCAGTAAAAAAACCTCCGCCTCCTCAAAAGACTCAAGTAGACGCGCCAGCCGTTGACGTCGTGTTTGCAAAATCTGGAAAAACTCTTTCGTGGGATAAAAGCGTTGAGTCTCTTTTGGAATTTGCTGAGAAAGCAGGGATTGCCATTGACTCTGGTTGTCGCTCAGGAAGTTGCGGGACGTGTCTCACGGCCATTAAATCTGGCGAAGTCGAGTATCGCACGACACCTGGAGAAAAACCTGAAGTAGGGTCTTGCTTGCCCTGTATTTCAATACCAAAAGGCAATATTGTTTTAGATGCCTAATGATCAAATAAATTCCTGCTCTACATTGCTACGTCAAACTTAAGGAGAGGTTATCTTCATGGGGTTTCAATTTAACCGCAATAATAAAAAACACATGTCTTTTGTATTCGTGTTGTGTTTGTTGATGAGTATGCCATTCATTGCTTCTCAAGCATTGGCTCAGATGGATGCTGCGGCCAAAGTCAAGGTTGCGGAAGAGGAAGCACAATTGGCTCAGAAAAATGCTGAAGCGAAAGTGAGGGCTGCAGAACAAGCTCGGTTGGCTGAGGCGAAAGCCGCAGCCAAAGCTCGGGCAGCTGAACTAGAAGCACGAGAGGCTCAGTCGATGGCGGCAGAGAAAGCGAAAGTTGTCGAAAAAGCACGGATGGCCCAGATCATCGCAGAGAGAAATTCTCCAGTAGTGGATAAAGCTCGGACGGATGAAGAAGCCCTTGCGGCCAAGGTACAAGCGGCGCAAGCCGCTCAAATCGCAGAGGCGAAGGCGACGGCTCAAGCAACCGACGCGGCGAAGCTGGCGCAAGAGCAGGCGGCAGCGATGAAAGCCACGGAAGCGGCAGCGATGGCGAAGGCTCAAGCAGCCGACGCGGCCAAGCGGGCGCAAGAGCAGGCAGCAGCACAGAAAGCGGCGGAAGCGGCAGCGATGGCGAAGGCTCAAGCAGCCGACGCGGCCAAGCGGGCGCA
>JAJDBQ010000054.1 GCA_029261255.1 Nitrospirales bacterium
TTGATTCAGCCCTCGCATCATGCCTCCATGTGTTGGACCACTTTTCCCAAATCGGTCTTCCAAATATTGCAACAATGATTCGTGGGTGGATGCGCCTTTATAACGGAAAAGGGCACGTGCATATTGATCATCCAGTCCATAAAGTTTCACTGACTCCATGGGAATTCCTTCGACGTGGGGGGGGCCTTGTTTGAGTGTATAAATTTTCAGGACATTGGAATCATCAATTTCTTTGAGGTCGTTTCGGTTTGCGAGGGGGCTTCCCCATATCATATTAAAAAACCCTTTAGGGTCTTGTTCAATGGGGGTTCCGCCGATCGCTGGTCCTGATAGTAAGAAAAGGACACCGCAGCTCAGCAAGGCCCATCTCGTGAGGATGGATTTGATGATTCTAGGTAGGTGGTCTGCAAAATTCATAAGAAGGGTGGACGGTACCATGCCAGTACGGGAAGGGCAAAGATAAATCTGTAGTGGACAGTTTTGAGCCCTAAAAAAACATGTTGAAATTGTCAGAGAGGTTAGACAGCAAGAAATGCAGGTTGTAACTCTGGTAGATGTGTGGGTGCGAGTGAGGAAGCGGTTCTCTCAAGGATACGAGATTTATTTGCTTCACCTCCGTTGAGCAAAATCCATTTGTCTGGGTTATCCAGAATGGCTTGGACAAGTTTTGTGTGAAGAAAGTGCCCGGCTCGCTTTGCTTCAAAATGGCCGATGACCGGGAACCCTAAGAGAGAAAGGTCTCCAATTAAGTCGAGAACTTTATGCCGAACGCATTCGTTTGTGAATCGTAATTCCTCTTCATTGACTAAGTCTGATTCGGAAAAGACAACAGTATTATTGAGGGACCCACCTAAGCCGAGACCGCGTGACCAGAGAAACTCGATTTCTTGTCGGAAGGCGAAGGTTCGAGCAGCCGAAATATTTCTGGTGAATTCTGCGGGTGTGCAGGAATGTTCATAGTCTTGTCGTTGAATCAATGGATGCGGGAAGTCGATGGTGTAACTGATGCGAGGGAGTGCTGAGGGGAGGACGGCGATTGATCTCTGCTCGTCTTGTACATGGATTGGCTGCACGATCTTGATATAGCTGCCTAGTTCTTCTTGGGCGGTGAGCCCGCAGCCTTCGAGCAGTTCCACAAAAGGGGCGGCGCTTCCGTCCGCAGCTGGAATTTCGTTCCCTTGTATTTCGATATAGGCATTATCTATTTCTAACCCTGCCATGGCTGCCAGGATGTGTTCAACTGTTTGAATTTGGAAGTCGGCTGCCTGGAGTGTCGTACAGTGGTCAGTTTGTCCTAAATATTGAATGGTTGCTGGGCACGCGACAATCTTGTTGGCTTCCTGTTTGACAAAAATGATACCGGTATTTTGGGGGGCGGGATGAACGGCAATTGACGTTGGCTTGCCAGAATGGAGGCCTATGCCTGATAAAAAACCTGACTTAGAGAGCGTTTGCTGTTGACGCATAGATTTATCGAGTAAAAAGCTGAAATATTTAGAGAATGAATGTCTGCAAAAATTATACTAATAACATGAATGATAAAAATTAGGAATATTTCAAGAAAACATCGAGCTGAGGATCTAGGTTGTTGTATGAATACAACAGGTGTATCTTTTTATCGCAATGTTTTCATTGATAATTTTCGCTAGAAGAGCAATGAGTCAGGAAAGAGGCTGGATTTTATCAGTTCTGGCTCGAAAACTGAATATCAGTAAAAACTCTCAAGAATCGGAATGATTCCTCATCTGAAGAAGTGAAGGAGTGGGCCTGCGCCAATTGTATGATAATGCCTCGATGTTTACGTGATAATCCGGATGCTTGGAAAATTTCTTCAAATAATGACCATTTTTGTTGAGGATCTTCGAGTAAGGTTTGACGGAACGTTTCTGGTTTTGTACGAAGCGTATTTGATAAATGTTGCACAGCTTTTTCAATGCTGTGGTAAGGGGGAGCTAAATTCAGGCAAGCATAAAATCGTTCCAGGTGGGATCGATATTCTTGCTTCAATGTGTCAATGGGATCGGAGGACAATTCGGATCACTGCTTAAGTATGTGATTATTGCCTGAATGAGTTCTCCGGCTATGCTAAAGACGGACATGGTTGTTTGACAAGTGCTGGCTAATGAAGAGAGACGCACTTCACGAAGCAAGCTGAAGTCGAACAGGGGGCATGCTGGGTAGTGCAGCTCTTACTTAATCGCTGCCAACATGTCTTTCATCGCAGGTTCTTTTAATTTTAGTAGAGCTTTGGCCTCAATTTGACGAACTCGTTCGCGAGTGACAGACATGCTCTGCCCAACTTCTTCAAGGGTCCAAGGTTCATCTTGACCGATCCCAAATCTGAGACGGATGACCATTTGCTCTCTTGGTGTGAGCGAGTCCAAGATTCGCTCAACTTGTTGATTGGTTTCCTGGCGAGAAACAGGGCCATCCGGTGTGATGCTGTTTTGATCTGGGATAAAGTCAGTCAGGAAAGTATCTCCTTCACCCACTGGGGTTTCCAACGAGATCGGATCTTGAAACGCTTGGAGAGTTTCGTACACTTTCTCTCGAGTGAGTTGGAGTGCATCACCGATATCCTCTACTTGGGCTTGACGGGCAAAGCGTTGAGTGAGTTTCTTAGATGTCCGGGCAATTTTGTTCGAAATTTCATTAAGATGGACAGGTACTCGAATGGTACGAGATTGATCAGCAAGTGATCTGGTGATGCCTTGTCGTATCCACCAGGTGGCATAGGTGCTGAATTTAAAGCCTTTTTGATATTGGAAGCGCTCTGCAGCTTTCATCAATCCAATATTGCCCTCTTGTACGAGGTCGAGAAAAGCTAAGCCGTGCCCCGTGTAGCGTTTGGCAATGTCGACCACTAAACGCAAGTTGCGTTGTACCAATTCAGATTTGGCTTTTTCTAACTCGTATTTTGCCTTTTGTAGGTGTTGACAGAGTGCCTGGACCGATTGCTCTTGCTCTGGGTGAGATCTTCCCAATGTCGACAACAGAGATTTCAGTTTTTCAATGGCTGGTGCAGAAAGGCCGGTTAATGCGAACGTTTCATTGAGTAATGCAATGGCCTCGTCTTTTTCTGGGCATTTTTTGAGATTCTGCGTGAGTTTCAGTCCATCTTTGATGATGTGTCGTATGGCAGAAGATGCATCATCAATTCTTTTTGCTAATTCGATTTCTGAGTGTTTATCTAATAGAGGGCGACTACCAAATGACCGGAAATAGAGGGACTCAAGTGCAGGGTTGTACGGCTTGATGGCGGATTTTGTGTCGCCTGTTTTCTTGGTAGTGTTCTTGGTAGTGGCACCTTCTGTTGTGGCTTCTTGGGGATGTTCCATGACGCTTTGATGTTTCATGATGTGTTCTTCGTGAATCCCTTTCCTTAAATGTTAGAACGTATTCAGCATGCCTTGACAATTCAGATAAGTGCTTAGAGAGCAAAAACCAAGCCCAAAAATCTCAACAACGCACAAAGACAAATTGATCGAGAATTTTTAGCTCCGTTTATCAGAAGTAATCATTGAGTCAAGTTGTGAGATCTTGATGTGTATTCCTATCTGATTGTTGTTGAAAATACTGAAAAAATTAGTTGTTTGCTGAGATGAGTTTCCTGTGCCATTGTCGTCTCTTATGCAAGATCGGCAGAACTGAGAAATCACTGGATGGTCCGAATGGGGAAAATGATTGAATGAGCACAAATAAATGAAGATGGGGAGAGAAAAATGGGGGGATATTTGACAGGTGCGTTAAATTTCTTACACATCGTTGCAGAAACGGTCCAGATCTTTTTCTTGTCCAATCATGACCAGGACATCACCTTTTTCAACGACATCATCTGGTTTTGGCGTAAAGTTAAAGGTTTCTTCTGTGGTGATGCGGCCTTTGACCATTCGACTCACTTGTTGCTTGATGCCGATAATATTTAAGTTGTGTTGGCCGCGTAATTTAATTTCTTCCAAACTCAATCCTGAAAGCGCGTCTGAGACGGAGACTTCTTCAACGCTAAAACCTGGTGAGAGCTCCAGGTATTCGATCACACCGGGAGAAACCAATCGATGTGCCAGACGGATTGCAGCATCCCGTTCCGGGTAAATGACTTCATCCACGCCGAGGTTTTTAAGGATTTTTCCCTGGATCGGGGCGACGGCCTTGGCGATGATCGATTTGACTCCCATTTCTTTGAGTGTTTGGACAATGAGGATGCTGGCTTCAATATTCTCACCGATACTGACAACTGCCACATCAACGTTTTGAGCGCTGACGGCTTGTAACGCGCGTTCATCAGTGGCATCGCACTGGACGGCGAATGTCGCAATATCGCTTATGGCTTGAATGCGCTCTTCATCTTTGTCGATGGCGAGCACTTCACAGCCTTTTTCGACCATGGTTTGAGCCACGCTGTAGCCGAAGCGCCCAAGACCGATGACTGTAAATAATCGTTTCATGCGTTATGAGGGAAAACGGTGCTACGCAAAAAGAAATGCTTTAGAGGCGAAAGGACCGAGGACAATAAAGGAATACGTGTGTAATGGTGAGAAGTAGAAAACGTAACATACGAATCATAAATCTGCGAGCAAGACCTGTCAAGAAATGGATTGTGAGGGAAAAAGGAATGTGCGCCTTTTCTCATTTTAGATAGTCCCTCATTTCGAAGGGTATCGATGGGAAGAACTCGCCTGCTAGAATGCCGGACTATGAAAATTTTTCAAGCTGGTGAACGCATTCATTTGATTGATAAGAAAGAGCGGCATTATGCCCTGACGCTGAAAAGCGGGGAAATATTTCAACACAGCGGTGATCGTATTCCCCACGATGAGATTATTGGGAAACCCGATGGCACGACGATTGAATTTTCCAGTAGCAAGGTTATGATCGCCATTCATCCCACGCTGGCTGAATATACTTTAAAAATGCCGAGAGGCGCGCAGGTTATTTATCCCAAGGATCTAGCCATTATGCCAATGTGGGCTGATGTCTATCCTGGTGCCCGAGTGTTTGAGGCGGGCGTGGGGTCTGGAGCACTCTCGATGGCGCTCTTGCGAGCAGTCGGTGATCGTGGGTGTGTGGTGAGTTATGAATTGCGGGAAGATTTCGCGGCCATTGCGACAAAAAATATAGAGAGGTTCATGGGAAACGTGCCGAATCATTTCATCCATATTCGCGATGCCTATGAGGGAATCGAGATAGGTGAAGGAGACGCAGCGTGGGCATTTGATCGAGTCGTCCTCGATATTCCAGAACCGTGGCAAGTGGTGCCTCATGCGGCACGTGCCTTGCGGGTTGGCGGCATCTATTTGAGTTTTGTTCCCACGGTTCCACAAGTCATGCAAACCGTGCAGGCTTTAGAAGAAACCAAAGTCTTCACGTTAGTTGAAAACTTTGAAACGCTTCTTCGAACATGGAATGTGAAAGGGCGTAGTGTACGTCCTGATCATCGGATGGTCGCTCACTCAGGGTTTATTACGGTTGCAAGAAAACTGGATGCGCGGATGTGGCAGGCAGGCTCGTTTGAGCAAACGAATGATACGGCAAGTCAGAATACTGATCTCATCAAGGAGGATGAACATCTTACGAATGAATTAGATCCTCTCTGAGAAAAGTCTGGCCTTGCCAGTGCGTATGCCTATGAGTCCTTCAGTCAAAACGATTGTGATCGCTGATGATGATGAAGATCTCAGGTTGCTGGTTGAGGTCACCCTCGAAAATCCTGCCTATGAAATTCTCACCGCAGTCGATGGGGCTCAGGCGTTAGACGCTGTGAAGCAACATCATCCGGATTTGCTCATTATTGATTGGATGATGCCAGGGTTGAATGGATGTGAGGTGGTGACGCAATTGCGTCAGTCCCCCCATATGGCAACGATGCCAGTTATCATGTTGACAGCTAGAGATGGTCAGGAAGCTCAAGCGCAGACAGCCTCCCTTGCACTTGCGGGATATTTAGTGAAACCGTTTAGTCCGCTCGAATTGATTCAAAAGGTTCGAGAGGTCCTGGCCACATGAAGTCCCAATCCTCAAGACTGAAGGGAAAGGCCCCCTGGGGTGTCCCGGAAGAGGGCAAGTCTGTTGTGATAGCGGATGCGGCTCAAGCTCAGCTACAGGCTGCCCAGTCTCAATTGTTAGTCTACGCCAAAGATCTGAAGCATATGTTGCAAAAAGAGGAGCAAAAGACGCATCAATTGAAACAGGCTCATGCGCAATTGCTGACCTATGCCAAAGACCTCAAGCACTCTCTAGATGCTGAACAACACAAGAATAGTGAATTGGAGCAATCCTACACGGATACGATGCTCCGCTTAGCCAGGGCGTCACGTTACAAGGATGAAGAAACGGGTGCCCATATTGAACGGTTAAGTCATTATTCGAAATCGGTGGCGCTTCAGATTGGTTGGGATACTGCACGGGCACAAGGCTTATTTGCGATTGCCCCGATGCATGACGTGGGAAAGATTGGAGTACCTGATGCAGTCCTTGGTAAGCAGGGGCCGCTTACAGATGAGGAATGGGAGGCGATTAAACAACATCCGCTCTTAGGTGCAAGTTTG
>JAJDBQ010000055.1 GCA_029261255.1 Nitrospirales bacterium
AAAGTACACCGCAATATCGGTCGCGAGCGTGAACTGGCGATGATTGGCCATCTCCGTGCCTCGGTCCCAGGTCAAGGATTGATACAGCTCGGTCGGTAATTGTTGCGCATGCTTCGTGAGGGCCGCCGCCACGGTTTCCGCGTTCTTCTGTGCGATTTTGACCAACATCACATACCGCGTCTGGCGTTCGACTAAGGTCGCAATATGGCTGTTATGAGTGCCGGCAATAAGGTCGCCTTCCCAATGACCGGGAACGGCACGATCTTCGACGGAGGCGGGCCGGTCCTTAATTGAAAGAGCATTCGTGATGGTCCCCAGTCCGTGTCCCTTCAGACTCGCATGCTTCGAGCGGCGAATGGCCCGTTTGCTTCTGAGGCAAGCCGGCAGCTCCTTCTTCAAGACGCCTCTGGCCTGAATATACAGACTGCGATAGATGGTTTCGTGGGACACGCGGGCTTCTTCTCGTTCAGGCTGTTGTCGCTTCAACCACCCGACAATTTGCTGGGGGGACCACTGCTGTTGGAGCTTAGTGGCGACGCCCTTCGCTAAGGAACGATGCTGAGCCAGCTTGCACCGTTTGGGCCGGTGCGCTCGAGCCCAGGTCGCTTGGTCTGCCGCCGCCGCTCGATAACCATCATAGCCCCCATTGCGATGAATTTCACGACTGATCGTCGAGGGCGAGGGCTTCAACCGACGAGCCATGCCGCGCATGGACTGTTGACTGACTATCCCACGGGAAATCTCTTCGTGTTCCGACAAGCTCAAGGCGACTCGTGAGCGTGTTCTCGTGGGCGGGCGAATCCCCCCGCTCGGCTGAAGAAGAGCATAAATGGAGGAGGACTCTCGCTCAAAGAGGCGACCAATTGATCGCATGGATTCGCCACGTTGCCAGCGATCCCAAATGGCTGCTCGTTGTTCAGCACTAAAATAGATGCGGGTTCGGTGTTTCATCCTCACACTCCATCTCCATAGGGTAGGATAAAGTGTTGCGTTGATCAATTGAACTCACACGTCTTAATGGACACCAGTCAATCCTCAGACTCCCCCACCCGACCGTAACGATCCATTTGTTCATTCCAGTCTGCACCGTTTTAGGGTTATATGCCGTAAGGAACGTCGGCTACATTTACTATCGAATTTTTATTGCGCTAGGAGGTGTTGGTGGAGTTGGGAGCCTCGGGAGCATACTGTCGACACGACTTCTCAAGGGCTGAGGAGATTGAATATCAAAATTTCGTGGAGCGACAGGCGAAGACTTCCCCTTTAACGTTTCAGCCAGACAGATTTGCAGTTTCGCAATAGACTGCACATTGAAAGTCGTGGCATTGTTAGCATAGTCCGTCGCTAATTTTTTGCAAAGAGATCCCTCAACAGCCTTCTTGACTTCGAGTAAATTGGACAAGGCCGGTCCGTTGAAAAGCAGAAAAACAAGTGCTGTGAATAATAAGATGGCTCGAAGTTTCCCACTCCATAATGACAAAGAGCGATCGAGTTTTGAGGAAACTTTTTTTAATGGTGTGACAACTGTCTTCACTCTGATCCAACCTTCCTTCCTCTTCCGACCGAAACTCTAAACGGACGAAGAGCACGTTTATCTATTTCATTCAATGTTGACAATCTATCGTACGCAAGCATCGGTGCAGTTGGAATGCATATTCTGTCTGACAGAGAGATCATCAGAATCTGTTAATAGAAAATTTGACCAATACCCTACGTGGTTTCGGTGCGAACATTCAGTCCCCGTTTCGTGCCTTGGTGCCACGTCCCAAAACCACTCTTTGGTGGTTGTTTGTGATATGAGACCCATCAGTGGATCATCGGTGTCAATGACATTGCCGCTTGCATCCAATTTCTCCCAAGCTTTGTCACAAATAAGAGCGGTCGCACATGTAAAGCCGGATAACCAAGTAAAATGAGCGACCAGTAAGTCTTTGGCAAACCTCTCCAAATCATGTTCATCATGAGGTTTTTTGTTTGCCAAAAACTTGAGTGGTATGACGGGTAATTGGCTAGCAAGATTCACCGACAGGACAACATCTATCTCTGGAACATTATGATAGAAATCAGGAATAGATATTTCGGGTAATTGCTCCGGATTGTGATACAGGGTTTCCATTTGTCCCGTAATATCGAGTGTGACATGTTTGACATGATTCCAAGGATGTCTTTTTGATTTCAAAGGATGAACGATATCAATCAGTAAGACTCGTTCAAATATATCGGCCAGCTCTGCCAGTGGAATATCCAAACATGCGCCGGAGCCCACGACCAACACCGTTCGATGTTGCTCACAGGCTTTAATCGCATCGACTATCGCTTCTTTCGTGTGTTGCTGATGCGGCGCCCAATCATCACGACATCTTCTCCCCCGTGCCTCTATAGCGATTGCTTCCTTGAGAAAATCCATGCCTTTCGCCCATTTAGGCGCAGACGTCAATAAGGTTTCAATATATTCTGCAATCATAAATGAAAAACGACTTCCGAATGTTTTCCCTCATGGGAAAACGATGAAACTTAGACTGGCTTCAAAGTAGTACCGCTTTCCCTCTCCTACTCCATATTGCTGATGAATGGAACATGATTCGAATACACAGGAGCAGCTTCGTGGAGCCAAAGCTTATTTTTTCTCGATATAGAGGTCTCTAGGAATCATGCCACGCCACTTCACCTTCAGCTTGTTAAACCAACGTTTCCCCCATTGATAATCCTCTGCTGGATAGATTAAATCCCCATCAAGAGCTTTTTCCCTTGTACAAGACTGCCAGCTCTTTTGACAAGAAAATCTAATAAGCTTCTTTCCCTCGATCTTCATGGCACTTTCACCACCCTCTGGGCAGAGGTAATCTGAATGTTCGTAATAGTATGAATAACCAACGTTCTGTTGAAATCTCCATTCCTTTCCGGACTTTAGATCGGTAGTGGAGCAAGCCTGTTCGATAAGTCGAGCGTTGGCAGTGTCTTGCAAGGAGGAATCTGTCACTCCCGACACACAGCAGACATCTTTCTTTGGTTCAGGAACACGGTATTTCAGCCAACATTTCGCCTTGTTTCTCTGAGTTCCTGGTTTGACATAGGTCCAGGCCTGACAGCGTTCATTTTCCTCGCAGGCGGCTCGGCACAATCCTGGTTGTGCTTCATCCTGCAAGAAGCTTTTGAAATCATAGCCGGGATAGTTGATTCCGAGCTGCATGGTTTGCTTCGCATTACTCTTGCCATCGCCATTCTCCGACTTCTGGGGATTCTTTGTCGCTGGATGCCAATCATCTGGATTACAGACAATACAGTCAGTTGTTGATGGACGACGCCCGTATCCATTGTCAACAAAACCCTGACAGGACTTTTCCATATCTACATCCATTGTAATAGTCATCCAATTATCACAGGTCCCAGACGAAGAAGCCGGGGACGAGCTGTTTCCACCAAACTTGTCAGCAGGATCCGCTTTGATGATTGTTCCCGATCCAACCACTGGGAGTGTGGTCGACGTACCGCTAATCGGCATTTGAAGAGGGACAATTGCATTGAGATACTCCTCGTAAGGTTCAACAGATGTGACACCTGATGCCTGAGCTACCTGAGCATCTAGTCCCCCTATGGACGCCTCTTTTATCATATCAAACAAGCTAACCGATTCAGTGATGCCAAGTGGCAGATGAAAATGTGCAACAAACCCCATTGTCTGATAGACACCTAATTGGACACAGCTAAAAATATTTTGTCGCTCTGGATTGTTGTGTACTGCTTTGGACAAACGACCAAGGGCATGGCCCAAGAATTTTGCTCTGTCTTTGGCTGCCAGACGGATATCATCATCGTGACCCACGTAGTTTTTATAATATTCATTCTTCACCATATTCTCGAATTTTTTCCAATACTCCGTTTGCAAAACCCCTGGATTATCGCATTTTGAGAGTGGGTTAGCAGCCAGGGCCTCCCCGCAGAATACTAGTATCAGAAAAACTATTGCACTCGTCTTTATAAAAATCATTATACCTCCAGAATGAAGTAAAGAGTTAAAGGGCTGTCATCTTGAAAGCTCATAATCACTGGAAATATTTTTTTTTGAAATACGATTTATCTCGGGAAGCGAATGAGAACTCCACCTAAACTCGTTTTTAGTTGTGCTCGTGACCTCCTCCAGGTCATTCACCAAAAAGAATATCACAACGACTAATTGTCTTTGTGTTTGATCCAATGCGTCGCCTTAGAAGGCTGCATAAAGGCCAACCCTAGTTGAAATTTTGATTTGATTGAAGTGCATACAGCAAGCAGCCCGATACCTTTGATCTATTCAAATATCTATAACTGAAAGTTGAACCTCACCAAAAGATGGTTCCGCTCCATTCACCTTTTTTCGAATCGGTTTCACATGTATAGGCACCGGTGATCTCGCTCACTCGATCTTTGACTCGAAGGGCTTGATCAAATATGGTAGGAATATTCTTAATATGCCCAATGTAGAAACACGTTCGGTTACTCCTGCCATCAAGCCGGCGAGCACGAATCATTCCTTCTCGCGAAACAAAGATTTCAAGAACTGAATCATTCAAAAATTCACCATCACGCACTTCAACAAACAAGATTTGCACTTGATCTTCTATCGTTCCTTTAATTCCTAACCGCTCGTATCGGGCACTCCATCCAGTGTCATCTCTTAATTGCCACTGCAAACCCGCAGGTGATGAATGTTCAGCCGCTATAATGGCTAACGGAGGAAACAAGACAAAGAAGATGATGAGGGTAAGGGTTAAAACATTACTTTTCATCAAGATACTTCTTCCCCCAAAGCCGTAGTGGATTTGTTGAACATTGCTTGGGCTTTCATGCGGTGCGAAGGTATAAGGATCAGATGAATACAATCTTGATGTCCAGATAGCTAAACCAGTGTCTTCTCTCTCTACCCTATGGTTATCAAAAAATATTATCGACGAGAAAATCAAGCTTGACATATTCTAACTCGCATTCGAAGGGCGGGGTTTTGTGTTCAGAAGCGATGGAACTAAACCGTACTTCTCCAGCTTGTTCGTCATACCAATAATAAAACAATATAGGCTGTTCTTCAGCTTTTACTTCGTAGAGATCACGAGAGCCGAGAATACATTCTTTCAAGGATTTCTGTCCCAACTTATTAGGCTGTCATCCCTTACCCCAATGGTGATTATATTGGCCCGTCCTTGTTCTCCAACGGATGTCCCCTGATCAATTACCATTTCCTCTGATAACTCCTCGAGCCAAGGTGGCAGAACTTCATGCATTACAGTTCTCTCCAATACTACTTGTGTATGCTATCTTCTCGTCTTTCAGGAATTGTTCAATCGTTGTAACGGTCATGTCCCATTGTTGGATTCCCGAAGGTGGTAAGGCGGCGAGTGATTCCAATTTGACATGCCAGGTCGGAGGCGTCGCAGTAGAATCAGCAAGTATGAGTTCAGAGAGCCACAGTGTGAATCCATTGCCATCGATTCGCCACCAAATTGGAAAGGTATCTGTCTGGCGGCTGCTGCGGCAACACTCCAGACACTTATGGAGTTTTGTTGGATCAAACGCGGCTTGTAGGATGAATATAATTTGGCGGGTATTCTTAGCCATAGTGATCAGTTCGCACATGGGGAGTATTCTCAGGGATCAAACACGAAATTTTACGTGGCTCTCCCTTCTCCCAACATGTAACATTGATCATGGCTACGAGCAAGAATTTATAGGGCTATTCCTTCTATGAAAAAAAGGCATGCGCTAAGATTCCAGTATTATCGGCCCATCTTAAGCTAAGGGCACGGCTTCTTTTTTATGTTCTTCGACGACGTGGGCGCTTAATTCCTTCGGCACCTCTTCGTAACCAAAGAATTCCATGCGATAGCTGCCTTTGCCTGCCGTCAACGACGTGAGTGTTGGTGCATAGGTGAGCATTTCGGCTAAAGGCACATGGGCTTTAAGAATTTCATTATGTCCTTTTACATCCATCCCTTGAATACGCCCTCGGCGAGAATTGAGATCACCAATGACCGTGCCGACAAGATCATTTGGGATCGTCACCTCGACAGCCATGACTGGCTCGAGTAATCCTGCCTGTGCCGATTCCATTGCTTTTTTGAATCCCATGGACGCAGCGACCTTAAATGCCATTTCCGAGGAATCGACGGGATGGTGTGAACCGTCATACACCGTCACTTGAATGTCGACGACTGGAAATCCGGCAAGCATGCCATGCTGCATAGCCTCGCGAACACCTTTTTCGATAGCCGGGATAAAATTTCGCGGTATGGCTCCCCCCACAATTTCATTGTGAAACTCAAATCCTTTCCCATGTGGCAGAGGTTCAATCTTCAACCAGCAATCCCCAAATTGGCCATGACCACCGGTTTGTTTTTTATATTTCCCTTGCGCTTGCGCCATGTGATGGATGGTTTCTTTGTAGGGTACTTTCGGCATTTGTAAATTGACGTCGACTCCAAACTTCCGCCGTAATTTTGCTAACGTGGCGTCAATATGAACTTGCCCTACCCCACTCAAGAGCATTTCTTTGGTTTCATCATTTCGCAAAAATTCCAGAGAGGGATCCTCTTCGACTAATTTATGAAGCCCCAAACTGACCTTCTCAATTTCCTTATTGCTTTTGACCTCTAAGGCATAAGACATGACGGGCTTCACAATATTGAGACGCGGATACACGATGGGATGTTTCTCATCGCAGATGGTATCACCAGTTTGCGTATCCTTGAGTTTTGCGATGGCGACGATGTCTCCCGCAGAGGCGTGTTCGATGAGTTGATGTTTTTTTCCGACGGAAAAGAAAAGATGGCCACCCTTCTCCTTTGTGTGTCGCGAAGGATTGAAGAACGGTGAATCAGCTGGCAACGTCCCTGACATCACACGAACATACGTGAGACGCCCCATGAATGGGTCAATCGTGGTTTTAAATGCGAATCCTGAAAAAGGAGCCTGAGGCTCTGCCTGGCGTTGACAGACTGCGTGTGTTTGCGGCTCTGTGCCTCGTAAGGGATGGAGACTTGCTCGATCTTCCGGTGAAGGCAGAAAACGCGTGATCGCCTCCAAAACGCTTGTCATGCCAATACTTTCAGTAGCAGAGCCACAGAGCACTGGCACAATTTTTCGCCCCAGCGTTCCTAGCGTTAATCCATCAATGAGATCCTCATCAGAGAGTTCTCCATCAGTCAGATATTTTTCAACCAATTGATCATTGGTTTCAGCAACGAGTTCTGTGAGTCGACGACGAGCTTCTAGAGCGAAGGCTTCGAGTTCTGTTGGAATGCCAGTCCGCCGAACCTTTGATGACTGCCTATTGGCTGTCACCATTTGGCAGGATAGCAGGTCGACGACTCCCGTCAACTGATCATCTAGCCTGGCTGGGATGGTGAGAGGCACACCTTTGAGTCCTAAAGTCTCTTCACAGTCACCTAAGGTTCCATAGAGATCTCCGCCGGCCTTATCTAATTCATTGATGAACAGCAGACACGGCAGTTCATGCTCTTGAATACATTCCCAGACACGTTCAATTTCTGAACGAAGTCCTGTCCCCGCACCGAGAACCATGATTACTCCATCAGCAGCTCGTAATGCGGATTGAACTTCCACGCCATAGTCCAGCATTCCTGGCGTGTCGAGAACATTGAATTGGGTTTCTTGCCATGTAAATTGAATCAGCGCGGTACTCAAGGAGTGATGTCGGTGTATTTCTTCTGGTTCAAAATCCCCGATAGTACTGCCCTGTAGGACACTGCCCATGGTGGGGATCATTCCGACTGAAAAGGCAAAGGCTTCGGTCAGGCTGGTTTTTCCGGCTCCAGGATAGGACGCCAGGACAACATTGCGGATGGTGCCGTGTTTCATACGAACCTCCTCGTGATGTTGATGGTCGTGAGTAAATTCTAGGTAGCCAAAGGTCTTGAGTCAATCTCAAAGCCTTGCCTCTGTCAGGGATCTCTACGCAATCACGCCATGTCCGTCAGTTAGTCGACAGTATGCGCACTCAGCTCGCAAGAGAGCTTGAGGCTATCGGGCAAAAATTTCCCAGTAATTCCAAAGGTATGTCTTCTTCCATCCGGGTATCTTCAGGAAAATATAATTTTGGCATTCAGGTTGCTCTACTCACGTGTCAGAAGAAAATGAATCAGAAGGCCCCCTGAATCATCGACAAGACTCAGGGCATCAACTCCCCCTCACATCGCCTTCTTCGATTCATTTTTAAACAGAGTCATCCTGCAGATGAAATGTATTGAGGTTCTTCTGAACCCAGAAATTTCTTTGCCTAAGAATGTACGTATAATTACCTAGCCTTTTGGGGGACACACGATGAATGGATTGACGCAAAATTCTGACAGCTTACGTTCTAAGAAGATCAGTCAATTGCACGCACAAGAAATTTCTTCTCATCGAGGACCGAAGAAACATCCTGTAGATCAACCTTCATCAGTTCCCTTATATTTTCATTGTCTCGGTGGAAATTGGGACGGTCAGATACGAGCGAGAGAATCAAGGTCTCTAGAATTACGTATTCAAGGTTTGCCCCCGTTAGGAGTCGGGCAAGAACTGAAGTTTCAGATTATTGGAACAACAGGAGACGCCTCGACCGAACCTCAAACGGGAACCATTCAACATATTCACATTCAACCAGGATCCTCACCATGGGAAGGGACCACAATTCTCACTGTGGCACTATCGGATTTACAAGGATTCCTCAACACATCTCATGGTGATAGACAAGACTCTTTCCCATTAGAGCAAGAATGTTTCGTGATTAGTCAGGTCACCCAAGAGGAAGAGAGCTATTCATGTGAAAAGGATCCACACGCAGATGAATCTCGAGCTCGTGATGTACTCACGAACAAACCAATGCAGACGAAAAACTCTGGGAAGCTCCACACCCCCCAGCACATTACAAGCTCGAGAATTTCATTTCAAAATTCTTCTGGCTCGACAATTATGGCCTATCATGATTATCCCCGCGCGACAAATCTTTCAGTCTTGCCTGTGGTCGTGCTGGCTCCTGGGTATGGAGAAACAAAGCGAGACTACCTGACATTAGCGTACTATTTTGCGAGCAATGGGTTCCACGTCATTCGCTATGATCATACGAATCATGTCGGAGAAAGCAATGGGACACATTTTGACAGCTCCCTTTCTTCGATGAAAGAAGACTTTCAAGCAGTCACGAAATGTGTTCGCCGAGCATGGCCTCTGAGCCCTGTCATCGGCGTTGCCTCAAGCTTGGCTTCGCGTGTGGCGTTAAAAGCCGAGTCTCAAGAATCCACGCTGAATCTTCTCATCCTGCTAGTCGGAGTCGTGGATGTTCAACGTTCAGTATCCACCGTCCACCAAGAAGATGTCTTTGCTAACTTTCTCAATGGTCAGATCCAAGATTCCGCCAATATTTTAGGATTTAACGTTGGATCTCATTTTTTAGATGATGCGCTGACCAATAACTTTGCAACACTTGAAACCACGCTTGTGGATGTTCAGAAAATAGAGACGCCTATCATGTATATTGCCGCGGGAAATGATGCCTGGATAGATGTACAGGATCAGGCGACATTTAAACAGGCAATCAACGCGCAGTTGTCAAAGTGGTTGGACGTACCAGACTCATTGCATCGTGTTCAAGAAAACCCCAAAATAGCTCGAGCCACGTATCGGCAAATGATTCAGCATTGCCATGAAGATTTAGGGGTCTATTCCTTAGAAAGGGACATACTCGAACCCAATCGCACAGATCTAGGCCGACAAAATCGTCATGAAAAAATAGCATCTCCCCAACATTCACTGGCTGAAGTTGGACATACATTCTGGACTGACTATTTAGGACATTTCCAAACCGTTGGAACCTGTCCGGATTATGTACAGCTCTTAGATCACGTCTTTCATGCACTTGGGCCCATTACCCCTGGCCAACAATTCTTAGATGCTGGGTGTGGGAACGGAAACGGGGGCTTATATTTCTTACAGTCTTTGCAGGACACGCAGAAGCAACTAGATTACATTTCGGAAAACCCGATTCGCTATGTCGGCATTGATGTAGTTCATGAAGCACTCATCCGTGCGCAATCGCAGATGACCCAAGCCCACCGCCAACAGAAACGGTCATCCACTTCAGGGCTCCCTGCCGTTCAGATGTCTTGGTCACAAGTTGACCTACAGCATGCTCTACCATTTATTGATAATCAATTCGACCGGATCGTCTCAAATTTGGTGCTTGGATATCTGTCTCATCCTCAGGATGCCTTGCGAGAATTATTCCGGGTCTTGGCACCTGGAGGCCGATTGGTGCTCACCAATCTCAAACCGAATGGAGACTTTTCTGGCATCTATCAAAACTTAGTCAGCCATGCAGGTGAAACAGATCAGAAAGTCGAAGCACGAAATCTCTTAAACAATTATGGAAAAATTCGACAGGCCGAGAAAGAAGGGCAATTTCGTTTTTTTGATCAAGCTGAATGGATGACGTGTCTCGACTCGATAGATGGGCTGTATACCGGGGTCTATCCCACATTTGCAAACCAAGCCTATCTCATTGTGTTGGAAAAACCCTCCGCCTCCCCTCACCTCTCACTTCTCCCTCAGCGAGAGACCGTTCCTCACGCCCACTCAACCGGGAGGGGGACCAGCCCCTTCATACAGGCTGCCTAAGCTGATTGGGTGCGAGTCTTCTAGGCCCGTCATCACATACCCCAGAGTCATGCCCGCGGCGAATAACAACGAAATTTCCCCTGCAGTACGATTTGATCGCTAATGGTGGGATGACTGGGTGAAGAGAATATTTTGACTTCTCCTGACATTTATTGTCCAATAGGTTGTGCACTCGCGAAACAAACGCTAGAAAGACATTCGTCACCCCAGGGAACCCTTCTGCTACGTGAATTTTCACGCCTTCAGCGGACTTCTAAACGGCCTAGCCGCCACTATCTCCGGAATTATTGTCTTCGCAAAACATCCCTCAGACCCTAAGCATCAAGCCTATGGTGTCTACGCGCTCGCCGCAGCCATATGGGGATACGGATACTGGGCCTGGCAAATTTCTTCTACTCATGATTTGGCTCTCTTCTATGTTCGCCTCTTAATGATGGGTGCCATTTTTTTACCGGGTGTCTATCTCTGGCATGTGCTGACATTATTAGAAAGCACTCGAAAGAAACGCCCGCTACTCTGGCTGGCAACAGGCTTGAGTGTCTTCTTTTTCCTCATGAATTTGACGCCATATTTTGTGGCTGATGTTCAGCCTGCCGGTGGATTTCATTTTTGGCCTCAGCCTGGCCCTGTCTTCCATTTTTTTCTCCCCTGGTTTGTGTTCTGCGCGTGTTATGGCACATGGTCATTGGTGCAAGGCGCTCGCAGCAAAAGCGGCGGTGAACGATATCGTTTTTATCTCTTAGCCTTCGGGTCTATCGTGGCATACAGCGGTGGAATTGGCACCTTCCCTCTGTGGTATGGCATCAACATTCCGCCGTATGGTGCCATTCTCTTGACCGTGTATACCTCTGTCGTCGCCTATACGCTTCTCCGCTATCGGTTCTTGGATTTAGGCACTGCGTTAGAACGCGGAGTCACGGGCGGTTTGCTGGTGCTTTTAGTCGCGTTTCCAGCCTATCCAGCCTTATTACTTGCGCAACAATGGTATTTTGGGTCAATGAATCTGGGCTATTCCCTCGTCGAACTCTTTGTGTTGCTGTTGCTGGTCTTTGGTGCATCATCGTTAAGAACTCAAGCAACGACGTTGATCACAAAAGCACTATTCAAAGAACGCTATGATCAATACAAAACCGTATTGAATTTTTCAAAATCACTCGTGTCTATTTTAGAGCTGAAAGATTTGACGTCCACCATTGTGCAATCGATCTGCCCCACGCTCGGGATCCAATGGGGAACATTGTGTTTACGAAAGACCGGAGGACAGGAATATCAACCCGTTTCTAGCTATGGCATGCCATTATCTGATTTCTCAGGCCTCCAGCTCGGTCAAATGTCTTCTCTCGAAGACTATTGGAGAAAAGGCGCCACGTCATTTGTGATTACTGAAATCCGAGAGTCCTTGACAGATTCTGAGTCACGGCCTTTCTTGACCAATCTGACAACGATCGGAGCAAGAGTCTGTTTACCGTTAGTCAATAAGAACCGAGTCTTAGGATTTTGTATCTTCGGTCCAACGGAGAACAATGGAGGGGGCTATACGTCACAAGAATTGGAATTACTGGCCACGTTATCTCAAGAAGCGTCGGTTGCACTCGACAATGCCCTCCTCTATGAAGAACTCAAGCGTTCGCAGTCGTTAGTACGCCGGACTGATAGGCTCCGTTCGCTCGAAACCATGGCTGCAGGATTAGCTCACGAAATCCGCAATCCATTGACATCCATCAAAGCCTTTGTCGATTTAGCCCCTGAACGCAAAGATGATGAGCAGTTTTTAGTCCGATTCAGCAAAGTGGTGAAAGAAGACGTCTTTCGGATTGAACGGTTAACTCGAGAAATTCTGGATTATGCCAGACCAATGGAGCCATTCTTACGAGAAGAAGATCTGAACGAGATTATAGAATCCTGTCTATATACGTTACGAGTGCGTCCATCGCATGAACTGATTGTCATTGAAACTGATCTGGTAAGCGATTTACCCACCATCTTCGCTGATCGCCAGCAACTGAAACAGGTGATCCTCAATTTCCTATTTAATGCGGTTGAAGCCATGTTGCCGGAGGGAGGAGTCTTAACTGTTCGAACTCGGGATCTTTCATCACCAGGAAAATCTCATTGGGTTCAATTTGAAATTCAAGATGTAGGCTCAGGGATCGCATCAGAAGATATTGAACATATCTTTGATCCTTTCTTCACCACAAAACATCTCAGCGAGGAACATGAAGGAACGGGACTAGGCCTCGCCATTGCCCACCAAATCATTCAAGAACATCATGGACAAATTGAAGTCCATAGCGTAAAAGAACGCGGCACCACATTCTTTGTCAATCTGCCACAATCTCAATCACCGCCTCCCTCTCCTTCTCTCACCACCGAAGCGACGGCACAGACTCCAGAATCATAACGATGAACCTGAAGCGGATCTGTTATATAGATGACCTGTCGAATAAATGCCGCGAATGTTCTCAAATGCTACGAGGAGCGATTCTACGAGGAACTGAGGTCGGCACCGGTAGTCGAGCTTCGAGGATTTGTCCTTCCCAATCACCCGTCCCTTTTTTGAGTTTGATTAGGCGTGTGCGACTGAGGCCAGCCTTCTGAAGCCAGGCTCGTACGTCTTGTATTGGGTAGGTGTTTCCGGTGTCTGTGTAGAGGAGCATACTCACCGCGAACAAATTCGTCTCTAGCGGCCGAAGCCCTTTGGGATTTTCCAGAAATGTATCTTGGATGAGGAGACGCCCACCAGGGTTGAGTGCTCGTTTAATTTTTCTAAATACCTTGAGGTTTTCAGCTGGCGAGTAGATATGAAGCACATTGGAATACCATATGATGTCGTACTTCCCAGGAATCTTATCGTTGATGAAATCTCCTGTTTGATATGAAAGACGTGATTCCAGAGAAGATTGTGTTGCTAAGACCTTCGCCACTTCGAGTGCAGCCGGACGATCCATGACGGTCGCCTGCAACTTCGGATTCTTGTGAAGGAATGCGAGTGCATACGTGCCAGGCCCACCACCTACATCAAGGAATGAACGGGCAGACTTAAGAGAGAGTTGACTGGCAACCTGTTCAGCCGGTTCCTGGGAACGATGATGCATGGCCCATGTAAACGACTCTCGGTATTCAGGCGTTTCTGGCTCTTGACTGTCAAACGGCACGCCTGTTTGCACGACATCAGTTAGCCGAGACCATTCGTCCCATTGACGATGCATGAGCCTTACATAATCCCCGCGATACTCACTGCTCTCTTTTTGCAAATATCGCTTGACGATCGCACTCGTTCGATAGCGGCCTAATGCAGGAACCAACAAGCCGACACTAGCCAAATTCCGGCAAAGAATATGTAATCCCCGTGTACTGACTTTTAAGCGCTTCGCTAATTGCGGAATGGCCCATTCTCGATGGCCCATCACATTAAAAAGATCTAAATCTAATGCCGAGAAAATGATCCTGGACACACGAAAACTATACACGATCTCGCGAAACTGCTTGAAGGATTCTATGGTTGGCTTTGTCGGCATCGATACGGAGGATCAGGATCGTGTTATCTACTCATTCAGGTTGGATTTATGACCGGAACCAAGACTGGCATGTTTGAATTTGTTGACGGACCTCTGAAAGCGCTCCCAAGTCGATGGTCTGTTCAAAATTCGCGGCCACAAAATCTTCCGTCATTTCAATACGCTCAGTAAACCCTTCAGCCAGAAGCTTTCGACGATACTTGGACGTGGTTTGCTGGAGGAAAAATTTCACCTGTTTGGCTAATTCATCCCCACCTAAGTCTTCCGCCGTACCATCAGAGAGGATACTTTTCATCTCATCCAAATCGTACCCGGCAACACAAATTAATCGTCCATCAGGGGTAATTTCCAATAACCAATCATCATCCGGCAAGGATAAGGTCAATGGTTCCGTTTCTTGAGATTCGAACCAT
>JAJDBQ010000056.1 GCA_029261255.1 Nitrospirales bacterium
TGCGGAGAGTCTGAAGATGGAAGTTTGGGAATAAGGGCGTGAAATGTTTCATCGCACACTATGCCAAATCCCCCATGTTTGTGCAGCTATTGTTTCATGGTCCAAGGGCTTAACTTAGTGCCATTCGTGTCAGGAACCTATAAATGCATTATAAAGTTTTTTAGCTCAAGAGTCTTCCAATTTCTTCCTCTAGAATTGTGTCGAGGTTTCATTGTCTCTGATTTTCTCAAAGGTGTAATAGGGGGGAGTCTTAACGTAATTGGTAGCAGAACAAATGACTTGTCTTTCAGGTGAAAGCCTGAGTTAATGCATGTATTGATGGATCTGAGCCATTTCGACAAGGAATCAATCGTGTATAGGTGTATGCCTTGTTCGTATTAGTATGTATGTGTATAATGATACACAATAGGAGGTTTCATTATGCCAGTTAGTACTCAGCCACTCATTCGTAAACAATACCTTGTCTCTCAGAGAAATGTCTCTAAGTTAGAACGTTTGGCAAAACGAAAGGGGACATCGGCCACCGCCATTGTTCGAGAGGCGATTGAGGCTTATGACCCTGAGGGGCTTGATGTCCTTGGTGAGCAGGAATTGATGAATCTAGTTGCCAGTCGTCTAAAAGATGCGATTAAAGACACGCAGTCAACCAGACAAAAACTGAATAAGACCCTGAAGCGTCTGGAGAAGAAATAATGGCCGGCTGGAAGGAGCTCTTGCTTGATACGTTAAAGTTGACGGATGAAGTGAAGCGACTCAATCGAGATATTGAGCGGCTAGATCAGCATGTCGTTGATGTTGATAAACGTGTCGTTCGTTTAGAGACTATGGTAGAACTCGCACAGCTTCAGAAGTTACCTCGAAAAGGGTAAGATCCCAATGTTGCTTTTCTTTCCTTTTCTTTATGATAGGCTTAATTGCGGAATTGATCATGCCGATCTAGTGAGTAGGAATCTTTAATGAAAATCATGCAAAAGGCATTACTTCGAGTATGGTTGGTCATTTGGGTCCTCACGCTACCTCTTGTCCATATCCATCCTGAAGCCGATCATGCTCATGCTAAGTCGGGACATGTTCATGGCGGAACCTATCATTCGATTTTAGTGAATACGCCAGTTCATGCTCACCAAGGGCATGATCAAGAAGAACATCATCATGATGGGTTTTTCTTTTTAGGAGATGGATCTGGACCTTCTCATTCTGAATCGCATACACCTTATGACTTTGAAGAGGCCACCTACGGTTTTACTGTTATCAAACCCTCCTTAGTAGTTGAGTCAGAGAATGCAGAATTTTCACATGACCTGGTGGTTGCTACTCATGCTCAAATTTTCAATGTTCCTTGTGCTTTGACAAAGAGTTTTTCACTCCCCAACATCCATTTCTCAATAATTCCTACAAACTTCTCCTCTCGAGCTCCCCCTGTTCTTTCGGTTTAATCTAAAGTTGTTCTTGAATTCCCTGGTCAATGGCCAAGTGGGGAGGGGGGGACAGCCAAGCTTATTTCCCAAAGATTTCTCTTAGTGGTTAGATGCCGGGATTCGGCCAGGCAGCCGAGGTCCTTTTGTTTCGGCAAAAGGACCCAAAACCATTGATGCCACGTCCGACCTCTTCAGATTTAAGTGGACGCAATTTTTGGAGAGCGAAACAACTCGCTACGCTCAAACAGGTTTCGCTGATAGATAAGGGTCTCCACTAAGAGGGTCGTGCGTCAGGCATCGGTTAGCAGCGTAGGACTCGTGGAGACAAAAAAGTTCTGGAAGAAGTTTACTTGAGATTCTTAAGTTAATTGTAAAGAGGTGTGTTCTGCGTATGTATATAATTTTTTTTATTCCATTGCTTTTGCTTCAGGGATGCACTGATCCACCTGAACCTGAGAGCGAAGTCCAATCTGAAATGGTGGAGACTCCTGAGGGCTCCAATTCTTCGTCGCTTGAGCTAACAGATTCAGCTCAACAACGGATCAAGACGGCACTTGTTGAGGAACGAATGCTCTCTCAAGCCATCGTGGCACCGGGTGGGGTTGCGTTAGATCTCGGCAAGATGGCCAGGGTGTCCTCACGACTTGAAGGCCAAGTGGAAGAGGTGTTCGTTCAATTAGGGAACCGTGTGAAAGCCGGTGATCCTTTGCTCGCCATTGGGAGCCTTAAATTGGATGAATTGGTGGAGGAATTTTTGGTCTCGAAGGTTCAAGTGGATCTTCGTCAAGCCAATTTCGAACGAACCAAAAAACTTCATGCCGAACAAATTGTGTCTGAGCGGCGTCTCATGGAAGATCAAGCTCAGTATTTTGAGTCTCAAGCTATTAATCAGCATGTCACGGAAAAACTTCAAAATATGGGGTTGCTAAAGAAGGATCTGGACGAGTTGCTTCACAGCCATTCCATGGAGGGTCATCGCTACATCATTAAGGCTCCGTTGGCGGGTGTCGTATCAGAGCAGACCGTTGTTCTTGGGCAGGGTGTGCGCACAGGCGATCAGCTCTTTGAGGTCGTGGATACTCGGCAAGTTTGGGTTTTTGCCAATCTTCCGATCGAACAGGCTCAACGATTCAAGGAAGGTGACCGCGGGACCATTCTTGCCAAAGGCCGAAAGCCCATTGAAGCGCCTTTGGCGTATATCTCGCCCATTGCGGACAAAGCGACATTGACTATCCAGCTCCGGTTTGATGTTGATAATCAGCAGGGTTTGTTGAAACCTCATGAATACGTTGAAGTTCGTTTAGAGGAAGGGGAGGCGTCTATTCTGGCTATTCCGGTGACTGCCCCAACTATCGTTGAAGGGGTTCGTGGTGTCTTTGTGAAAGATGGCATCGACTATGCGTTTATCCCCGTCACTTTTGGCCAAGAAAGCGATGGATGGATTGAAGTGACAGAAGGGCTCACGTCTGGAGATGAAGTGGTGATTGAGGGTGTCTTTGATTTGAAAAACTCACTCCTCAAACATTCGATTGAAGGCGAAGGGCACTAATCTCTATGGAACGCCTTCTTATTCTCTCACTTCGTTATCGATTTTTTACACTCGTGGCTCTTCTTCTGGTTATTGGCATGGGTGTATTTTCGTTGGGGGAGTTGCCCATTGATGCGGTGCCTGATCTCACGCCGGTGCAAGTCCAGGTTCTCACTCGGGCGCCAGCCTTAGGTCCTGTCGAGGTCGAACAATTCGTCACTTTTCCCATTGAAACGAACTTGAGCGGGCTGCCTGGGCTCAAGGAGCTTCGCTCTATTTCTCAATATGGCATTTCTGTCGTCACGGCAATTTTT
>JAJDBQ010000057.1 GCA_029261255.1 Nitrospirales bacterium
CCGAGAAGCCGGGTCAGGGCGTGTGAGTTTTTCATGCAGAACAAATTGATAGCGGGTGCCCACGCCAATATTCGATACCGTCGTTTCCCAGTAGCCGAAAGGTTGAGGCTGCATAGGATGAATGTCTGAGTCGTTCCCAAGTATTTCCACGGCGATCGTTTTCACCCAAGGAGCCCAGGCTCGAAAGGTGACTTGCGATGGTCCGGTGACGAACGCACCAATTGGTTGTGTTTCGGGTCTCGGAGTATGGTGTGCCGATGGTCGACGTGTCATAGAGGAAGAAGAATGAAGCCTTGTTGATGATAGGGAGATTGAGTTCAGTGATTACCAAAATTATTTTAACATGATAATTCGGTCCGTCACGTTTTTTCATGAAAAGATTGCAACGGAGGAAATGCTGGGGGGTTTCCAGTTCCTATCTAGCCTGTTACGGTATTATTGCTGGGAATGCTGAAGGAAACGCCGGCAGCGTTCTTCCTATTTTGTCGTGCTCACGTCGTTAAGGTAGGCTCCTTGCTTCAAAGTAGCTGAGGCCTTGCTGGACGGAATTTTTTGAGCATTCCCTTTGAATTAGGCAAGTTTTTTCCGAGTGATCTATCCTTTACGTCCTTCATCCTGTTGGAGGGCTTGCCAAGTATGGCATCGCCGATTGTTGTGACATTAGATGAAATGGAGCTGAATCCATGAGACGACGACCGGGACGACCGTATCCATTAGGGGCGACGTGGGATGGCGAAGGGGTGAATTTTGCCTTGTTTTCTGAAAATGCCACAGGCGTCGATCTCTGTTTGTTTGATAGCGAATATCAAGAGCGTGAAACGGTTTCCCTTTCTCTTGAAGAATGTACCGATTTGGTGTGGCATGTGTACCTGCCTGAGGTTCGCCCAGGGCATTTGTATGGCTATCGCGTGCATGGACCGTATGAGCCGTCTGCCGGTCATCGTTTCAATCCGTCCAAACTCTTAATTGACCCATATGCCAAAGCCATAACCGGCATCGTGAAATGGTCGGATGTCATGTTTGGATATCGGATTGGTCAGCCTGAAGAAGATTTACTGCGGGATGAACGAAACAATGCAGGGCATGTACCCAAATGCATGGTGGTGGATCAAGCCTTTTCGTGGGGCCATGATCGGCTGTTGAAAATTCCGTGGGCTCAGACAGTGATCTATGAAGTACACGTCAAAGGATTCACCATGAATCATCCTGATGTGCCCGAACGTCTACGGGGTACGTATGAGGGTTTGGCATCGCCGCCTATGATTGCACACCTGCAGTCGTTAGGTGTGACAGCGGTCGAGCTTCTGCCAGTTCATCATTTTGTGAATGATCAGTTCCTCCTTGATAAAGGGTTGAGTAATTATTGGGGATACAATTCCATCGGGTATTTTGCGCCTGATATTCGCTACTCGGCCTATCCTCGAGAAGGCCGAAAAGTCTATGAGTTCAAGACGATGGTCAAGACTCTGCATAGTGCTGGCATAGAAGTCATCTTGGATGTTGTGTACAACCATACGGGCGAGGGGAATCATCTCGGACCCACCTTGTCTTTCCGGGGTATTGATAATGCAGCATATTATCGACTGTCGCCTGACGATCCTCGGTATTACATGGATTACACGGGATGTGGCAATACCTTAAACGTTCGACATCCACGGACCCTTCAATTGATTATGGATAGCTTGCGGTATTGGGTGTGCGACATGCATGTCGATGGCTTTCGCTTTGATTTAGCCTCGGCGCTCGCACGCGAGCTGCATGATGTCGATCGTCTCAGCGCCTTTTTCGACATCATTCATCAAGATCCCATTTTGTCGCAGGTGAAACTGATTGCTGAACCATGGGACTTAGGCGAGGGCGGCTATCAAGTTGGGAATTTCCCTCCGGGGTGGGCTGAATGGAATGGGAAGTACCGTGATGTCGTTCGGCGGTATTGGACGGGCGATAATGGTTTGCTTGGCGAATTCGCCTCTCGCTTAGCGGGGAGTAGCGATCTTTATGGGTTAAGCGGACGTCAACCATATGCGAGTATCAACTTTGTTACGGCGCATGACGGATTTACGCTTCATGATTTGGTGTCATATGACCATAAGCATAATGAAGCCAATCTAGAGGACAGTCGAGATGGGACTGATGACAATGAGAGCTGGAATTGTGGTGTAGAGGGTCCGACAGACGACCCTGCGATTCAACAGCTACGTGAACGTCAAAAACGAAATTTCTTCGCGACGTTATTGCTTTCTCAGGGCGTCCCTATGATTGCTGGGGGTGATGAAATTGGGCGCACGCAGGGCGGAAACAACAATGCGTATTGCCAGGATAACCCTATCAGTTGGTTTGATTGGAATATCACGAAGGTTCAAGCTGAATTGCTAGATTTCGTGAAACAGCTTATTGCCATTAAGAAAGACCACCCTGTTTTTCATCGACGACGTTTTTTTCAGGGCAAACATATTAAAGACTCTGAGGTTAAAGATATTGCCTGGTTTGCCAATGATGGAAAGGAAATGACTGAAGAGGATTGGGATAAAGGTCTGTTAACTCTAGGGATTCGGTTGGCTGGAGATGCCATTGAAGAGATGGATGAATTAGGAAATCCCATTGTTGATGATTCGTTCCTATTGCTCTTGAATGCCTATCATGAAGCTGTTTCCTTCACGCTTCCGGCCCATAAAAAAGGCGTGGCATGGGAATGGGTGTTTGATACGGCGGTCACAGATTCTAAAGATATTCCGAAAACGTGGCGAGGAGGAAAGGTGTATGAATTGGAAGGGCGAGCCATGGCCCTGATGCGTCTGCGAGATTTGAAACACACCAGTAAAAATTCTAATTAATCTCCGGCTCTCCTCTCATGACGTTTTTCTCGATATTTTTAATCGAGAATCCATCCTGTCTTTTTAGTGAAACAACTGATTGAACGAGGCGCACAACATTGAACCAACGATTGAGTCCAAGCGGTTTTCTGAGATTGCCGGGTTTCGGCCCGGCAGCCGAGCCCCTTTTGTTTCGGCAAAAGGACCCAAAACCACTGACGCCCTGTTCAGCAGATGAAGATGGGACAGACGCCAGTGGGAGAGCGGACCAACTTGCTGCGCTCAGACAAGGCCCGCAGGATCATAAGAGCGTTCGTCCCCGGAGCGGAACAGCAGGCGTCGGAGATTAAGTAATAAATAGTTCAAACGGTATGAGGAGGAGCCATGGAGCATAAATTAAAATTAATAAAATAAGAATAATGGCAAAGGCAATCTCTAGCTTTAGGCCTAGATAACCCAACAAGAAGAATCCGGTGAGCGTCGTAAAGAGAATCCCAAGGGTTGTTGAATATTTCAGAATTTTAGATGGGTATTTCCCCTTCACCCAATAGTCGAGGAAAATAGCTGAGGGTAACAAAAAAATAGAGATTAGCCAGGCTGGAATCTGACCTTCCTCCCATAGAAGACCACCAATTGAAATCCCGAATATGAGAAGAAGTAGCAGCAGTCCTATAAACCGCCCAAGTGTTTTCATGATGTCGTTTTTTGCCTAAATTATTTAACTGACCGAATGTCAGTTTCTTCGGTAGTAACTGAATGAATCTGGATTTTAACTAGCTAGGCTTGGCGCAGGGATACTGGGGGAATGGCCGTGATGCGACTTGCGATCTTCGAAATGGGGAGCCATGCGATTGAATAGGCAGTGGCTCCCCGAATCAGAATATTAGAGATGCTCTGAGTTAGATTCGGTCTTCGACGAAGCGTTTGCCTTTGTCTACGAAATCGTTCATACGGTTCTTGGTCTCTCCCGCCATATCATTCATGCGGTCCTTGGTCTCTCCTGCCATATCATTCATGCGGTCCGTGGCATCGTGGAGGTAATTTTTGATTTGACGTCTTGTTCGTCTGCCTGTCTGAGGTGCCATTAAGAGTCCCAGCCCGGTGCCTAACAAAATTCCGGTTATCATCGCTAAACCTCCGCAAAGAATGACTCGTGTATCTGAATCCATGATGATACCTCCTTTTTTTGAGATGAAAGAATGAGCTGAAATCGTGTCGGGATATTGCTGACCCTTTGATTCCTGATTGTTGTTTCACATTTCTTTGTTGTTTCATTGTAAAACGAAACAACATTTTTTACCAATGACCAATTAGTCCTATGGAGAGTTTTAGCATGCTTGTGCTGAGGAGGATGATTGTTCATTCACCAGTCGAGTCCGGATTCGTGTATTCAAGAAATCTCTTGTGATTCTTTATCGTTTCGTCGGTTGTGTTGGGATTGAGTCTACCCTGGTAAGTCTGTAAGGGTTTTTTCTTGCCCTAACGTGTACATTATGGTATCTCAAAAGAGGGTAAATGCTCGCAAACCCTATGTTTTTTCCCCTCTTTTGTGAGAATGGACACATTCTCGGTTGAACCTCTCCTTAACAATTAGATGACGTTCGAATTAGCAGAGATGAAGCCAAATAAAGCCAAGAATATGCATGATTTTTCTACGAATACCGGAGCTCCTGATCTGCGGGCATTAGCAGAATTAGTTGGCATAGAATATGAGTATGTCGATGGTAGAGGACATGTTCGTCATGCGACAGATGACATGCTTCGAATGACCTTGCAGGCATTGGGTCTCAATATTCAGTCGGATACAGATATTCTACGAGAATGGGAGCGAATCACGGAAGAGAGATGGGTCAATATTCTCGAGCCTGTCCTGTTGCATTACCCGGAAACTCGAACGCCATTGTGTTTTCCGATAATGCTACCTCTCGGCGATGATTCTCTTGAGACTGTTGTTTTCGAATGTCAGCTGAAAGATGAAGAAGGAAAAACTCGATCGTCCAAGATAAAGGGGACGGCATGTGTTGTTCTTGAAGAAACCGAACGACATGGAACTCGGTATACGCGGATACAAGTGACTCGACCGGGTCGTCTGCGTTTTGGGTATTACGAGCTGGAGCTTACGATCCGAATTGGCGCGCGCGTGTTGGAAGCCCGCAGTTTCGTGATTGCCGCTCCGCAGCAGTGTTATCTCCCGTCAGGGGCAAGCCGGGAATGGGGAATTGGCGTGCAATTGTATGGGATTCGTTCAGGAGACAATTGGGGGATTGGTGATTTTCGTGATTTGGAGCGAATCATGAAAAAGGCTGGAAAAACATGGAAGGCCTCAACCATCGGTCTTCAGCCCTTG
>JAJDBQ010000058.1 GCA_029261255.1 Nitrospirales bacterium
CCTGGTGTATGGCAAAAGGCACACGATATCGCTCCGTTCTGGGATAAGCGCCCATCAAAATACAGTTGTTCTCCGAGCTTAACCTTGGCCTTATAATTGAGATTTGTTGCCGGAATGGGAACCACTGTTGGAAGCGGCCCAATGTCAGGTACGCGCACACCTGCTACTTCAATGATTCCTGGGCCATCCAATAAAGACTCCGTTTTCTGATGCGCGGCGCCAAATCCCCAATGCACAAATATTCCACCAAAAAGGATAAGCAGAAAAATCAGACTTCTTTTTTTCTTGTTCATAGCGTCCATCTTTCTAATCATTTCAGAACCACCTTAAGTGATGTGCTTTGGAATGACATATGAAATAAAAAGGAATGAATGCATTTCTTCAAAAACCCACTCGATGTGTTTGACCGAATCCAAGCAGAATAATCACTTCGGTTTTCCATTTGTCTGTTTCAGTGCTCTTGCTGGGGCAATGGTTGTTTGATGCTGACAGCTCCTCGAAGATCCCCGGCCTTGTATCCCGTTGCGGCATCGAAAGGGTAGTGTTTCGTCAAGACATTCTTGATGGAATCAGGAATGGTTTCGTTCGGTCCATGACACAGCAGGCATTTGGGTTGAACAGCAATTGGTTTCATGAATCGAAAGTATTGCCCCTCAGGTTCCGATACGACTTCGCTATGGTTCATTTGTGAAAAGGCTTCACCTTTTGCGGCACGTGCGGCAAACTTACCAAGGACTTCCTGCTCCCAGGCATCCGGCATCCCAAGTAACGGATTTCGAATTCGTGTCCCCACACGCGTGACTCGCCATCCGTTTTCCCGCGATAAACGGTTGGCAATTTCTGGAGCCAATTCTCCACAGACCTTAATGGCCTCTAATGGTCCTCCTTTGCTCATTTCTCGTTTCATCGCTCCCTTCAATTCCTCGAGGAAGGTTCGGGTGACTTTTGCGGAAGCTTTTTCATTTTGTGTGGTATCTGCCAAGGCCATACTGCCAGCTAGGGCGGTAGCGATTCCCAATGTGCCTACGAAGATTTTGAAAGTCGTTGAAGTAGTTTTGAGTTTCATGTCAGGACCTCCTTCGCACAGAGTTTTTAAGGAAGGAATTTCTCATCGTCGACAGACTCAGGGTTTGAGGGAGCGGAGGTACACTAAGAGATCATTCAGTTGTGGTTCTTCAAAGGCTCCTTCGAACCCGACCATGGCCGTTCCTTCCTTCCCCTTCAGAATAAGGTCTTTTAATTCTCCATCAGACTTCGCTTGGGTGGTCTGGCTTGCCAGATTGGCGGGACGTGGTTCCAGATATTCCGCCATTTGGCCATCTCCCTTTCCAATAAATCCGTGACAATGCTGACAACTTTCCTGATAGAGGGCCTTGCCATTTTCGCTATTGCCATTCGCGACAGCAATAGAAGTACCTAACAGGATTAAACTCGGTATGACCATTGCGATGATCCATCCTGTCATTGCTTTAGCCCTCACGTGTCTCGTCAACATTTTCAATCGATCCTTTCGTGAGATATGTCTGTTCTAATCAGGTTCCCTATTTTCCAAAAGTCATCATATAGGCTGTGATCGCATAAATATCAGAATCCGGCAATGGGGGTTTAGGAATATACGCTCCGCTTTTCGGGACAAAATCATTGGGGTTCAAGTTGAATCGGTACACCCAATCGGCTTTGAGACGTGTTCCCATTTTTAAAAACGACGTACTGGATTTTCCTCCCGTATACCCACGGCGAGTTTCCGCTGGAGTCCAATGGCAGTTCGTGCAAGCATGTTCCTGATATAATTTCTTGCCCTTCTGCATTTGCTCCGACGTACCAGGTTTCATGATGCCTTCTTGAATCCTCGGATCTTTCAATAATGCTAAATATTGAGTTACAGCTTTGGCTGTCTCAGCTGGGAGTGCCAGGTGAGGCTGCTTGCGTTTAGCATTGTAATCGTAGCCCACTGGATACAATCGTTGTTTGGGATCTTGCAGCCATTCTTCCAACCACTGCGGTTGATACTTGTTTCCTGCCCAGATGAGATCGGGTGCTTTTTTATTTTTCCGAGAGACAGGGTTCCCTTCAATTCGGTGGCAGGTTGTGCAAGTGGACTTTACGGTTTGTTCTCCAATGCCACTGGCCCATACGGATTCGGCCGATGTGGAACATGCCAAGGTCCACACTAACCCGACGACGATCAATTTGTTTAACATTCGCATAGCCTTTGATCTTTATCTTGATACTTAGAAAGTTATACGTGAAGTCTCGTTTTCAGGTACATCCGTCTTCGGCCTCACTTTCTCCGTTGGTTCTCCTGATTGACAAAGTGGAAGAGATATGAAAAATGACGTTCCGATTCCTTGTGTACTTTCAACCCGAATGGTTCCTTTGTGAGCATCAATGGCATCTTTCACAATTTTTGTTCCAAGTCCTGTCCCGCCCGCTTTGGTGCTAATCGCATTTTTGGTGAAGAGCCGCTCTTGTACTTCTCGTGGCATTCCTTTCCCGGTATCGACGACGACCAGATCAAGTTTGTTATTTCTGCCATTGGCAGAACCGGTCACCGTGACCGAGCCACCCTTGGGAACTTCTGGAATAGCATTGCCGATAAGATTAAAGAGAGCGGTAAAGAGGCGTTTCCCATCGGCTTCAAGAGAAGGAAGATGTTCTAAGTCTTTGGTTAACAATGCCACGCCTTTTTCTTTGGCTAATATTTGCAGTGATTTCATGACCCCTTCAACAATTGGCGACACTTGACATGCCACAAAATGCGGTTCGCTGGTTACGCCTTTTACCGCATCCGCAATTTCCCTCACACGGTCTTGAATGCGTCGTCCATTCTGCTTGATCATTTGCGTCAGTTCTGTACAGACCGACTCGATTTTTTTAACGTCTTTAATGTCGGATTTAGTCAGACTTGGGAATAGGTCATTCAATTCGTCTTCCAACAGACTGGTTCCGGTCAAAACGGGCATCAACATGTTTTTAATATCATGACCCACATTGCCTAATACTCTTGTGACTTCCGCTATTTTTGCTGCTTCCAGCAATTGAGCCGCAAGGCGTTTCCGCTCTGTAATATCCTGAAACGTCACGACTGCGCCGATCAAATCCCCCTTACTATTTCGCATAGGGGTGCTGCAATATTGAGCAATAAAACTCGACCCATCTTTTCGCCAGAACAGTTCATCCTCTCCATGGTGAATCTTCCCATCCTTATACGCCCCATAAATCGGACATTCTTCTTTGGGGTAGGGGTTCCCATTGTCTTTGGTGTGGTGCCAGAGTGAATGACTGGGTTGGCCAAGTAGTTCAGAAATTTCATATCCCAATAATTGTGCTGCAGAGGGATTCGCAAATGTATGACAGCCTTCAAGGTCCAACCCAAATATTCCTTCTCCTGCAGAATTTAGCACATAGTCATTTTGGCGACGAAGTTCTGTAATCGTTTGTTCAGCTTCACGGCGAGCTGAAATATCTCGAAACGTGACAACCGCTCCGATTAGTGTCTTATCCTCATTAACGATTGGTCGACTTGAGTATTGAACTGGAAACGAAGTCCCATTTTTTCGCCAGAACAGTTCATCTTCTCCATGGTGAATCTTCCCATCCTTATACGCTCCGTAAATCGGACATTCTTCAGCCGGATAAGGTTCGCCATTGTTTTTGGTATGATGCCAGATGGCATGACTGGGCTTCCCCAATAATTCCTCTGCATCGAATCCAAGAATTCGCGCGGCAGCTGGGTTAACAAAGGTATGCTTGCCTTCTAAATCAAGGCCAAAAATTCCTTCATCTGCTGCATGTAAAATTAAATCATTAATTGCCTGATGGTTGGTCACCGTAGAGGTCTCCTCATTGCCCGGGGCGTATCTCAATAAATCATTTCTAATAAATCTTCCAGAGGATTTCCGGAATCAGGCCCCTCATCTAAATAGGATGTGGATAGACGAGAGGCCTGTTTTTCACTGAATGGGGTTAACTGAAGCTACTCAATCCTCTTTGGCTCATGCCCTTTTCAACGGCCGCGACTAGCTTTTCTTTATCTACGGGTTTGACTAAATAGTCCACTAGTCCATTTTTCATCAATTCTTTGGCCGTTTCTAGGTTTGGGTATCCTGTCATCACGATCAACGGCACATGAGGCCATTCTTGTTGGAAAAAGTTAATGGCTTCCAATCCATTGACTTTAGGCATATTAATGTCTGTGACAATCACATCCAGCATCACGGGGTTATCCCCTTGTTTAATTTCCTTGATCGCTTGCTCACCATCTTCGGCCTCAATAACGATGTAGCCGGCTTTTTCCAAACACATTCTGGCGATCGTTCGAACATCCGCTTCGTCATCGACAACCATGACCCGGCCATTTGTCTGTGTCATTACTTTTCTCCTTTTTGTGTGAAAAATAAATTAGTAAAATTTCTTCGCTATTTGTGATGACTTAGCAATAGCTGTACCAAGGAGTAATAAAATGGAAAATCCTTATTAATCAAGAACTTTCAATGACTACATGGTTACGGGGTGAAAATTTTCGGCGAGATTGTTAAGGCATGATGTTAATGATTAACTGAACACGTTAACGTAAACAGCAATGTACGATTGCTTTGGTAAGTTTATGTAGACAATTGCCACAGCTGCTCCGGAAGGCCCTGCCCCAAAAATCCCCATCCCACGATTTCCCTTTTCTTCGTATCAAGGTTATCCGCTGTAGCCACAGGTTCTGGTTGAACCTTTTCCCATACATCAATGCCACCAACAAGGTCCATCACATTTGTAATCCTATGTTTTTCCAAGAGGCTTGCGGCGATCGAAGAGCGATACCCTGAGGCGCAATGAACAACAATTTGGCGGTCACGGGTCACCTCATCAATTCATTCCTCGAGATGGCTCACTGGAATATTTAAAATGTGTCCGATCATTTTTTCTTTCCATTCCCGCTCAGCACAGACATCAAGGACGAGCGGGGGTTCGGCCGTGTGTAATTCTTCTGCCAAAGTCTGGGCAGTAATACGGACCGTACGACCCACAAGATCAGGCTGCTTAGACAGTGCATCCATTCCCTGTTTCAGATACCCTGCGACCTGATCAAAGCCAATTCGGCCTAATCTCATGGCGGCTTCTTTTTCGCGTCCCCGCTCAGCAATAATGACAATGTATTTTTGAGGAGAAAAGATAATGCCGGCCTACGTCGCAAAATTGCCGCCGAGTCCAATGTTCACACTCCCAATCAAATGCCCTCTAGCAAAATCCGTGGGATCGCGCACATCCAGGACTTGAGCCACCGCGACGTGTAATTTGAGCACATCATCTAGAGATAAGGGAGTAAGTTCTCGTTCAAGGACTTGGTCAAGCGTGGGCTGTTCGGTTCGATTGAACATGGCATCGTTGCCGAAATACTGGGGAGCTTCTGGTTGGTTAGC
Organism: Nitrospirales bacterium; assembly: GCA_029261255.1. Classification (GTDB taxonomy): domain Bacteria; phylum Nitrospirota; class Nitrospiria; order Nitrospirales; family UBA8639; genus Nitrospira_E. The sequence continues at coordinate 5,412 of JAJDBQ010000058.1, forward strand.
CGTGACCAACTAAATGAATTCGTTTTTCTTCATCGGTTGCAAGGCATAGTTGTACCGACGCTGAGTTTCCATGGTGGAAAAGGTGTCCGTGCTCAGGTTTTTCCCACACATAGATCCGGCTCTATGAGCGGGGTATACGAGCGTTTCGTCCGGTAAAGGAAGCAGTTTGTTCTGCAAGGAATCATAGAGCATTCCCGCTAACTCATCGGCACTCACTCCAATAGATGCCATGAGGTCAGGACGTCCAACATCACCGATGAATAATGTATCCCCAGTGAGTACCGAATGGGGTGTTGAATAACTCCTTTTCAGATCATAGACGAGGATGGAAATCCCTTCACGTGTATGCCCAGGCGTTTCAAGGACCTTTAGGCAAACTTTGCCAAACTCAAGAAGGTCACCATCTTTCATGGCGCGAACATGAAAGTCAGCTTTTCCTTTGGCTCCCAAACAAATCTTTGCTCCACACGATCTTGCAACTCAAGGTTCTCAGGGTTTCGGGGAATGGCTCACAATATGAGCCCTTGATTAAGGGAGAAACGAACAAGGCATAAATGTGTAAGAATCGTTCGTTGTGTAAGATGATCTCCTAGAACTCAAATGCCTGATGACATGCCACACAGGCAAGCAACGTTCGCTCCAGGTGGGGAAGAATTTCTTTCAGATCGTGCGAAGGCATGGCGTGAGCCAGTTCTTCAGCTGCTTCATGATGAGCCATCGCAAGGTCATGATAGATGGGTGGAAACGCTTCTGGCTGCTGTCGACGCATGGCTTCCCGGTGTTTGGCGAATCCCAATTGAGTCGTCGTGATGTGTTCTGCCTTGGAGAAATTTGCCTCCGCTAGCGCGCTGACAATTTCATGGATGGCTTCTAAATGTTCACGCATGACGGCACGATGCACCTTTTCAGCTGATGGGCTAAGCTTGAAAGCTGAGCGCTCATTTTGCATAGATTCCACCGCGCCGGCATGGCCTTTACTCATGTGAGTACTATCATGTGTTTCTGGCTGATGAGAACACCCAAACATGACAATACATGAGATAAGGAACCCAGAAGTTAGCGTAGAGAAGACTGTACCTTTGTTCATTGTTTGTTTGTGGGACGAGAACTCATGATTTTCCAAGATCATCATAATTCTTTCCAATCTGGGGGAAGGTACATAAAGAAATCATACGCGCCTTCTGTTTCTACCCGCTAACCTCAAATTGTCATGCCCGCGGTTGTAGAGCCTGTTCTGCTGCTTTTGACAGGGGCGGGTATCCATTCGAAACAAAAAAACCCAGGATGGATGCCCGATAACAAATGTCGGGCATGACCAAGGTATCGTCATCCCTGCGGTTTTCCCTCCCGTCATCCCCGCAGGTAGTAGGCGGGGATCCATCCGAAAAAATCTCAAGATGGATGCCTAATAACAGCCGTCGGACATGACGGAAGAAGGATAGCTTCCCGATAAAAACTATCGTGAATGACGAGGAGAATTTACCCTGTTCCCCTAATAATCGATCACGGTGGTTCCACCGGCGAAAATCTTCGACATCTTTTCTGGATGGGAAAATTCGGCTCCCGGTAAAAGGTCAGTCTCGTTCACACCCATCTTGTGTAAACAGGGGCGGCACACAATCACTCGCCCTGCCTGGTCAATAAATTCCCGAACTTTGGCATTGGCTTCTTGCAAGGCAGCAGGGGGATTCTCCACGCCAACCTTTACTCCGTGCACGTCTAGAAAGATCACGACTTTTTTGGTCTTTTCGTGAAGACTTGAGGCTAAGGCCATGGCCATGCCGGCGGCGTCGGGATCTTCTGTTGAGAGATGGACGACGGTCATCTTCTCCTTCTTCATCATGTGCTTCATATGCTTCATTTCGCCTTCGTCTGCAAGGGCCAGAGAAGGGATTGCAGAACAGATAACCAGAATGCTACCCAACAGCATAAAATGTTTGATTGTACGTATCATGTAAGCACCTCCATTTTTAAATCATGTCATGGCAATAGGATGCTATCTTGAAGCACAAAACCATGGGCAATAGTATTTAAGATCCCATCAAATGACTGAACGGCGTTGTAAGCTTAATACGTCGGTAATATATTCAGGTCTGTAAGATTTTCGAATTGATAGCCTCCCACAATTCAAACAACGGAGCACGCACGCCCATACCCCCGGTTCCGCACACTCCACGGTTAGACCAGCATCCAGGACCATCAACCCACGACATTGTTCACAACACATCTTTCATCCCTTTCGTTCCTGAACAACCGCAATTGGCACGACACATCATTTCTGAATTCGAAAGAGTTTCCATCTCGTATTTGTACACCTAAATATCAAGATGCATGCCATCCAAAAAACAACGAAGTCTTATGGGGATCTGAAAGCGAATAGCCCAGAACCCCATCCATCAAGGGTGTCCCCATAGGGCGTGTTCTTCTTGAATTCGCCACACGATAGTGCCCTTGTCTGAAGGACCTCAGTGCATCACATGTCTTTGAATACGGGTCTTGCTATGAACACAGTCTGTTGACCTTTACCCCAATCCTTGGTGACGGGTTTGTCCTCAAATGCCACAGTTAATGTGTGGATATTCAACTAGGAGTGAGTCTCGTTCTGAATCTTAGGAGTCACTGTGAGATTGGGAAAGAAGATCCTAGAGGATTGCAAGAGAAGTGTTTACGTGGTGGGAGAATGAATGGGGATAGACCAGACGAATCCTAGATCTCCTGGAATATCTCATTACGTAAACAAGAATCAGGGATTTTGGTTGTAGGAAAGATCGGATCAAAACCGTAATCTTGAACTAGGATGAATGTGAAGTGGGAGGGGTTGTCCGGTTTCCATTCAAGCACTGCAGGATGGTGGTTTGGATGTCGGCTATGTGTACTGGTTTGACCAAAAACGCATCGATACCACATTCCAAGACTTCTTTTCGGGTTGTATCATCCCCCAACGCGGTCGCCACAATGATGGGGAAACTCAGGGCCACCACTCGAAGACGGCGAAGGTACTCAAGCCCGCCAGATGGCATACGAAGATCGGTCAAAATAATGTCAGGTTGACTCCCTTCAATTTGTTGAAGAGCCTCTTTCCCGTTCTCAGCTTCCGTAACGGTGAAGTCACCTATATCGGACAATTCCTCAACGAGTACACTCCGCAAGGCTGGATCATCTTCTACAATGAGGATCTTACGAAATACGGTGTCAGAGTTCTTACTCAACGAGTCCTTTCTCCTTTCTTTTGACCAAGGTCTATGTGGTCTATAGGAGTTGTACTTTTCTCATCAAGAATATTGAGGGAGCAACTATCATGCCTTTGGGAAATGGTGTGAAGGATCAACGAGGAGGGGAATAGTTGGTGAGAAAGCCTTGTATTTTTTTGAGATTGTCTAATTCGATTGGGGAAAAATTCTACACTGTCACACCGACAGAGAAGCGAAATGCCGCAATAGAACAAACCTGTGCCCACAGGGACGGTCCATCCCGTGTTCTATGAACGTATGAACTATGAGTTCTCGTGATGGGGTAACAAAATAGTAAAGGTGGTACCCTGACCGGGTTCACTCACGACCGAGATGGAGCCGGCATGCTGCTCAATGATGTCTTTCACAACCATCAGGCCAAGCCCTGTGCCCTTGCCAATGGGCTTCGTCGTAAAAAATGGTTCGAATATACTGGAGAGATCCTCCTTCGAAATACCTGTGCCGGTGTCGGCTATCGTCACTTTCGTGCGCTCATCAGCAAGGCTCATATCAATTCGAAGCACCCCACCTTCAGACATAGCATGAATGGCATTGGTGAGTAAGTTGAGAAACACTTGCTCTAATTGATCGGGATCGCCTTGGGTAAATTGGCATTCATCCGCATAGCATGTTTCGACTGTGACATCGGAACGATCCGCTCGATGGTGTATGAGCTCGATGGTGGTCTCAAGAACCCCACGTAGATCCACGAGGCGTGGCTCGAGTGGACTTCGCCTCGCAAACCGCAACAGTTGATTCATCAATTTCGTGATGCGCTCAATTTGATTGACGATGATAGTCAGGCCCTTTTGCATGAGGACATCCGCAGTCTTTTTTTTGAGTAATTCTGCGCGTCCGAGAATGATGTTCATCGGGGTGCCAATTTCATGAGCCAACCCAGAGGCTACTGTGCCTAATGCAGCAAGTTGTTGAGCCTGTTTCAGGGTCTTTTCCATCTGATTGCGTTCAATAGTAATTCCGGCCAGATTCGTTGCCACGCGAATGACGGCCAATTCCTCCGTCAAGGGGCTTCGAGCTTCAAGGGCATACATCGCAAAGGTGCCGAGTACATGATCGTGTGTCGAGACAATGGGCATTGACCAGCACGACTGGAGGTCGTGCTGTAATGCAAGATCGCGGTATTCCGCCCACAGGGGATCAGTGGCAATGTCGGACACGATAACTGGTTCCCGACGATAGGCTGCTGTTCCGCAGGATCCAACGCTTGGCCCAATCGTAACTCCATCAATGGACTGCATATAGCCTTCAGGCATAGTGGGAGACGAAATGTGCCGCAGAGTGCTTCCTTCGAGGATAAGGACAGAGCTACGTATTCCAGGACATTGCTTCTCGATGAGAAGGCAGACTTGGTCAAGGGTGTCTGAGAGGTTAGCACCCATGGCAATGCTAGCGAGAATGGTATTTTCTCCTTCAAGAAGCGCTTCGGCTCGTTTGCGCGCGGTGATGTCGGTGATGAATCCCTCTAACGTCACCAGTTCGCCTGTCGGCGAACTCACCCCACAGCCCTGTTCCCATACCCACTTTTCTGAGCCGTTGGCCGTGTGAATTCGATAGACCAGTTGGTAGCTCTTGCTGGCTTTGAGCGCGGAAGATATTTTTTCCCATACCTTTTGGCGGTCTTCTGGATGGATGATCTCCCTGCCAAACGACATAGCTTCCTTGCCGATCAATTCTTTAGGCCGGTATCCGCACAACTCGTTCGAACCATCACTCACAAATTCCATGGTCCAATCCTTATCATGCCGACATCGATAGGCCATGCCAGAGAGATTATTCAGCAGAGTAGACAGTGCACGCTGATTTTCCTCCAGTAAAGATTCAGCCTTCTTCCGTTGGGTGATATCAATGCCCGTCCCAATAACGTATTCCACCTCGCCATTTTTATTACCAAGGATCGTGTTAGACCAGGCAATCAACTTCGTTTCATTATCTTTGGTGACCCAGCGGTTCTCAAATTGATTCGATTGGGTTTTTGGAGAAAGTTCTTGAAAAACGTGTTTGACTCCAGAAATTTCTTCTTTAGGCAGAAGAAGATCCCAGACAATTTTGCCTTGCACTTCTTCAAAGGAATACCCGGACAACATTTCACAGGCATGGTTGAAACGAACGATTCGTCCTTGCGAATCAAGAACCACGACGAGAGCCTCCGCCGTCTCTAGCACCGCACTGATAAATTCTCGTTCCGTATGAAGATCTCGTTCTATCTCTACACGTTCGGTGATATCACGGAGAATGATCGTTAAGCGCGTCTTTCCAGGAAGCTCAAACTGTAAGAAAGAGGTCTCCATTGGAAACTCATCTCCATTGGAGCGAAGCCCAAAGATTTCACCAAACTTCCCTGTTTTTTGGTGGGCGGTACCAGTTTCACTGATGTGACGAACATACTCTCTATGGGAAGGTTGGAATCGCTTAGGGATCAATCGATCGAGAGGTTGTCCTATCGCCTCTGACTCTGTATACCCAAACATCTCCTCCGCAGCGGAGTTAAATAAAATAATGTGTTGCTGTTCATCGATGGTGATGATGGCATCCCTTGTTGGGCGAAGACTGCCCATGAGTTGGGCTTCACCAACTGAAAAATTTTCGGAATGACCCATGTCTGCTGCTTTCGATTAGATTCCAGTTACCTGAAACATGAAGGGGGTTGCCGTGCGACGATCTATCCGTTCCTTCACTCCACTCAATTGTACGGTGGCCCTAGGACGGCAGGAAAACAAACAAAACATGAGGGGATAAAGAAACCTTTAACCAAATAGCTTACTAAGAGAAACGTAATAAACACTTTCTTTTCAAAGCTCATAAGAAGGTAACCCTTGTAATCCTGGTTTGTCTAATCTTTCAATGATCTTCTCGTACAGCCAACTCACCTAGACTGTAGTGCTATTCACCGCCAGTAAAAGGTTGAGAACTGTAGATATTTGGTACTTCTTTACTGAAGGTTTTGTGGCTTAATGACTCATATGATCGTGGGCTAGTAATTGGTCAACAGAAAAGATTCCCTGAATAAACAGGAAGGTTTCCCGATGGCACTGAATTTGAAAGACATACGATTAATCAAAGGGCACTGTGTTCTTGTTTTTTTAAAGTCGATTCATAGGTCAGGAGCAATATCGCTTCTGTTTTCTACCGAAGGAGGAATGTCATGATACATTCAAAGGCTTTTTTCAGTGTTCTCGCAGTCAGTGTGGGTTTGTTTTTTGCCGTAGTCGATATGGGATGGTCCCAAGACCAAGCGAAAGATCGGGACCGTCTTCAGCTCCAAGAACAGCTCCAGGAGAAGGACCAGACAAAAGAAATGCTGAGAGAAAAGGAGCAGCTTCGCGAGCAATTTCGAGAAAAGGAAATGAAGCAGGATCGTTTGGAGAAGGGTATTCGCTCTCAGGATCGTTCTAACACTCCAGGCTTTCCTTCTGGTGGGGGCGGTGGTGGAAAGAGCGGAGGAAAGGGAGGGCGTGGTCGGTAGTTGTCATCTACGTTACTTTCCTGTTCTCGTGCTGATTGTAAAACCCTACAGTTGTTCTTAGGAACCAGTCGGAGAAATTTTGAGAAACGAATTGGTAGGGCCAGAAAGTCATCTGTTTCGATCCTTCCGGTGATAACTGGAAGGATCGCAGGCGAGGGGCTCGAGAGCTAGAAAGATTTTCTCGGATAAAGTATGTCTGAGAAATCATATTTTTATGAGGACATCTGTTTCTAAAATTATTATGACACCTTCACTTTTACCATCAAAAACTCTTTGCTGGCTCGCCCTGTTTCTTTGGGTGGTTGGTGCAAGTTTGTTGGGTTGGTTTTTCATCACAGGCAGTACCGTACCCGGTGATGACGGTCGAACCGCCATTCAACTGAAACCGGCTGAACGCGCGTTTATTCTGAAAGAAATGCGACAACTGCTACAGACCGTCCATGGCATCGTCACGGCTTTGAGTGATCCAGATCAGTCACAAGGACTAACGGAAGCTGTCGCCGCAGCCCGTTCTGGGGGAATGGAGATGGCGGCAGATGCCAATCCTGCTCTAATGCTCAAGCTCCCGTTACCCTTCAAACAGATGGGCATATCCGTTCATCAAGATTTCGACAAACTTGCTGATGCGATTACCAAGGGAATCACCTCGCAGCAAGTGCTCCATCAGCTCTCAAGCATTACCAGCCGCTGTACAGCCTGTCACGAAATGTTCCAACTCACGGCCTCATGAGTTGGCATGCTTCAAGTAGTCTTAGGTGTAGGCGTGCCCGTTGTAGATTTCTCAATAACCATAATCCGTCTATCACGTTCATCTTCTATAACCGTTTTGGTGTCGCCAGTTTTCCCCTTACCTAGCCGCGTCAAAGACTTTTTCGAAACCAAGAGCACTCATTGCTTTCTTCTATTTCTCAGTCCTCGAACGAATGAACTCACAGAAAATTTACGGTTAGCCCTGTCTTGAGAGACAGAATACGTCTCCGACTTCCTGCCACACACGGGCCTTTTGGTAGTGATGCCAATTGCCCCTCTCGTCGCTTGGACTGATGTCGCCAAATTCCTCATTGAGGTGAGGCTCCGAAATGAGGCATGACGCTAAAAGCCCAACATACAAGGAAATTTCCATGATGGTACCGAACTTGAAATAGCCACATCGAAGAACAACAGAAAACAAGGAAACAAGAATTAACGATGTTCACTCGGTTACAAAATTACATAATGAAAGTATTGTCCTCATTCATTCAATTGATCGGCCTCATTATTGGTTTTACTGAAAGGGAAGGTCATGAGACACCAAAGAGATGAAAAAGGAGGCTGTTGGTCAGTGATATTGGCAGGAGGAGAAGGAGAGCGAACCCGTCCGTTTATTGAACAGTGGCTGGGGTATCACAAACCCAAACAGTATTGTTCATTTGTGGGAAGCCGCTCAATGCTGCAACACACGTGGGATCGTGCGGATCAGCTGACGCATCCCAAACAGAAGGTGACGGTTATTGCTCAGAATCACTTTCGAGAAGTGTTGTCTCAATCTGAGAATCGAACTTCTGGTCAAGTGATCGGACAACCTCATAACTGTGATACGGGTGCAGGGATTTTTCTTCCCTTAACGTATATTCGGGCTCAGAACCCGAATGCGACCGCGGTTCTGTATCCAGCAGACCATTTTGTGTTCCCCGAAAACCGTTTTATGGACACGGTTCAGAAAGCGATTCAGGCGACCACCATATTACATGATCGAATTATGCTCCTCGGTGTCCGACCAACGGGTTTGGAGCTCGACTATGGATGGATTGAACCGGGAGGGCCTTTGGGTTGGAGTGGAGGACTGGGCGTCCGACGGGTTCATGCGTTTCTTGAGAAGCCAACCCCGAGTCAAGGTTTAGCCGCGCGGGCCAATGGAGGACTCTGGAACACCTTTATCATGGCCGCCAAAGTGGAGACCCTGTGGAGATTGGGGTGGAAATGTATGCCCGAGGTCATGGAACGGTTTGAGCAACTGGAAAAGGTTATTGGCACGTCTCAGGAAGGCTCCATGCTTCGTGAGATTTACCAGGATATGCCACGGCGGAACTTTTCATCTGATCTCTTAGGCTGTGCTCCCGAATCGATTGGCGTGATTGAACTCAAAGATGTTCTCTGGAGCGATTGGGGTCGGCCCGAACGCATCGTTGACACCATCCGGGCCATAGGAAAAACACCTGCCTTTTCATTAGAACGGGTGAAAGAGCGGCGGCGTGCACTCGACAAAAAATATTTGATGGAGGTCTTATGATGGGAAGAACACGACAAACAGTTGGCAATGAAGAACCGAACAACATCGTTTCCACCTCGAAATCAGGAAAAGTCGTCCCGATCAAAAAAAGACCCTCCAACCCCTCTAGGTCTCCTGTCCCAGATCTCGGCACCGTTACCTGTGCTGATTCTTCTGAACAAACAGAATTATCAGCAGGTGAAGACCTCGAGGCTCAGATTGCTCTGCGAGCATATGAAATCTATCGGCAGCGAGGAGGCTGTCATGGGGAGGATCAAACCGACTGGTTCGAAGCCGAACGGCAGATATTAGCTACAGCCTGAGAAGGTTGGCATCTCAAGAACATTAAGGATGACTGGTCAAACGGAATATCCAAATGCCCCTGCTTAGCGGCAGGGGGTCGTGGGTTCACATTAACCAAGGAGGTCATGATGTCTCGGTTTATTCGAAGTATCGGTTTGCTAAGTATTTTGAGTGTTGTCGGTATGGGGTGTACGTCTGCACCGGCTATCAGCGCAGGGCCAGGACCTGGCCCGGCGGATGGCTATGAACTGCATGTGCAAGCGCCGCATCTCATGGAAAATGGAGAAATTGGTGGTCCGTTTCACCATTTCTGTAAGGGAATTTCAGACACCATTTTTCAGTGTCTCTTATTCGAAACCACCGATGCCAATGCTCCGCTCGTTGCCGTGGAATATTTTGTGGCGAAGACTGCCTCCCGTACACTCCCGTTGATTCAATGGCATCGGTATTTCCATGATCACCAGGAGGAGATTGATACCGGTCGATTATTTATTCTGGATGTCGACGATGAGGCCAAGAAAAAAGAGATTGCTGAAGCCGCCGGAAAAACTGATGGCGTCATCTATCATTTGTGGCAGAAAGGGCAGGAGTTCCCGGACGGAACGGTGACCTTCCCTCAATCGATTGGTGTGCAATTTCCTCAACCAAATTAAGAGGGGGTGGGATGGAGAAGACATAAGTATAACTTATCCCGATTAAAAAAACGAATTCAAATTTTGAGTAACGAGAACTCCCCGTCCAAATGGGCGGGGAGTGCGAGAAGGAGTCAATCATGACAGTCCAAGGTATTCCAGCAGACGGATTGAAAACTGTGGGAAAAATTGTGCCAACGAACGAAGTGAAATTTCGAGAAAATCTCAGCGGGATGGAAGTAGCCGTTGAATTGTTATCTCAGCATACCCCTGGGGGGGCAGTTGTCGACGAAAACAACCGCTTTGTTGGATTTATCAGTGAAATTGATGTGTTGCGCGCCTTAGAAGACGGAAAGGATTTAAACGCAGTCAAGGCCGAAGACATCATGGTGAAAGAACGGATCAGTATCACTGATACAACCTCTATCAAGGAGGCGGTCAAAATTATGGAAGATAATCGATTCCTGAACTTACCAATCGAACGCAATGGCCAGGTTGCCTATACCGTGACCCGACATGATCTTTTGCGAGCCTGGATTGGGTTGGGTTTAGGTGGAGAGTTTAAGGGAGAAGATTAGGTGAAGGGTTCTTTGCTCGGAATACTTGCGTTTCGTTGTTCTAGAAAGCGGAAGGACTAAGCTATGGATACAGTAATGATTCTGAGTGTGCTGAATGGGCGGATGCCCGACAGTTCCAACTTTGGAGCCGGGCAGGACATGAGACGGATTGGTATGTCGAACGGCAAAGGTGAACTCGCACGGGGGCTTACCAATTCCCTAACCGATTCTCCGGAAGTTTTGGAGAAACGGAAAGCTCTTTATAAACGGAAAGGGACATGAGTCAACTGTTATGGGAAAGGAAGCACTGTATGCATGGATGTGGTCGGAAAATATTCAGTGAAGTCTTGATGAGCCTTATCCTGTTCATCGTTACCAGTACACTTGTCTGGGCGGGAACTCCTAGCGATCTCAAGCCCCGTGTTCCACCCGAACAGTTAAACAAAGCCAAAACATTTCAAAATCCATTTACACCGTCTACAGACATCGTGGCAAATGGGAAAAAACTCTATGAGAGCAAGTCGTTTTGTTCAGCTTGCCACGGCTTGGAAGGGACCGGAGGACCCAGCGATGTCCTCACGCCACATGGCGGACAACCTCCGACCAATTTAGCCGATGCCGCCTGGCAGGCGGCTCGGACAGACGGGGAAATATTTTGGGTTCTCATGCACGGTAGTCATGGGACGGACATGGCCCCCTATATGCCACTGTATTTAACGGAAGACGAAGTCTGGTACCTCGTCGCATATATTCGGATGTTTGGGGGAACGTAATCGAACGGATTTTTGTCAGGAAAAAAGTTCATCAATCAGAATATCTTTTTTATCAACTAAGGAGGTCGAAGATGAGTCAGTCATCATTTTTTCAACAACACAAGATTTGGATGATGTGTTTAGGGGTAGTAGTGCTTTCAGGGTGTAGTCACTATGGTCATAACGGCCATGGACCATACTCCAAGATGGCCAAGGCGACCATAGAGGGCTGTACAGACTCGAACATTACTGGAACCGCCACTCTTAAGGAGCGGGAATCTTCTGAGGGGGTTAAGCTGGTGGATATCCGCATGGAGGTCAAAGGCCTCAAAGACGGGAAGCATGCCGTCCATATTCATGAAGTGGCTTCCTGTCAGCCATGTGGCTCGGCCAAGGGCCATCATGATCCTGGACCGTTTGGCAAATCCACACCCGATGCCCCGGATTTTAATCATCCCTATCACATGGGGGACTTAGTGAATATTGATGTGGTCAACGGGGTCGGCAAAGTGCATATGGCGACCAGCCGTGTGACACTTTCGAGTGGTCTTTTGAGTGTCTTCGATGAAAATGGCAGTTCGTTTATCATTCACACCAATGAAGATCTGTATTGTGATCAGGACGATGAACTCAACAAAGGCTGTGCGGGAGGTTCACGTGATGCCTGCGGTATTATTGAGCCAATGCAAACCATGTAAATTGAAATATTGTTTTTGGTGAATGCCCGAGGCCGAGAAAATAGCTGTAAGGATACACACCAGAAGAAAAGAAGGGAAAACTCATGAGACATGCCATTCGATGGTCAACGGGCCTTATGCTGACACTGGTCATTGGTGTGCCTATGGTGTCCGCACAACACCAACAGGGACATCAACGGATGATGACGCCACGAGTGCCAGCCGACCAATTAGAAAAAGCCCGAGCCCTGACGAGTCCGTTGTCCCCATCGCCGGATATCGTGGAACAAGGGAAAGCCATCTACGAAGGGAAGGGCACCTGTATCAATTGTCATGGGGTCAAGGGGCGCGGGGATGGACCGGGTGGGGCGAACCTCAACCCGCCGCCACGAGTCTTCCGGTCCCACGGGTTCTGGAAGCATCGATCGGAAGGCGAAGTCTTTTGGGTGATTAAGCATGGCTCTCCAGGAACGGCCATGATTCCTTTTGGTGGGCTCCTTACCGATGAAGAAATCTGGACCGTCATGCAATACGAACAGAGTTTTGCCGGTGAGCACGGTCGCCGAGGTGGTCAGCATGGAATGTCCGGCATGAAAGGAAGCCAAGGGAAACATGGGCCTGAGGGAGAAGGCCATGGTGACAAAGGCTGTAAGAAGGGCGGGAAGGATCACTACGGAACGCATCATAAGGATTCACTCAAACAAGCTGAGCAAGCCGCGGCTGCAGCCGTCAATATTCAACAAGCCATTACGGCTGCGACGGAGCATGTCGTTGGATCCGCTATTGAAGCTGAATTTGAGACAAAAGAGGCTCACGCTTTCTGGGAAATCACGATTGTTTCTGTGGATGGCAAGGTATCGGAAGTCAAAATAGACAGTGAAAGTGGGAGCGTGATCTCTGCTGAAGAAAAAAGTTATGAGAAAAAGAAAAAACACAAGCGTATGCGGAAAGGGAAAGGGACAAAGGGGAAGCATGAAGGTGATCACGGGGGTTGCTCAAAGGAGGAAAGTGGCAACCATGGTGGACACCAGAAGGAACATTAAGGGGGGGGCGATGGATCCTGAATCCAAAAAGACGGTAACGGTGAGAGTCCATGAAGGCCACGATCTCAGTGAATGGGAGCTCTTTGCGCCAGATGGAACCTTGATTGCAGGGTGGCATCATCTTTCCGTTGGACGTGATCAGTCTGGGAGGTACTCGCTGCAGGTGACGTTTGATCAATTTGATTGCGTCAATGCGGAAGACCAACCAATGGAAGTGCATCTGATCTGTCCGACGGCCAAACATCATGAAGAGTTGCCACCTCTTCCGAGTGCTCGCATGCATAGGCGCCCTCATAAATAAACAACCTGTCCAATCACGGTGACGAGTCATAAAAATGAATCAACTTTAGAAAAGGAGAATGATCATGGTCGAAGAAATTGTTCATCATACGTTATACACGGGTTGGCGGGAACTGAAAGAATTTCCCGGCAAGGGAGAAGTCAAAGTCCTTCGTGAAGAATCTAATCGTGGTGCTAAAACTATGGTGGTCCGAATACCAGCAGGTGGCCAGATCCTCCCACATAACCATCTCGGAGTGGTTCAACATTTTGTGATCGAGGGGCAATACGAGACTCAAGGGAAAACCTTTGAGACTGGTTCTTACCATCTTTTTCCAAAAAATGCGGAAGTCACCAATATTTCCACCAATAATGGCGTGACCATCATGATGATTTATGATCCAGTAGAGGAAGGCCACTAATTAGTTGAAAGCCTCAAGGTTGCAAAAGGCAAGAACAGCTCAAGGGAAAGGAATTGCTATCCAATAATGTAAAATGATGGGTGCGCATTTTTCTACAGCGCTCGGTGCCAGCTTACTCGCTGGTCTCGTCACGACGATCGGCATCTATGTCATCCGGCATTTTGAGGAATGGGGTCAGAAGAATACCACCTACTTCTCGTGTTTTGCGGCTGGAGTTCTAATCTCCGTCTCGTTCCTACATATCATCCCCAAATCATTCGAGATGAATGCCCATGCGCCTTGGTATCTCCTAGGCGGCTATTTGGCCTTGCATTTTTTCAATCGATTCATCACGGTGTTTGTGTGTGATAAAAACCCGGATTCGGCAATAGGGCTCGTCCCCTTGTTGGGAATCGGCTTTCACTCTCTCATTGATGGGGTCGTGTATTCCATTACTTTTAGTGTCAGCATTTTTACTGGTGTTGTCACGGCCATTGGGATGGTTCTCCATGAATTCCCAGAGGGGATTGTGACCTACGTGCTCCTTATCCGCGGGGGATTTTCGCAGAGGCGTTCCACGATCTTGGCTTTTTTGGCTGCAGCCCTGACGACACCCTTGGGAACCCTTATTTCCTTTCCCATGATTAGCCAAATCGAAAAACCGGTACTCGGCGCTATGCTATCGGTTTCAGCTGGGGCCTTGGTCTACGTCGGAGCTACTCATCTGCTCCCACATGCTGAACATGAACCACGGAAGTACAGCTTGGTCGCGCTACTAGGAGGGATTCTTGTTGCCGTGGGCATTGTCCTCAGTAAATCGTAATGGATATACTTTTGTCTTTCTTGTATCGAGGGATTCCTCCAACGATAGACGGGCCGGCATGTCTGATGAATTAACCTACCAAGAATTACAGCAGCGTGTTGCTGACTTAACGGGTGGGCTTGAGAGGGCTGAGACATTTTGTCGAAGTTTTTTTGAAAATAGTCATTCCATTATGCTCATCATCCACCCATTGAATGGAAACATTCTCGATGCCAATGCGAGGGCCTGCGACTATTATGGCTATACCAAGCAGGAGCTCACGCATATGAAGATTATGGACCTCAACATGCTTTCTGAGGAAGTCGTGTTTGAGAAAATGCAAGAAGCTCAACGAGGGCAACAGAAGCATTTCACCTTTCGCCATAGACTGGCGAGCGGAGAAATAAAAGATGTTGAAGTCTTTAGCGGACCGATCAGCAGAGATGGTAAAGAAGTGTTGTATTCCATTATCCATGATATCTCTGAGCGAAAAAACCACGAACGAGAGAGAGAACACCTCATAACAAACCTTAAACAAGCCCTTGCTGAAATAAAGGCCTTACGGGGAATTCTGCCTATCTGTGCTACTTGCAAAAAGATTCGGGACGACAAAGGCCATTGGAATCAAATCGAAGCGTATGTTCGCACTCATTCAGAAGCGGAGTTTACTCATGGGATTTGCCCGGAATGCGAAGGGGAAAGTTATGCAAGCCTAAAACATATGTCTGGTGATGACTGAAGGAGAAGCCGACTCGTTCTCCTTATGGTGAAAAACGAGGGTTGATAATGGGAGAATCCAACAACAACCCTCACTCGCCCTGAGAAAAAATTAATCTGAGTGTTCGCCTGCGTTAATTGATAAATAGGGAAATGTTTGTCCATACACCTCAACCGTCGTATTTCGCTGTGATTATACAGACATGAAACAGGGGTCGTTGAAAGCTATCCCGAATTCGCGAGGGCACCTAATTAGAAATAGGACGCTCAAATGTCGTGATTTGTTATGGTTAGAATATTATCAAGGAACGAATAATTATAGGCTTTTTTTAGGGATGCCTATTATGCTTGTTCAAAGTTTCCCATAGGCCCAAGTCGAATGGTGATAATTTCAACATCAGTTAGGGCTTCATGAGGTCCCTGCCTCATCTCAGCAGGGGTCTTCCAAAATGTTCCTTTTTCGCATACTCGTTGACCTGTTTTGAGAGTGCCTGATAACACATACACAAACTCATCAACGGGGTGTGTATGAGGGGGAATGACCGTGCCTTCCTTCATTTTGAGCCTATGAATGGAGCCCTGCTCGACCGGTTCCGCAAGAACCGCACAGCTCGTGCCAGGAAAAATGTCTAAGTCGCTAAATTGTTGATCCTCAAAATCTATGAATGATTGTTCCATCTTATTCTCCTTAATAATAAAAAGTGACTATTTTTTGCGAAGTGTGTTTTCTAACGAGAAATTGACTGCTCCAATACAGTGACTGCTTACAGTACGGGCAGTGGTCGGGGCTGGTAAGGAGTTTTTGTTTTATTTTCTCTCAGTTGAGTGTGTGGCGGGTTGAGCTTGATGGATGTTCCGCACCACTAACACAGAACATGGCGCGTGCCGAACGACTTTGTGCGAAACGCCTCCTAACATCATCATTCGCCTGAATCCTGTCACGCCCTTTGACCCTACTACGATGAGATCTGCTCGGACATTTTGAGCGGCTTTGAGGATTTCATCAGCCGCGTGGCCCTCGGTCAGCTTGGTGTCGACTTCAAACGCTTCCCCGCTCAGATCCCGTTGAGTTTCCTCAAGTAGCTCCGTCCCCGCTTGCCGTCCCGTCCGTCTGCAATCCTCAGAAAATATTGTCGCGTCCATACGACCCGAGACCCACTCCAAGGTTTTCAGCCCCGCAGGTTTTTCTACGACATGAAGGATGGTCAGGTGTGACGTCCTTGGAAGCTTGAGCGTCTTGAGCAAGGCTACCGCCTTCCAGGAATCTGTTGACCCATCCATAGCCAGCAGCACGTGTAATCCTCGGGCGTTCGATGGCATTGACCGCTGAGGTTGGCCGCGTACCACTAATACGGAGCAAGGGGCATCATAGAGCATCCACTCACTCAGACTGCCAAGGAGAAAACGTTTCATTCCTGTCAGACCTTTGGTTCCCAATACCACAAGATCCATCTGATACTGGTCAATAGCTGTCAGAATCTCTCCACCAGGAATCCCTTCTTCAACCATGGGATGAATCTCCATGTCCTGCTGGTAAAACAGTGCCGCCAGACGATCGACTAACTGACGGGCTTTTTCCATTGTCTTCTGACGAATGTTAGAAAGTTCTTCTCGTAATTGCTCAAACATAGGGGAGGAATCATCTGGTTCTGGTCGCAATTCTTGCGGTTCGACCACATAAAGAACATACAATTTAGAACTAGCTGGGATTCGAAGTGCCTCCACAAATGTGGTTGCCGCCGAAGAATTCTTTGACTGATCTACCGCCAATAACACATTCATGTACTCACTCCTCCGTTTGGTTTCATGGCAATGCCTTCTTGCGCTTGTTGAATTTTTTTCGTGGTAGATGCTTTCTTGGGAAAACATTTAAATGGCTAGCCCATTTCTCTTTGGTGCTTTTTGCGCCAGATTCTAAAAAGTCTTTGTAGGAAATTGCCCCATTCTCTTGCCTCAGACCATTTATTGATGCCGTTTATGTAGCTAGGTATCAGAGTTTCATTTGAGATTGTTAAGGCTCATTAGCATGGCAGGCTCTTTGCTCAGTGTTCCTTATTACACTCTTCTTACGGAAGAAAAACGGCAACCATAACTTAGTCCTTAAACTTCATAGATCAAGAAACGGACCACATCCTGCTCAAGAAGGGTGACCGAAGTCGGTGGCTTTTGTTGGGTGTGACGGCATAGGATTTTTTCAGTTGTTATTGATCTGTATGTCCTTCTCCATGACTGCCATATTTCGATTCCCTCCCTTGGCTTTTTTTCGAGAGGTTGCCCATCATGGTTTGGGAGAGGGAACGATCTTTGATCTGCTGGTTATCTGTGTGAATTTTTTCTTTTCGTTGCGTAGGTATTCTAATGAACCAGTTTTCAGCCTTATTCATTATCATAGTTCTTTCCCTAAGGTTACCGGATGTATGATCTTCCGCTCTCCGCGCGTTCGAACAATGATGGGCGAGATTTTGGTGTGGACCAAATGATAGTATTTATTGATGGTTTATGATCTGTTTTTGAATAGAGGAAATAGGACGAGGTGAATACACTCTCCCAATTCATTATGTTTAGTGTTTTTATAGGAATTCTTTGTGTCTC
Source organism: Nitrospirales bacterium (assembly GCA_029261255.1). Lineage (GTDB taxonomy): Bacteria > Nitrospirota > Nitrospiria > Nitrospirales > UBA8639 > Nitrospira_E. The sequence continues at coordinate 23,129 of JAJDBQ010000058.1, forward strand.
CGAAGGGAATGCGGCCCAAGGTGATCTTATTAAGGGAAAAGCGTTGTATTTCATCCATTGTGTTGAGTGTCATGGACCAGATGGCCAAGGCAATGGAACTTGGCCCTTTAGTCCGTCACCTGCGGATTTGACGGCACCGAGTATCCAGAAGAAATCGGATTATGCGCTTTGGAAAAGTGTGCATGAGGGCGTGACAAATTCGGCGATGGGAAGCTGGAAGTGGGTTCTGTCAGATACAGAAGAAGCACATATTCTCACCTATGTGCAATCCTTGGTTCGATAATCTGATGCCCTGGCTAATCATCATGATCGTCCTCTTCTTCAATATCTAATTGCCCACCCACATGACACTTCAAGCAAGTGGCAAACTTTCCTAGTTGGTGTGCCCCCTCTCCTTCCTCAATAAGATGACGGACCCTGGCATTCTGTAAAAGACCTGATTGGATCTTGTTTTTCCCTGTTTTCATGGTGTGACAATCCGAGCATGAAGACGCGCCTGTGGCCCGAAAAATAAACTCGCCATGCGGATTATGTATCGAGCCTCTCGTGATGCTTGCCAGGACTCCACGGTGCTCAGTGTGGCAGGCAAGGCAGGATTGCTGGTCATCAATAACTTTTTGATGAAACTGACTGGTCGCAACGTCCGATCGTGTCTGAAACACTTTGGCCGAATGACAGGCGAGACATTTGTCATTCGTCGCGCCTTTAAACTCCTGATGACAGAGGTCACATTTTTTTAGATCGGCATGATGTCGGCTGAGATGGCCAGGAGCCCACAACGCTTCAGGCGATTGCATCGATCCCCACGCGATGTAACCCATCAACAGAATGGTTAGAATGCGAATGACTCGAGAAACCCATGGTCGTAGGCACCACACCAGCTACCATCCTCCATAGTAAAGGGCTCCTCCGATATGAATCAGAGCGAGCACCACGAAGGTAAAGGTGAAGGGGCCATGCACACACAGCCATCCTCGGAGGGTTTCTTCCTGCATAGCCAGATCATGAAGACGGGATTCAATCGCTTCTTCAGATAAGCCATCCGTAGCCAATTCATGGCGTTGTTTGTTGAGTGTTTGAAAAGCCAGGTGGTGTAAGGCCTGTCCTGTAATGCCACTTAAGACCACAAGGATCATGGCAGTGAGTGCGAGGACGGGGACGATGGCGTGAAAGTGTAGCCCTGAATGAACCAAAATGAGTAAAGGGCCAGCAATGCCCAGTGATTGGTGAATTTCAAACCATGTTTTTGGCCAAACCTGATTGGGATGCAACCGTCGTTTAATCGGATACACAAAAGTCAGGGCAATCATGACGAGGCCAACCCATCCGACGATGTGGGCCATCTGAGTGTGACCAAACGGACGTTCGGGTGTTTCGCTCAGCAGAATTTCAATTGCCCACGCCGCAATCATGGCGGTGGCGATCAGCCAAATAACTAAATGAGTTCGACGGGAAAGAATGGTCATACTGCGCCGCTTATTGTTCTGTAGTGGAACAACTTCTCAATAAACCGATATCGGAAAGAACGCTGCATGCCATATTGTTGTTCTCTTTGCAATAAAAAATCTTATTACCTTGCACACAACCTAGGGTTACTTTCAGAGCGGCAGCTTCTGTTGAAAGTGAGCCTGTACGACATCGGCATGGTATTCACTCTTCAACCGGGTGGCCAGTGCGTCCATTGCCACAGGTTCGCCATGGACCAACATGACAGGCGGCCGTTTCTCGAAGTGTTTGTACCAATCCATCAAGCCTTGTTGATCGGCATGTGCCGATAAACCCCCTATGGTGTGGACCTGGGCCTTAACCTGTATGGTCTCACCCCACAATCGAATATACTTGGTGCCATCAACCAGAGTACGACCCAATGTCCCTCTGGCTTGGAAGCCCACGATCATTACGTGGGCGTTCTCGCGCCAGATATTGTGTTTGAAATGATGTTTGATGCGACCGCCAGTGCACATACCACTTCCGGCGATGACAATCGCGCCAGATGCGCGTCGGTTGATTTTCATTGAATCTTGGCTGTGCTGAGAGAGATGGAGATTTGGCAAGTCGAAGGGATTGCCGCTCTGTGCCAAGATGTTTTTGGCCTCGCTATCGTAGAGCTTCGTGTGTTTTCCATAGACCTCGGTGGCCTCGATGCCCATGGGGCTATCGAGAAATACTTCCCAATCCCTGAGCCTCCATTCATCAAAGTAGTGCCTGAACATGTACAAGAGTTCTTGGGTACGCCCGACCGTAAAAGCGGGGATCATAATATTGCCTTTGCCGCTGTGGGCACTGGAAATGATCTCACCCATCTCCTGCCAGGTTTGGTCCCA
>JAJDBQ010000059.1 GCA_029261255.1 Nitrospirales bacterium
TGGGCAAAGGATAAAAGGCGACTGAGCTATGCCACAATTTGATTCAAATTTCTTTTCGACTTTGATTTTTTGGGAGGTGCTGTCGTTTAGCATCCTGTTCTGGATACTCTACAAATATGCCTGGCCACCGATTCTGGAAACGCTCGAAACTCGAGAACGAAAGATTCGGGAGAGCTTAGACCAAGCAGAACAAAGTCGAGTGACGGCAGAGCAAAAACTCAAGGAATACGAGACCAAGCTCCAGGTTGCAGCCAAAGAGGCTGAAACACTGATGACAGAAGCGAAACAAAAAGCTCAGCAATTGCTTGATGAGAACCAGCAACGGCTTCGCGCCGACTCAGAACGAATCAAAGAAGAAGCCACTCAAGACATCGAGCGAGAACGTCGAAAAGCCGTTGACGATATCAAAGGTCAGGCAGCTGATCTCGCGATTATGGTGGCAGAGAAAGTCATCGGTCGTAGCTTATCCGAGGATGACCATCGTCGATTTGCAAACGAAGCGTTAGCAGAAGTCGCGGCACAATCGAAGAATTAACTTGCTGCATAAGATGCAGTAGTGAAATCTACTGTCTCGTTTTCCTATTTCCTGGAAAAATCAATCGCACATAATTGAAAACTCCTCAAAGAGGGAAGCCATGCTTCCCTCTTTTTTTTGCGCGCGTAGCGTACTTCCAGTACGTGAGCACGGAAAAATGGGGACCTGCCTGCGCAAAGCCGCTTCGGCAGGCATAGAACCGCTAGCCAGTCAGCCGGAGCCTTGGCCGCGTTCGCGCCAAAGCTGGCTTCAGCGGCGAGTGCGAAGGCTGGCGACCTTCTTCAACGAACCCCTTAGTTTCCGCCACCGGCACGATATCCCTCTAAATCAACGGTTATTGTTTGAAATCCCAAATCCTTAAATGTCGCAACTAAACGAGAACGCCGGGCTTCCTCGGTCAGCATTCTTACTTCTGATAGTCCGACTTCAATCCGCGCAGCCTCTCCATTAAGTCGAACCCGCACCTGAGTCAAACCTTCTGCCACCAAAAACGCCTCGGCCTGCTCTACTCGGGATAGCAAAGTTTTGGTGATGGGGATCCCTCGGGTAATACGAGACGACAAACATGCCGCAGCCGGCTTATTCCAATTGACGAGACCTAACGCCTTGGCTAGTTGGCGAATATCAGACTTGTCACATTCCGCTTCAAGCAAAGGGCTGCGAACGCCTAACTGCTTACCAGCGCGAATTCCTGGTCGGTCTTCCCCCATATCATCGACGTTTATTCCATCCACGATGGCCTGTGACCCAGAAATATTCTGAATACTGGTTAACAACTGGTAGAGATCCGTCTTGCAATGAAAACACCGAGTCGCATCATTTTGCACAAATGCAGCAATCTGCAACTGATCGGTTTCCACGACTTGTAGTTCAATCCCGATTGCCTCACATAATCGATGGGCATCTTCCAGCTCACTCGCCGGCAAGGTCGGGGACGCAGCAATAATGGCTTTAGCTGATTCGCCAAGCACATCAACCGCAACCTTCAAGACGACAGTACTATCGACTCCACCGGAGAATGCGACGACGACCGATCCCAGATCTCGCAACACTTTCTGCAGATTGAGATATTTGAGTTCGAGGCCTGCCTCAAGATTCAACATGAATTGGAAGTGCTCTCTTGTTATGAGTCGGTAATATTTCTAGCACCTCCGAAGCGGATCGGCCCAATTGACCGCAGGCTCCCAACACATCGTCACCACGACTTTTGCGAAGAAATACATCCAACCCGCGACTTCGGATGGTCTTCTGAAACGTCTCAATAACATCAGGAGCTGGCCGTCGAAATGAATTGCCAGGAAACTCGTTGAAGGGAATTAAATTGATCTTACAGCGCAAACCTCGAAGTAAGGTGGCTAAACGATTCGCATCTTCTACTGAATCGTTCACCCCAGCTAACAAGACATATTCGAAGGTTAGGGGTCGTTCAGAATCTTCCAGGTACGTGCGGCACGCGCTGAGTAAGGCCTCCAAACTATAGCGCGCATTCACAGCTGGCATCAGATGTTCACGCTGTGCGTTCGTGGTTCCGTTTAGCGAAATCGCCAAATTCACCCCAAGACGACGGACATCTGGAAACCGGGGAATCCATCCGGCTGTCGACACAGTAATCCGTCTCGGAGAAAAGCCAACTCCCCACTCTAGGTTCGTGAGACGCTGTATGGCCTCAGCGACCTCATCAAAATTCATCAACGGTTCACCCATCCCCATAAACACCAGTGAGGTAATGTGGTCTCCTTCGGGCATCGCGGCTTGCACATTCAGCACTTGTCCAACAATTTCATGGGCACGTAAGTTTCGCTTCATCCCCATCTGTGCCGTTAAACAAAACCCGCAGTCCAAGGTGCATCCGACCTGCGAAGAAATACACAACGTCCGCCGACGCTCCTCGGGTATCAAAACTGTTTCAACAGCCAGATCATCTGCTAAACGCCACAAAAATTTTTCCGTCCCATCTCGAGCAATTTGACGAGAGATCTCTTTGTCCTGGTCAATCGTGGCTACCTGCCGCAAGCGCTCACGGTCAACTTTTGACAAATTCGTCATGGCATCGATATCGGACACCCGATGCTGATAGAGCCATTCTAGAAGTTGCTGAGTTCGGTAGCGAGGCCAGCTAAGTCCTCGCGCCAACTCTTCCACTTCATGAACGGTCAGGGCTAACAGATTCACAGGTGACGTGTTCATTTTCATATCATTTTCAATTTCATAAAAAACAATGGCAGATCATACCATCTCACCACTAAGACGCGATAAAAAACATCTTCCCAATTGCAGTAAGCACTAGCATACAATACGTAACTATATATAGATAAATGTACGGTAAAAATATTTTGCAAATGCGCGATGACCATTTTTCTATTTTAATGTTTTTTCAGTCCATCCCATATTTTTATTATTAGCATCAAAGCATGCTTCACAGATACTACGAATTCTGTTCATTGCTTTAAAGTAAATGTCCACACATTAGCAATTATTACAACCTACATAAGATTACGTTATACCACCATATCTTGATCTGTTTTAAGTATCATTCTACTTCTAGTTGGTGATCATGAAAGGCAGTACGATGATTAGCCATAAGCCTGCGCAATCACATCATTTACGCTAGCCAAACTAATCATTATTTATAACATCACAGCAAGTCGAACATAAACTAAAGAAAACTAAAGCTTGCTTGTTGACATTGCTTTAAAACGCGCATAAAATTCCATACAACATATGGTGGAGCTCGAAAGATGGAGAATCAAGATGATGAACTCGAAGATATTCTTGAGGGTCTGGAACAACGGATCAGAGTATATGAACGTAAACGCAAAGACCTTCAAAAAAAACGGGAGCAATTAGGTGAAGAAATCGCAACGGTTGAGAAATACTTGGACCTGGCAAAAACCTTGTATCGAGTGGAAGCTGACAAAGCGAAGTTGGCCAGCCTCTCGAGCCAAATTGCTTCTCACGAAACGGGGGAAGTGTCGACATCTGACGTCGACGTTGCGGTCAAATCGCGCGAGATTCTCCTGGGGAGGAGTAAGTATGTCGGACGAAGCGTCCCGGATGCGGTGTACATGGTTTTGCAAGAGATAGGTGGCCCGCTCCATGCCAAGGATCTGTATCAGCGACTCAAAGAGGGTGGAATGCCAATTAGAGGAAAAACTCCAGTGACATCGATTGCCACGTCCTTAAAACGAGACGCTCGATTTCGAAAAGTAGGGCCCAATACATTCGAAGTCAGTCAAAGCAAGCCTTTAACCAAAGTCGTCTGATAAAGCATGATCCAAGAGTTCCCTTCTCAGTGAAAGGAGGTGAGTGACTTGGCAGTGACAAAAAAGAAAGCCGCTCCAAAGAAAAAAGCGGCATCAGCGAAACCAAAAGCAAGAGCTGCAACAAAAAAGAAGTGATTTGACAGTCCCGCCAGAAGTACCGCCGGGGGTAGGGCCACCTGCTCCCGGCGTGTTTTTTGCCTCAAATTTTTCTATTCAAACGTAAACCCTGTACCATCACTCTTTAGACATAGGCTAGGTAGCAAACCTTCGTCTACTGCACCAAGCCTTGCCACAAAACTATGCCACTTTCTATTACCGAAATTCAGGAGCTCACACAAACAGCCATTCAGGCCGCACGGCTGGGCGGGGCTATTCTTCAAGATTATGCTCAAAAAGGTTTCAAAGTTCATTCAAAAGGAGAGTCAATTAACCTCGTTACCGAAGCAGACTTACAATCGGAAAAAGCGATCATTCAGTCAGTCCGAAAGGTGTTTCCCGAGCATCAAATTCTGAGCGAAGAACAAGGCTTACAAGATATTCCTCAACACTCCATTAAATGGATCATTGACCCGCTCGACGGAACCGTCAACTTTGCCCATGGCTTCCCTCTGTATAACGTCTCAATTGGAGTGGAATACGAGGGCACTTGCGTCATCGGAGTCATCTACGATCCCACACGAGATGAACTCTTCTTGGGGCAACAGGGGCGCGGCGCGACACTCAATGGCACACCCATTCATGTATCAAGCAAACCCAAAATCGCCGAAGCGTTACTAGTCACAGGGTTTGCCTATGATATCCACACCGCCACGGACAACAACCTCAAAGAATTCTGTGCTTTCACTGTACGCGCTGGAGGCATGCGTCGCACCGGAACCGCCGCCATTGACCTCGCCTACATTGCCTGTGGCCGCCTCGATGGATTCTGGGAACTCCAGCTCAAGCCCTGGGACACCGCTGCAGGAAAAATCATTGTGGAAGAAGCCGGCGGGAAAATCACAGACTACGCAGGAGAACCCTACTCCATTTATGGCACTACTCTCCTCGCGAGCAACGGCCTCATTCACAATGACATGATCGAAATACTACAGACTACGAGGAGATAATAAATCGAGACTGGGTACTTCTGTGCATGCATGCTTACCCGCAATTCATCTACAAAATTTCTTCATGAATCCACAAACGACAGTGAGCGATGAAGCCCATAGAGCGCTCAAAACATGCTATTGGCATTATTCCATCATTGTGACATACTCCTGAGATTAGCTCGACTGCCCCTCTAACAGTCCCTCTAATTTGTACTAATTTAGCGTTTCTCTCGAACAACTGGAGTGGAGCTTTTGCGCATAGAGAGCTCCCCCTTTTACTGATGCACAGAACGTATGGAGCTGTGCCCGGGTAGGAGGAATGGTGGCCGTGCCCATTCTCTCGAAACTGAATACCTTCAACCGTTTCATCTGGTACCCTGCCAAGGGCTGCCATGCAATACCAATTACTTCCTACCTCACCGATCGTTCTTTCATTCCCTCCTTTTCCTCAAAAAAATACGACAAAAAACCTTCTCTCATCAGTGAAGAAAAACTCGACCATTCTTCTCTCTCTGATGGATCGTACGTCGCTGTCCATCTAGACCATGTTCATTCTCAGCAGACTACCCTAGGGGCTTCAGCGGTATATCTCAAGCCAGCTGGGCTCTTCCCTCCATTGGTCTGGGACAAGGGTACTGCTCACACTGGATACATGCAGAGGCCTGCGTACGTATGAATCATCCCAACGCTATTAATCTTCGCAGTAATAAATGGTTTTCTGTTTTCAACAATTGGGAACTCACTATTCCAAGTATCAAGGCAATCTCTTTTCCAAAAAGTGACGCATGAAAAATCAATCTCTGCGCCATATTCTTCTCGTCGAAGATGACGATGATCATGCTGAACTCATTGCCCGTTCATTCCAGGCCTTAAATCTCCATCCTCCTCAATTGGCCGGGACAATCCAAGAAGCTCGGCAAGCCATCGAAGTGATCATGCCGGATCTGATGATCGTTGATCTCACACTTCCAGATGGTAAAGGCATCGAACTCCTTCCCCACAACAAAGACGATGCCCTCTTTCCGATTATTATCTTAAGCGGTCAAGGAGACGAGGCCATTGCGGTTGAATCAATCAAAAGAGGCGCATTGGACTACGTGGTCAAATCCAATGAAAGCTTCGCGACTTTGCCAAAGCTTGTCGAGCATGCTCTTCGGGAATGGGAAATAATCCTCGATCGGAAACGAGTGATGCATGCACTCCAGGAGAGTGAGCAACGCTTGCGTCAGGCAAAAAAAATGGAAGCACTGGGGACGCTAGCCGGTGGGATAGCACATGATTTCAACAATATTCTGGCAGCGATTTTAGGCTATACCCAACTTGCCAGGATCAAAGCCCAAGCCAATAAAGCTCTACAAGATGATCTATCCCAAATTGAACAAGCCGGAGATCGCGCCAAACACTTAATCCAACAAATCTTGGCGTTTGGTCGGCAATCGATCGACAAACGGCAACCAGCGGGGCTGAGAAGAATCATCACGGAAATCCTGCAGTTACTTCGTCCTACGTTGCCTACCACCATTGAAGTGCAAACGCAGCTCTCCGTCACGAACGATACGGCCTATGTGGATTCCAGCCAAATCCACCAAGTCCTCGTCAACTTATGTGCCAATGCCGAAAATGGAATGCGTGAAACAGGAGGGATCTTAAAAATTGGTCTTCAGGAAACGTATCTTGAGCAATCATTTGCCGATCAACATCCACCGCTTCAAAGGGGAAATCATTTGGCGATCACCATCTCAGATACCGGACCAGGCATCCCTCTAGAGATTCTTGATCGCATATTCGATCCTTTTTTCACCACGAAAGATATCGGGGAAGGAACTGGGCTGGGACTCTCCGTCGCTCATGGCATCATCACACAACACCAAGGTGCCATTACAGTCAGCAGCCAAATTGGCCAGGGGGCAACCTTCACCATCTATCTTCAACAAATCGACCCGCCAGCACATGCACCTCCTGCCAACCAACCATTGGACGTTTCGTTGCAAGGCACCGGCCGAATCCTATTCATTGATGACGAAGAACCGCTTGTGCTTCTTGGCCAGAAAGTCCTCGAGTCATACGGATATGAGGTCATCTCATATACAAATAGCCTGGAAGCCTTCGCCGAATTTCAAGCGAGCCCTTATCGATATGATGCCATCATTACGGACCAAACCATGCCCCAAATCACCGGTGAAGCTCTTGCCCGCAAAGCATTAAAAATTCGGCCAAACATACCCATTATCTTACTAACCGGCTTCAGTCACACGATCACGGCTGAAACGGCCAAATCAATCGGCGTACACGCCTTCCTCTTAAAGCCGCTCTTACCCCATCAACTAGGAGAAGCCCTTAAAAATGCATTGACTCACACTCACAAAAAATAGCTTACAACAGTACTCAAAATCCTGTACCGGTCAATTACAAATGAACATATTGGAACAAGGCCTTCCCCTTATCTGACTTCACGTAGACCTTCGCCAATTGCGCGATCTACGCAGTTAGGCGACTTCTAGAAAATTCGCTCTAAAAATACTCAGCCCGCTGGTTCCGCCAGAAGACGCTGAAGAGTTTGCTCGGTTTGTTCGTAAGCCCCTTCACCAATTCTGGTGTATTGGATCGTACCTTTTTTATCAATCACATATAATGTGGGCCAGTAACGATTCCGATATTTCCGCCAGTTACGGAAATCATTATCGATAGGGACAGCGTAAGAAATGTTGTTATCCTTCACGTAGTCTTTCACTCGAGCAACTTCCTTTTCATGACTAAATTCAGGCGAATGAACCGCAATCACGACTAGCCCGTCCTTCTCATATTTCTTATGCCATTCTTTCACATAGGGCTCAATGTTCCGACAATTCCAACAACCAAAAGTCCAAAATTCCACCATGACGACTTTTCCTCGAAGTTCAGCTATTTTAAGCGGTTCGGAATTAATCCAGGTAGGGCTCACTATTTCTGGCGCCTGCACAGTTTTGGCGAAACTTACCGGAGCCAAATTGAATAGAGCGCTCACCATTCCGAAAAACACCAACCCTCCTATCGTTCTGGAAGCTTTCTTTCGCATCATCAGATCTCCTTATTAAAGGTCTTCCTCATTTGCCGAGGCACCAACTCTCGTCATTCTTTTATTTGAATTATTGATTGGTCTTTCTTCTCATCAAGCTGTTACACCAAGCGTGGCTCAAAAGATCATAGGATTCATGATGGCCATGGGTAAGATTGACCAAAGGAGGTGATGAAGCACCCTTTTGGTGGTCCCTCCGACTGAGGCAGGCGCTTAACTGTGCGATGTGGAAGGACTTGGACGTCGTCTCGAAGGTTTGGTCAAATAATTCAATATGATCGTGGGGACCAGTGACCAACGGTAAGCTAGATGGCTTTCGCGTAAGAGACCAAAGAACTAGGACGGGGCTTGGATTATTAGGGAGTGGGGTGCAACTCTTTGGTGTTCCAATCAAGCCAGGATGTGCCAATGACTTCGACTAACCCGACAAAATCTTGAAAGTCTTGCGGTTTAATCAGGTAACTATTGGCATGATTCATATACGCCTCTGACACATCCTGCGGAGCATTCGATGTGGTCAAGATGATGACGGGAATAGATTGTAATATGGGAGTGGTTTTTACTTTCTTCAAAATCGTGTGTCCACTGATCTTCGGAAGGCGAAGATCAAGTAAGATGATATGGGGTCGCTGAGAGCTGGAAGTTGCTCCTTCAAGACTAATTGCCGCCAAGAAGTTCATCGCGACTTCGCCATCTTCGAGATTGATGATTTCATGGGGGGTCGGATGTTCACTCAAGCTTCGTCGTATGAGTTCGGCATGGTCTGGATCATCTTCAATAACCAACACACGAAAGGCTTTTTCTTGTGAAAACTTTTCCTGCATGTTTACACCTCCCAGGTTCCTCAGTTCAGAGTCCAGCACACCGTCGTCCCCGTTCCCTGACCAACCGATTCTATCCAGATTCGCCCATGATGCAACAACACAATTCTTTTCGCAAGCGCTAAACCAACCCCTGTGCCCTGAACCCCATGATCGAGTCGCTCGAACACATCGAACACTTTCTCCTGATAAGCCGGATCAATCCCCATGCCATTATCCCGAACAAATATGACCCGATCATTCCCATCCTGCCGTATATCAATTTCAATAGTTGGGACAGCTTGAGAACCCAAGAACTTGAAAGCATTCTCAAGTAAATTTTGAAAAAGCTCCAAAAGGCGAACCCGATCCCCTCGCACAATCGGAAGGAACGAGGAGATGTGGACGTCGACGTTGGAGACCCGAGAACGATGTGAAGATATGAGTTCGAGGGCTTCATGTGCGACCTCGTGCAAATTCACATCATCAATGACCTCACGCGTATATCCCACACGAGAGAGTTCAAGCAAATTACTTAAGAGTCCCTGCATCTTGGTTGCCGCTGAATCAATGCGTTGGAGGTCAGCTTCCGCTTGATCTCTCTTGCCCGTCCTGATGGCTTTTCTTACATACCCGAGAAATCCTCGGATCGTCACCAAGGGGCTTTTCAGATCATGTGAGACGGTATACGTGAACTGCTCCAGTTCTGTATTTTTATGTTCGAGCTCAGCAATGAAATGTTGTCGTTCAGCCTCCGCAGTATGACGCAAAGTCATATCTTTAATGAGCACCACGGCTCCAAAGAATTCGTTCTGTTCATCACGAATCGGACTACTCGTATAGTCTGCCAGAAAATTCGTGCCGTCTTTTCGCCAGAGCCTCTCCTCTTCGTTGTGATAGATTTCTCCATTTTGAAACGCGACAAACAACGGACAGTCTTTCCGAAAATCGGATGTATCATCGTGTTGACGATTATGGATGATCTCATGCATCAAACCACCAACGAGATCGTCTGGCTCATACCCTAACATCGAGGCAGCAGCGGGATTGGTAAACGTGTTTCTTCCCTGAAGATCCAAGCCGTAAATGCCCTCACCTGCAGATAAGAGAATGAGGGAATTGCGGCGATTCAACCCAAACAAGGCATCTTCCGTTTCCTTACGAACAGTGATATCTCGAATGGACCCTGCCATCCTCACTGGTTGACCATCTTCATCTCTCACGTTCGTGGCCATTGCATGAAACCAGCGATATTCACCTGCTTTCGTCTGTAATCGACACTCAATATCAAATGGCACATTTTTTTCAAAGTGATCTTGTACAAGCTGAATCGTTGATTCCCTGTCATCGGGGTGAAGAAATTCTTTAAGTAGATACCCACGGGCTTACGCCACGTGGCACTTAAAATTCAAATTCAAGTTGAATCTGCCCTTTGTCCACTCGTTCTTGATGCTCCACGTACCGCCGGATGACGGCCTCATTCAACCCCACAGTCGAAGAGAAAAACCCCGGAGACCACAACACCGCCCCCCAGTATGTCCGCTTCAGTTCCGGATACCGGAGCCGCAATTGCCGACTCAAGTTTGCTTTCATCTTCCCCACAATACTCGAGACTGCATATTTCGGGGGGATCACCAGCACCAGGTGGATATGGTCAATCTGCACACTCCATTGCTGGACCTCCACATCGGGATGATACTGTTGGATTTGCGGTAATTGCTCCTGCACAAAGAGCTTGATTGCCCCCCGCAAAATTCGTCGTCGATACTTAGGGATCCACACCACATGATATTGATGCTGATACGCTCCATGGGCACT
>JAJDBQ010000060.1 GCA_029261255.1 Nitrospirales bacterium
ACTCGAGAACTTCGACCTTCCCTTGCCACAACAGACTAATCGCTTTTTGCCAATGTACGACCCTCAGCGGCTCATACGAGGCATTCAGCAATAAGGTCATTTCCATAGTACGCTGCTCACCAGCATTTCAGAAAATGGGAGAAAGAGTCTTCCTATATCATTCGAAATACAGAGAATCAAGAGAGCAATTTTTCTAGTTGTTGCCTCACCAAAAAATTGATATATTACGTGTTTTGTTCGGTCATGACCTCCATGCCATCAGATTTCATTACTGTCGCACACATTGACGATCTCCCTCCCGGTAGATGCACGAGCATTGAAACCGACGATTGCGGCATTGCACTCTTTAATCTTGAGGGTCGCATCTATGCGTTGGATAATATGTGCCCTCATGCTGGTGGGCCGTTAGGAGAAGGCACGATCGAAGGAGAACATGTCTCGTGTCCTTGGCATGATTGGAAATTTCATATCCCAACCGGCGTCTGTCAAAAAAACCCCACCCCAAGCTTGAATGTGCCTTGCTATGAGGTTCGCGTCATAGAGGGTGCTATCCAAATTGCACGACCCTCTCAATCTTCTTAAGGGACTGTTCAATATTTCCTTCCAATGACCCATCTATTGTCTGGCGTTCACCAGCATGAATAGCTGGCGGGCATGCTCAAAAAAGTTCGTCTAGCAAGCCCTCAGCCTTTTTGACGCGCGGAGCGTACTTCCAATACGTGAGCACGGAAAAATGGCGAGAGCGTAGTTGGAGGCTTTTTTCAACATGCCCCTTAGGAAATTTCTTCTTGATGCGGAAGTGGTGGTAAATTTTCAAACGGCATGAAGTGTTGTGCCGCTAATGAAATGACCCGAATCGACTTTTCCTTCACATCAACTCGCCAGGCAAACTCCCGCTCAATCCACTCAACCGATCCCTTTTCACGAACAATCTTCCGCACCACATATTTATCCTTTTGGGCGGCCACCTGCCATTCTTCTTCTTTATGAGGGATACGCCGCTCTCTTAGGTCATCGACAAAAAGTTGCAGTTCTTGTTCGAGGGTGTACCCCTCACGCGACAGATGCTTTTTGACTAACTCCAAGGCTTCCTCGGCCAGAGGGTCGGTATCCTGCAAAGACGACACGGTGGGTTGGATAGAACCGTAGAGAATCCACACGCCCACACTGACGAGCACCACCAACCCCACACCAATAACTTTTTTCATCTGATCTCTCACAACATGGATCCAATCTTGTCTTGCTGATAATAGAATCGACCGATCAAGGGCATAGCTTGGTTATAACATAATAAATATGCTGTGCGGATTCAATGCCTAAAAACAAGGCAGAATGCAGTTTGAAATCCATTGGAAGCCCTCCTCGCCAAGCCAGGATTACATTTTCATATCGTCAAGAATGTGTTTTAACGCCTGAACCAGACCATGATTATCACGTCTGAGCCGAACGGCAAATCGGAGAGCTGGCTGCATCATTCCAGGAAACGTCTGGCAGTCTCTGACCAACACCCCTTGAGTCTGCAGTCGGCTCACAACGGTGTCCGCCACGACCTGACTGGATACCTCTACCATGACGAAATTCGCTTGAGAAGTCATGACTCTCAACCTAGGAAGAGCCCGCAATTGTCTCAAAAGGCGAGTGCGCTCTTGTTGCATAAACGTGAGGCTGCGTTGGCGAAAGCGCCAATCATTCAGAGCAGCCAGGCCTGCAGCTTGTGCCACATGATTCACTGACCAGGGAGGAAGTTGCGCTTGAATCGATTGAATCACTGAAGACGCGCCAACGACATACCCAAGGCGAATACCGGGAATCGAAAAGAATTTGGTGAAGCTGCGAAGAATGACTAATCGCGGGCATCTTGAAAGGTCAGGCATCAATGAATGCGAAGGACACCAATCGATAAACGCTTCATCAACGATCAACCAACAGCCAATCCGATTCACCGCACTGATGATGTGTCGAAAATCTCGGCGGGAAATATGTCTGCCAGTCGGACTATTCGGATTGCAGACAAAGACAGCATAGTTAGAAACGGCTCCTTTGAGGCGTAACGGCCGTTTCCATTTTTTGAGAACATCAAGGAGTGACTCAAGTGGAGGAGCATAACGCTGAGCCGAAACCGCATCGACTGATGAAGTCGCAACGCCAGCTAATCGAAGAGATCGCTCAAACTCCGAAAAGGTCGGCCCGACAATCAATCCATGACGTAAGCCTAGCGCTTTGGGAAGCGCGCGAATGATTTCCACAGAGCCATTGCCTACCAGAATGGCTTCTTCAGCTATCCCATGTTCTTGACTCAAACGAGCACGAAGCTCTTCCGAATCCGGATCAGGATAATGCTGACACTCGTCAACTGCGTGATGCATGGCTTTCAACACCGACGCAGAAGTCCCCAGTGGATTCATGCTGGCACTATAATCGACCAATGTCTCAACAGGGCGACCAAGCCGTTTAGCTAACTGATAGACTTGTCCACCATGAATGGCCCGTTGAATCACCATGTCACCACCAACAACAGGACCATGAGACAGAGGGAGGCGATACTGATGACCTGCAGAGCAATCGGAATCTGTGACGCATGCAAAGGACTGCCAGGATCCCCAAGCCTCGGCCTTTCCTCGGAACGTCCCCCATATTCACTCACCCCGCCTAGCTGAACACCAAGAGCTCCAGCCATTGCTGCCTCTGGCCACCCGCTATTTGGACTAGGATGCTTCCGCGCATCTCGCCAACACATTCTCCATGATGCCCGACCGCTTCCCAATCGCCAACTCGCCGCTACAGCAATAGTCACGGCAGTCAGGCGAGCGGGAATCCAATTGACCAGATCATCCAGTCTAGCGGATGCCCATCCTAAATCTTCATACTTCACGTTGCGATACCCAATCATCGAATCCAAGGTATTCACAGCCTTATACGCCATGGCTAAAGGGGGTCCACCTAGCGCAAGATAGAACAGTGGGGCGACAATCCCATCAGATGAATTTTCAGAGACGGATTCAATTGTCGCTCGAACAATCTCAGATTCAGAAAGATGCGTCGTATCACGCCCAACTAACTGACTCACTGCCACTCGAGCTTCCGACAAACCACCGTCAGTCATCGCCTGATACACACACATGGCATGATTACATAAATCCCGAGCGGCCAATGTGGTATATCCCAACACAATCCATGCGAGAATACCGAGTGCTTCATTCAGAGAACTCATATACCCAATACATTCTCGAACGATGACAAAACATACATAAGGCAAACCCAGTGCTAGCACTCCCCCTGCCGCTTTCTTTGACAGAGGACTGTGACACAACGCAAAGATCAACTGTTCACACCGATGAATGATAAACCCCATGGCACGAACGGGATGTGGAAACCAGCGAGGATCACCCAGCGCCACATCTAGTAGACCGACTGCTAAAATTTTCAACCCCAGAAAGGATTCCATCAAGACGAGGCTGAGACATCACCAGAAGGTGAAGATGGGGAACGTTTGGTGATGGCTGACAAACAAGCGGGGCATAGACAATCATGGTATTGTTTGACGATGGTCTCATAGTCAACATCATTTACAGGGAAAGCTCCACACCAGCATCGAGACAATCCACAATCAAACCCTTCGCCACATCGTTCGCATGTCTTTGGATACGTTCGACTCATTTTTATTTCCTTCAAGAATTCAAACAAGGAACAGAAACATCGGTGCACAGAGGATAAAAACGATTTCAATGCCTTCATTGATCGACCCAAGAATATCCCCGGTAATGCCACCGATCTTTCTGGAAATCCACCACACGTACAATCGTACAAGTAGAGATCCAACGCAAAGTACGGCCACTGCTATTATCGGTCCGAAAACTACACCAATTCCGAGGCTGAATAGAATTGTCGCAAGCACCACATCAACTGATGAGCAGTTCTGAATGAACGAAGCGCCTAAACCTTTTTTACGAGGATAGACGGCTTTCCATACCCCCAGAATCATCGACCATCGTCCGACGGCTGGCATACACAACAACACCAGTTCACGGATTCCTCCAGGCAACGCCATCAAACCTGCATATCTGAGAGCTAAGCTAAGGATTAAACCCGTGACTCCGAGCGCACCGATATGCGAGTCGCGAAAAATTTCCAACCGGTGTTCCGGAGTCGTTCCTCCGGCCAACGCATCCACAGTATCGGCCAACCCATCTTGGTGTAACCCTCCGGTTGCCACCACATAGAGAACAAGCATAATGAGATTCAACACCATGGGTGTGAAGAGATCTTCCAACGCACGATCGATCGCCACTAACCCTATGCCAAGCAGAAAGCCCACAACGGGAAACCACCGAAGAGCCATGGAAAAAGTCAATGGAATCGTTTCTGGAAGCCATCGAGATGGGAGAGGAATGATGGTCAGAAACTGCCAGGCTAATGCAAAGCCAGCCCAGGCCTGCTTCATACTGGCCCCGGTTCCGATGCAGGATCTTTCGCCCCGTCGACACCGGCACTGTCAAATGTGGCCATGTCCCGCAAACAGGCAAGGCTTGCTTGCAAGAGCCCAATAGCCAGGCAGGCTCCCGTCCCTTCGCCAAGACGGAGATCCAAATCAAGCAACGGATGCAAGTGCAAATATTCCAAGACCTTGCGATGGCCACTTTCCGCTGAACAGTGAGAAGGAATCACATAGCCTTGGCAAGCAGGAACCAATGTCTTCGCTAAGAGCATAGCCGCTCCGGAAATAAATCCATCCAAGACGACAGGAAGACGGCAGGCGGCGCCTCCCACTATCAGTCCAACCAATCCACCAATTTCAAACCCACCAACTTTGGCGAGAACATCCACAGGATCATTGGCGTCGGGCTGATTCAATTGAATGCCTTTCTCGATCACCTGAATCTTTTTCGCAAGCCGCTCGCCATCAACTCCAGTGCCTTTTCCTGTCACCCCAGCAACTGATTGCCTCATCATGACCGCGGCAATCGCACTACTAGAAGTCGTGTTCCCAATACCCATTTCTCCAATACCTATGGCACGAAAACCATCGGCATAGGCATCTTGAGCCAGTTTAATACCAACTTCTATACTCTTCAGGGCCTGCTCAAATGACATCGCCGGGCCTTCGACAAAATTGTTCGTGCCATTGCCAATTCTGCGAACAAGTAAGCCCGAATGATTTTCCATCTCACATTCAACACCCATATCGACGACTCGGACTTTCGCACCAACCTGGCTGGCTAACACATTAATAGCCGCTCCGCCATTTAAAAAATTCAACACCATTTGTGCTGTGACTGAGGAGGGATACGCACTGACACCTTCACGAGCCACGCCATGATCAGCCGCTAACGTCAAAACAACGGGCTCAAGCATCACAGGTGGAAGCTCCTGCGATATGGCCACATACTGCGCAGCTAATTCCTCAAGCCGGCCTAAACTCCCAACGGGCTTGGTGAGATGATCCAACGCCAGTTGAGCACGAGCATGAAAATCTCGGCTAACTGGCTGAACGGCTGCAATCGTTTCCTGAATTAATGGAGAAATTTTTAACATAATCCTAGTAAGCCTGTTTAATATTTATTACAAAAATCCTATATTGACCCGAGAAACATTCAATTCCAATAATAAACGGGATGTTCAAAAAAGTCGTCCAGCTAGGCAGCAGCGATTTTGACGCGCGGAGCATACTCCAAGTACGTGAGCACGACAAAAAGGCGACCTGCCTATGCGAAGCCGCTTCGGCAGGCATGGAACCGCTAGCCTGTCAGCCGTAGCCTTGGCGAAGGCTGGTGGCTTTTTTCAACATCCCCTTACTTCACACGGAGTGGAATACCACTGACCAAGAAATAGACTTCGTCGGCCTCCGCCGCAATAAGCTGATTGATCCGCCCAGCAACATCTCGGAATTCCCGACTCACGGCATCTCCTGGTACAAGACCCAAGCCAAGTTCATTGCTCACGATCACGACCTGACTAGGGCAACTTCTAATGCCCTTCAACAGTTTTCGAACACGAGATGGAACCTGCCGTGGTTGCACCTTATCTTGAAGAAGATTATTCAGCCACAGAGTTAAACAATCCACAACCACACTGGAATAGTTGGCTCCATGCGATGTAAACCATTCGGCTAACTGAGTCGGAATTTCGAAGGTCGTCCACCCCTGCCCTCGTGACCGCTTGTGCTTCTGAATACGATTGGCCATTTCTGAATCGAACGGCTCAGCCGTGGCCAGAAACGCCCGAGGTAATTTGACCTTCCCCTGTTGCAACGCAAAAGAACTTTTCCCCGAACGTGCGCCACCAAGCACAAAGATCAGTCGTGACTCTGCGATGTTTTTTTTCTGCTGGCTGAGGGGTCGAACACCCGCTTGAGGCACAGATGGCATAGAAAAATCCTTACGATTTAGAAGGTTGTTCGGGTTCTCGTTCCCACAACACTTCCGGTTCTCCATGTTGTTTCGCCACCCAACGGGCAAAGACAAATAAGGCATCGCTCAATCTATTCAGAAAGCTAACCATTTCCTTCTCAATCGATTCTTCCTTTGAAAGCGTGACACAGAGCCGCTCCGCACGCCGACAGATCGTACGAGCCACATGGAGTAAAGCCGGCAGCTGTCCTCCACCCGGCAAAATAAATTCCTTCAATGGTGCAAGGTCTTTTTGGCATTCATCAATCAGATGCTCCAAATGGGCCACATCCGCAGCCGTCACCGTGGGCATATTCGGAAACGATTCGCCAGGAGCCGTGGCGAGAATGCCACCTAAATCAAATAATTTGTTTTGCGTCCATTTCAATGTTTTCTCCATAAAATGAGACGCATCTGCATTTGATTCAGATCGTTCATTGGACGCACGAGCTAATCCCAACATGGAATTCAATTCGTCCACGGTTCCATACGCTTCAACGCGTACCGAATCTTTCCAGACCTCTTGCCCGCCAGCTAATCGAGTTTTTCCGGCATCACCTGTCCGTGTATACACTTTCGATATACGCATAGTCTTCTCTCCTTAAGATTGCTCATTGTTGACAGGCAGAGACATCACGGCATCATCGTAAACGGTTTCGGCTTCACCACGATTCCCCCATTGTTCATAATGTACAAGTTGCTCAAGCGGTAATCGCTTGCGCCAACCAGCTTTTTGAAGATCAGGTTGGTCGGCAAATCCTTTGACATAGCCCATGCACAAATAGGCAATGATCCAAACAGGCTGGGGAATTCCCAAGACATCTTTTAACGCCTCATAATCGAGAATAGAAACCCACCCCACGCCTATACCTTCCGCTCGTGCTGCAAGCCAGAGGTTTTGAATAGCACAACACGTACTATAGAGATCAGTCTCAGGAACAGTGGCACGGCCTAGCACTGCTGGACCACCTCGTTCACGGGTGCACGTCACACAGATATTGATAGGAGCTTCTTGAATGCCTTCAAGCTTCAGCCCTCGATAAAGATCAGCCCTCTCACCTTCATATTTGGCAGATGCAGCCTCGTTGGCTTGAATAAATAAACCTTTGATCGTCTGCTTGGTTTCAGCTTGCTGAACAACCAAAAAATCCCACGGCTGCATATAGCCCACGGACCCTGCATGATGCGCCGCCATCAATATTCGACGAAGCGTCGCCTCTGGAATCGCATCGGGAAGAAAATCTTTGCGGACGTCTCGTCGTTCAAAAATGGCTCGATACACAGCATCTCGCTCGGTACCAGAAAATGCTCCTCCAGCCGTCGCACGGTCTGCCATCAAAACTCAATTCCCTTTTGAGCTTTAATCCCATTTCGAAAGGGGTGCTTGATCATCTTCATTTCCGAAACCAAGTCAGCCGCGTCAATCAACTCAGGCTTTGCGCCTCGCCCAGTAATCACCACATGCAACATAGGAGGCCGCTGTCCCACAGCAGTCAAGACCTGTTCGAGAGAGACATACTCATGATGAATAGCAATATTCAATTCATCCAATACAATCATGCCAAATGATGGATCCTGAAGAAATTTTTCTACTTCTGCCCAGGCTTCTTGAGCCACCGCCTTATCCCGCTCACGATTTTGTGTTTCCCAGGTATAGCCTTCACCCATCCGAAGAAACACGACTTGATCGCCAAAACCCTTGAGGATTCGTTCTTCTGCCGTATCAATCGCTCCTTTAATAAACTGCACAACTGCCACGTTCATCCCATGCCCAAGGCATCGGAGAGCCATGCCCAAAGCTGCTGTGGTTTTTCCTTTGCCAGCACCCGTATGCACAACCAACAGACCTTTCTCCTCTTGCGCAGCCTTGATTCGTCGATCCACCGAAGCCTTCAATCGTTCCATCTTCGCTTGATGTTCTAAATCCGACATGTCTTGTTCCTTATCCAATGTAATATTCAAGAATTTTTCGCAAAAAAAATCCCCAAGGCTGTTGTTACCTTGAGGATTGCACCCATTTCTTCATCCTCACCATTTCCCCTGCCACGAGGGAGATTGGCTTAAGAATGAATGGGGTATTCTGACTTCTGAATATCAGCCCATATATATGAGCTGGTCTACTACCCGCGCCTTCCCATCTCTTACGTCAGGCGAATTTCGTGAGGCGTAAGGGGAAACAGTTTTATTGCTCCCTACGCTTTACGCCTAACCCCTAACGAAAAGAAACAGTGGCAAATGCGAGGTTCGTCTTCAGTTACAGCGGCGGGACCGTGTAGGACTTACACCTACTTCCCACCATTCATTCCTTATGTATGTTCCGAACGACTCTAGAAGGGTATCTCACATCTTGTCAAGGAATTCTCGACCTCTCATTCTTCAGCTTGCGCAAAAATTGCTACAAGGATTTTTCCTATGACCATTTGAAATCGTGCGCAGCAATTCCCCTACTTAAAAAGCAGTGCGGGCCCTATGCAAACCTCCAAACTTCAAGCACCTTTTTCCAGCCGACGACGACTCCTGTCAGACTGAAAAGAAAGCCTAATGTAAGGAGAGAGAGGATTAACACATCCCAAAGAGGTCGTCTCTCAACCAATCCAGGAATATCTAGACTGTGTAGCCCATTAAACAACCAGCGATAGATACGACGACTTTGGTCCATGACCGACACAATAAGGCCTGTCTGCATATCGACATGGACCCATGTTTGCTCAGTATCATCCAACCAGACTCTAACGGTGGTTTTTGGAAAAGACCCTTCCCTCAAATGCCCATATGAATCATCGACTGTCACTTCTTTAACCTGCTGTACACCTAAGCCTGGCCAAGCCAGTTGTACACCCTGAATGATGACATCTTTTGTCAATGTGAACGGAGTAAATCCAATCGAACCTTCATCTGAAGTTAAAGCATATAATTGGGCATCCGTTTTTTTTACAAGCACCAACGGTCGACCACTCACTGCCAGGAATTCCAATTCTGTTGCGACCCCGATTGTTCGCAAGTCTAAAACTGTTGTGTCTTCAGCCACTTGGCTAAGTGAAACACCTTGAAAATTCTGAATTTGTTGTGCGGTAGGATGAGGATTGGAAAACAACCGGTCATGATCCATCGATAACCAACCGCTCAAGACCCAAGTGAACACGACGACTCCAGAGGTGAGGCCCAAAAGATGGTGCCATCGCAACCAACCTGAAAATGGACTGGAGGCACGCGATCGTATGTTCCGCCGGGCCTGACGAAAACGAACGACACCAAGAAATATCCCTGCGCCTACAGTGATCACACCAAGAAATGAAAGAAGCCAAACCAATTGATCCCACAACGCCCAATGCTGCCGCAAGATCGTGGGATAGATCCAATGAACCACTGCCCCAATATAGTTCCACACACGTTCAGAGCGTCGTGTCTGTTGCAACACTTCGCCGGTCCTCGTTGATACATAAAGAACCGTGTGCTGTAAATCATCAAAATGTATCCGATAGAAGGGTCGATACGCATCAAACCGTTGATGGACAATCCATTGATCGTAATCCAAAGGCCCAATAATTTCTGCAGGCGATTGCTCAAGAAATTGCTCTGCAATACGCTTCGCCCCGTCTTTGGTCACAGAAGTCAGTTCTGTACCGATCTCTCCTCCGATGACCTTCAACGTATTCTTACGCGAATGAACAACGTATGCAGGTTGCCCATCAACATCAATGACCCGCAAGCGTGCTGGCAGCTGTATTCCTGAGGATTCAATGGCGCTCAAAGGTGAGATGACAATTCGTGCAAGATCAATGTTCACACTATGCGCAAGACGCTCTGATTCAGATAACGATGGAAACGGGTGATAGATCAGCACCGCACCACTCAGAAACCACATGGCAAAGAACAGGCAGAGCATCACTCCCAAGCATCGATGCAGCAGAGTGAGAAATCGCGTCAACAATGAAGCCATCCTGCTCAGAAATCGATTTGAAGATTCAATTCATAGGTCCGTGGCGATCCCAACAATACCTGATCAGGATAAAACGTATCTCCCCAATAGGCATAAACCTTATCAAAGATATTGCTCACTCGTGCCAACACAGACACGGGCCCTTTGCGGTAGCCTATATGAAGATCAACGACCTCATAGCTCTTAAGCGTGACCGAATTGGCATTATCATTAAATCGGTCACTGACATATCGAAACCTTGCCCCTACATCAAAGGGGAGCCCGAACACATCCTGATAATTCGTCCACGCATTCACCACCCATCTGGGAACATTGGCAGGCCGGTTCCCTGTATTGGC
>JAJDBQ010000007.1 GCA_029261255.1 Nitrospirales bacterium
ATCAAATCAATGGCTTTGTCCGGCAAAAACCGATCTCCAATATAGCGATGTGATAAACGCGCAGCCGCCACGAGCGCCGAATCTTTAATACGCACCCCATGATGCACCTCATATCGCTCCCTCAGACCACGTAAAATCGAAATCGTATCTTCAACCGAAGGCTGATCAACGACAACCGGTTGAAACCGCCGCTCAAGAGCCGCATCTTTTTCGATATGCTTGCGATATTCATCTAACGTCGACGCACCGATTAAATGCAAGTCTCCTCTAGCCAACATAGGCTTCAATAAATTGGCCGCGTCCATCGCGCCTTCCGCAGCACCAGCCCCGACTACGGTGTGCAATTCATCAATAAACAACAAAATCTGGCCTTGCGACGATTGTACTTCTTTCAATACAGCCTTTAAGCGTTCTTCAAATTCTCCACGAAATTTCGCTCCGGCGATCAACGCACCCATATCTAGGACAACGAGCCGCTTTTGCTTCAGGCCTTCAGGCACATCACCTTTGATAATACGTTGAGCCAATCCTTCGACAATGGCCGTTTTCCCCACACCTGGTTCGCCAATAAGCACGGGATTATTCTTGGTCCGCCGCGATAAGATTTGCACGACCCGACGAATTTCTTCGTCTCGACCGATAACTGGATCCAATTTTCCCTGACTGGCCGCCCGCGTCAGATCTCGGCCATATTTTTCTAATGATTGATATGTTCCCTCAGGGTCTTGGCTCGTCACTCGCTGATTACCACGAACCTCCTGGAGGCCAGCTAGCAATTTATCCCGTTTTAATCCCAAAGATTGAAAGATGCCACCCTCCTCGACCATCGCTAATAAGACATGTTCAACGCTCAGATACTCGTCTCGAAGCTCTTTCATCTCGCTTTCAGCGTGATTCATCACTTTTCCTAAGCGAGGCGTGATATGCACTTGTCCCGGCGCTGAACCGCTCACCTGCACTTGCGCAATTTTTTGGAGGACCTGCTCGGCGGCTTGACTCACAGACTTAGGCGACACACCTGCTTGCTCAAGAATCGGAATAGTCGAACCATCCGCCTGCTCTATTAGCGCGAGGAGCAGGTGCTCAACGTCAATACCTTGATGGTTTCGACGCATCGCCATCCCCGACCCCACTTGCAACGCTTCCTGTAACTTTAGTGTCATGTCATTGGGATTCATCAGGCTTTCTCCCCCATCAATAGACTCAATATTCGTCCCTATCCTCTACCAAAAAGATAGTCATCTTTTGTTCCGATTCAACCCCTCAAAGAATTTTCCCCATCGAACATCGGAACGCAGCCAAGTACGATGTCCAATCATACGCTGGATCATGCTTACAGAGGGAGTAGAGAGAGTCGTAGTTAGCACAAATAGACAACACAAAAACTGCCATTAACACTGTGGAAGAGGGTTCGTTTAGATTACAGGAAAACTGACGTTGACTATGTAGCGGTCTTCATTGATCGGTCTCTACATTACTCAAGATTTGCTGATAATAGTGGTGAACATTCTCGCTGTGCTGACGATAGTCAGCTAGCAAACTTTCAGCAGTTTGATCGATGGTTTCCCCTCTCGGGTATCCCATTCTTATTGCACATTTGGCAAGCTCTTCTGCTTTCGAAGGAAGAAGATGCGTCTGCAGTTCATGCACCATTTGAATTTTATTTTCGAGATTTCGTAAAAAGATATAGGATGACTTAAGTTCCTTCATCACTCCAAGTTTCAATTTTCCAACTCGCACCAATCTCACTAAGCTTTTCAAAGTTTGACGATCACGGATACTAGGATATCGGTATCCCCATCGAAGCTGAAGACCTTGGACGATAAATTCAATTTCACGTATACCGCCAATCCCGAGCTTCACATTGCGTTCGAGTTCCCCTCGACGTGTCATTTTAGAAACCATTTGTTGTCGCAGCACATGAATCGCCGGAAACACATGAGGCGCTATTTCTCTAGTTCCATAGACAAACTTCCCTAACTTTCGGATGAACGATCGTCCAATCTGAAGATCGCCTGCAATGGGTTTGGCTTTTAAAAACGCCAAACGTTCCCATGTCCGACCGCGTGTTTGGTAATAGTGATTGGCATCTTCTACGGAACAAGCCAAGGGCCCGACTTCGCCTTCTGGACGCAGCCGCATATCGACACGAAACAAAGCCCCTTCAGCCGTTGAAGCAGACAGGACATTGGTAAGTTCCCTTGCCAACGCATGGAAATATTCAGACCCTGCGATTGCCTTTTGCCCCTTTCCGCTGCTTGGCATGCTCTCTGGTGCTTGGTACACGTAGATTAAATCCACATCCGAGCTATAATTTAACTCCCAGCCGCCCAGCTTTCCCATCGCCAACACAGATAACCCGATTCTGTTCTTCCCCTTGCCAGAGCCTGTGGCACTCCAATCTCCATGCTGGCTTTTAAGTTTCTGATCGACCAATTCATATGCTGCCTGAATGACCACTGCCGCCAAATCTGACAGCACCGTGTATGTTTCAACTGGCTGGGCAATGGCAAGAAGATCACGAATCCCTAAGCGAAGCATTTCCCGTCGTTTACACCGTCGCAACGCTTCACATTTGGCCTCAAAGCTTTTCACACCTTTCTGCGTATTCTCTACTATTCCCAAAAGTGTGGACCGAGTTTGCCGCCGCACGAGCACTCGATCATCTTCGATCCAATAAACCAACAAGGGGTCTCGAAACAGCGTCTGGGCCATCGACGGACTGTTACCAAAGACCGTACCGAGGACCTCGATAATATGCGGAGCTTTTGCCAAATATTGATAGAGCTGAAGACGGTGAATACCCGAGTCGGCATACCGCTCCCATTCATTGAGACCCTGATCGGGGTCGGCAGTGTGCATCAGGCTTCCAAGGAGGGCAGGAAGAATCATCGCTAAAGCTTTACGCGTCGCTGGTTCCCCAGCCATCGCCTGTAGATTACGGTCAGCTTGTTGCCAATCTTGAAGCCCATAGGCTTGCAGGATACGAGTTACTTCTTTTGTGGCAAGATCCGATGCGAGCAGAAGGAGCGTGGGATCGGGCAGATGAGAACGGTTCCCCGTTTTCCTGAATGTCCCTCTTTTTTGGGTGTGTGTTGAAGAAGATTTCATGCAGTCTTGAAATTATACGAGACCGTACACCACCTTACAACGACATAATTTTTCAGTATACTCCAAGATATGACTTCTTCTGCCTTGTTCGAACAGATTCAAGCAGGTTCGACACATCTCCCTGAAAAATTGCTTCAAGACTTCTTCTCACAGATGGATTCTGACTATTTTGAACAATTTCCTCTTGAAACCATTCTTGGGCATCTCGAGCTGACAGCCAAGCTGACGTTCGAATCTCCCTGTTCTGTCACGATCCACACTCTCCCCTCTCGACAGTATGAGATACATTTGGTGGCGTATGATTATTTCTCTGAATTTGCCACATTCTGCGGTCTGTTGGCCTCATTTGGGCTCGATATTCGAGAGGCCGCGATATTCACTTCTCGTGAAATCGTTTCTGGCTCCAAACCGAAAATAATCACTGGCAAAAAACTGAATCCATGGAAAGGCGTTCCGCTTAAGCGTCTCACAGGAGGTTTGTCGCGAAAAATTGTGGTGGATGTGTTTCGAGTTCAAGCTCAGAAAAACTTTTCATTCGACTCATCAGCCCAACAAGCCTTTCAACAGCATCTCACATCACTGCTTCGATTGCTGCAAAAAAATCACGTGCGCCAGGCCCGACGAGAGGTGAATCGACGGCTCATTGAACATCTTGGCGCAACGACCAAAACAACCGGAGAGATGCTCCACCCCGTTCATATTACGTTTTCTAATCCCACATCTTCTCCAGATACGGTGTTAGATATTCGATCAACTGACACGCCAGCCTTTCTCTATGCCTTTGCCAATGCGCTGGCTATGCGAGGCATTTACTTAGTCAAAGCTAAGATTGAAGTCAAAGACGATCAAGTGTTGAATCGGCTCTATGTCCGTGGGCGTCACGGGCGAAAAATCCAAAGCCAAACTGAACAGCAAGAGTTACGCACAGCAGCCGCACTCCTGAAAGAGTTTACGTACTATCTCAGTTGGGCGCCTGACCCTGGGAAAGCCCTTGATCATTTCGATCAATTTTTGGATCAACTGTTCGAGCAACCTCAGAAAGCGTCTGCCCTGAGCACCCTAGGACAAGCGTCCACATTGGAGCATCTCGCACAATTATTTGGAAGTAGCGACTATCTCTGGGAAGATTTGCTTCGGCGACAACATGACAATCTGTTGCCCATGATGCGTCAGTATCAAAAGGGTCCCCTCGTTCGCTCCAAAGCCCTTCTCAGTAAAACCATTGCTACACGGTTGAAAGAGGCCAAGACGATTCCTCAGAAAAAGCAGCAACTGAACCAATTTAAGGATGAAGAACTCTTCAGAATTGACATGCGTCATCTGTTGGAAACCAGCTCTCTTCCCGATTTTTCCCACGCTCTCACAAATTTAGCTGATGTGATTGTCGATCAAGCCCTCGAGCAATCATATATGGCGATACGACCAAAATCCTCAAAAACGCCAACACCTTCGATGGCTATTTTTGGATTAGGAAAATTAGGTGGAGGCGAATTGGGTTATGCGTCGGATATTGAGATTCTTTTTGTCTATGCCAATCCACAACCAACGAAATCACATCAAACATCCAAGATCACCACTGATTTCTATGAACGATGGGCACAAGAATTTCTTCAATGGATCGAAGCAAAACAAGAAGGCATTTTTCATATCGACACCCGACTCCGTCCCAATGGTGACAAAGGCACATTGACAAATTCTTTGGAAGAAATTGAGCAGTATTATCACATTCCAGGAAAGGCAGCCCCGTTTGAAAGACAGGCTTTCATTAAGCTTCGTTTTATTGCGGGGGATCGTGCGTTAAGCAAAGCCGTTGAGGTCCATCGCAATCGATTTGTCTATGGAATGGACACTTGGGATTTGCCAACTGCGCTGCATCTTCGACAGCGACAATTGACTGAGTTAATCCAGCCAGGTACGACCCATGTGAAATACGGCCAGGGAGGGTTGCTGGATGTGGAATACATGGTGCAATACCTTCAGCTCATTCATGGACATGAATACCCATCGCTTCGAACACCCAATACTCTAGAAGCCATCGAAGAATTGTGCCATGCCTCTGTCCTCTCCCTATCAGAAAGGCAAGCCTTGCACGATGATTATCTCTTTCTACGCCAATTGATCGATGCGCTACGCATCGTGCGAGGCAATGCCAAGGACTTGGTTCTACCGCCATCAGGATCAGACGAAATGGTGTTTCTCGCTCGAAGATTAGGAATGGGGTCCACAGATTGGCAGAAAAGCGCTCAAGCCTTTGAGCAAACCACCCATGCACGAATGGCAAAAATTCATGAACGTTTTCTGAAGCGTTTTTCAAAAAAGAAAGCCTGAGCCAATTTCCATTGGCTCAGGCTTTTCATAGTGTTCGAGGGAGAATGTTCAGTCCACCCCAGATAACCTAGTTGTATCTACACATCGTAATACATGAAAAATTCATGCGGATGGGGTCTGAGTCGCATCGGATCTACTTCGTTATCTCGTTTATAGGAAATCCAGGCCTCGACTAAATCTTCTGTAAAGACTCCGCCTTTCAGAAGGAATTCATAGTCATTGGCCAGGTTGTCTAACGCTTCCTCTAAGCTCGACGGCAATGTTTGAATATTACCTAATTCTTCAGGTTCCAAATCATACAGGTTTTTGTCCATCGCTTCGCCTGGATCGATTTTATTTTGGATGCCATCCAATCCCGCCATCAACATGGCGCTGAAAGCCAGATACATATTGCACGACGGATCGGGGAATCGTACTTCAATTCGTTTCGCTTTCGGGCTGGGTGAATACATGGGAATCCGAATGCCTGCCGATCGATTACGGCTAGAATAGGCAAGCATCACGGGAGCTTCGAATCCTGGCACGAGTCGCTTATACGAATTCGTTGTGGGATTAGTCAACGCCGCCAAGGCTGGCCCATGCTTTAATATCCCGCCAATGTAATAGAGGCACTGCTGTGAGACACCAGCGTAATCTTTGCCTGCAAAGTTGGGCTTCCCACCTTTCCAAATACTTTGATGCGTATGCATGCCCGTGCCGTTGTCGCCAAATACTGGTTTCGGCATAAATGTGGCGGTTTTCCCATGACGTCGAGCCACATTACGAACGATGTATTTATACATCATCATTTGATCAGCCATTTTCACCAACGTATCGAAACGAAGATCGATTTCGGCTTGTCCCCCCGTGGCGACTTCATGATGATGCTTTTCAACATGAATTCCCACTTTTTCCATTTCGCGGCACATTTCAGATCGAATATCTTGTTGCGAATCGACCGGGGCTACGGGAAAGTACCCTTCCTTATGCCGAGGACGGGAACCGAGGTTTTCCCCATCTTTTCCTGAATTCCAAATGCCTTCTTCCGAATCCACAAAGTAATACCCAGAGTGACCATTTTGATCAAAGCTCACATGATCAAAAATGAAAAATTCAGCCTCTGGACCCCAGTAGGAGACATCACCGATTTTGGTACTCTTCAGATATTGCTCAGCTCGCATCGCGACACCACGAGGATCGCGTTCATAGATGGTGCGAGTAATGGGATCTTGAACATTCCCGATCATGCTCATGGTGGGGATTTCCGTAAATGGATCCATCCGACAAGTATTGGGATCTGGCACGAGCAACATATCGCTATTTTCAATGGCCTTCCATCCACGAATGGATGATCCATCGAACCCGGAGCCTTCTTTAAATAAATCCAAGGATAATTCTGAGGTAGGAATTGAAAAATGCTGCCATGTTCCAACCAAGTCGATAAATTTAAGATCGACCATTTCAACTTTATGCTTCTTGGCAAAATCCAACACTTCTTTCGGGGTCATTCACTTACCTCCTTCTTAAGTCATTCGTGTATAAAAACTAAACCTTTATTCACTACGCTTTGATTCGCCAGCCTCAAATTTCTTTAAGAATAAGCTCTCTCACTATGTTGGCTAAGATCCAAGCCCATTTCTTCATCTTGAGGGGAGACTCGAAGCCCAATGGTGAGATCGATCACCTTCAGGATAATATAGGTCCCCACCACGGAAAACGCTAAGGTTACCAAAGCCAGGAAGACTTGTATACCGAACAATTCTGCATTGCCAAAAAACAAGCCTGTCGCACCAATCGACGCAAAGAGACCCGTCCCCAAGATACCCATAAAACCGCCAACACCATGAATGCCGACCACATCCAATGAGTCGTCATACCCTAATTTCATTTTCCACACGACGGCGGCATAGCACAACATCCCGGCAACGAAGCCAAAAATCATGGCTGACATAGGACCCACAAACCCTGCGGCAGGAGTAATCGTCGCTAAGCCGGCAATAATTCCACTGGCAATCCCTAACACGGTTGGTTTACCTCTGTGCACCCATTCCGCCACCATCCAACTTATTCCACCTGCGGCGGCGGCAATATGCGTGGCAACGAAGGCCACGCCGGCGCCCCCATTGGCTCCCAATGCGCTACCCCCATTAAAGCCAAACCATCCAAACCACAGTAGTCCAGTTCCCAATACCGTCATGGGTAAATTATGAGGGGGCATCGGCTCTTTTCCGAACCCTTTGCGTGGACCTAACATCATCGCACACACCAAGGCCCCAAACCCTGAACTGATATGAATGACTGCTCCTCCAGCCCAGTCTAGCACTCCCATTTGTGATAACCACCCGCCACCCCATACCCAATGGGCCAAGGGCGAATAAATACAGAGTGACCAGACGACAGAAAAAACAAGTAACGCTGTAAAATTCATCCGTTCGGCCACCGCACCCGTGATAAGGGCAACGGTAATCGCGGCAAACATCAGTTGGAAGATCATAAAGACTTGATGCGGAATCGTTGACGCATAATCTGGGCTTGGCTCCATACCAACACCCTGCAATCCCATCCACGCCAAGCTCCCTATCACTCCACCAACATCAGGACCAAAGGCCAAACTATATCCACAGACCACCCACACCAACGTGATCAAACATAAGATGACTGCCGTATGCATGATAGTCCCGAGCACATTTTTACTCCGGACTAAGCCACCGTAGAATAAAGCCAATCCCGGAAGCATCATACAGAGCACCAACGCGGAGGACACCAACATCCAAGCCGTGTCGCCCGTATCAATAGTTGGCACACGGCCTTCCTCGGCCAATACCAAGGACCAATCTCCCATACTAATGACCATGCCAAACACCAGGCTGACCTGTATGAATATTTTGAATATCATCATTATCTCTCCTTCAACCCATCACATGAAATAGATTAAATAATGAAGCCGACTTATACTGCCCCTTCACCTGTCTCTCCCGTTCGAATACGAATGATAGTCTGCAGCTCCGTCACAAAAATCTTCCCATCTCCAATACTCCCTGTTTTGGCTGCGCGAGTAATGGCTTCCAACGCTTCATTCACACGACTGTCCGCCAGGGCAATTTCAATTTTAATTTTTGGCACAAATTCTATTTGATATTCCGTTCCACGATAGGTCTCTTTATGACCCTTTTGCCGCCCAAACCCTTTCACCTCACTCACCGTCATGCCTTGAATCCCCAATTCAATGAGTGCTTCTTTTACTTCATCGAGCTTAAACGGTTTAATAATGGCTTGAATAAGTTTCATCGGGATGGTCCCTCCATTGGATTAAGAAACTGTGAGCCTCAACGTGGATGTATCATGATCAAAAATTTACCGAATACCCTTGAGAATTCTTATTGGGGCTGTTGAATATTTCATTTCTCTGGTACATAAATTCTCCTGGCTAGACTCTCGTAATGAACTGGAGGGAATGTTCAAAAAAGTTGGTCCAGCAAGGCCGCAGCCCTTTTGACGCGCGGAGCGTACTTCCAGTACGTGAGCACGATAAAATGGCGAGAACGACGCTGGCGGCTTTTTTCAACATTCCCTTATCAGCCGTAGGCTCGTTCACTATGTTGCGTAAGATCGAGCCCAAGCACTTCATCTTCCTTGCTCACCCGCAAGCCCACAACACCATCAACAATTTTCAAAATAACGAATGTGCCCAATCCTACAAAAACCCACGTCACCCCTACACCAAGCGCTTGAATGAGCACTTGGCCTGGATTGCCGAAAAACAGCCCTGTGCCTCCGCCCACACTTGCGAATAACCCGGTAGCTAGAGCGCCCCAAGTTCCACCGATACCATGTATGCCCAGAACGTCTAAGGCGTCGTCATAGCCCATCTTATTTTTCAAAAAAACTCCCAAATAACACACAACACCACCGCCTAGGCCAATCAGCACAGCCGAAACGGGACCAACAAAACCAGCTGCTGGCGTAATGGCGACTAAACCAGCCACGGCTCCACTTGCAGCGCCCAATATCGTCGGCGTTCCTCGATACGCCCACTCCACAGCCAACCAGGCCAAGGCACCAGCTGCTGCTGCGACTTGTGTGGCCACGAACGCACTCGCCGCAATTCCGTCAGCTGCCAGAGCACTCCCAGCATTAAACCCAAACCATCCGACCCAGAGGAGTCCAGCGCCTATGACTGTGAATGGAAGATTATGAGGGCTCATATTATCCGACCCATATCCACGACGTTTGCCTAACACCAGCGCACAGACAAGCGCGGCGACACCTGAACTGATGTGCACAACCGTCCCACCTGCAAAGTCTAGTTCACCGAGTCCACCGAGCCAGCCTCCACCCCAGACCCAATGGGCTAACGGAGCATAAATACATGTCACCCATAAAACAGCAAACAGGACAAATGCAGAAAATTTCATCCGTTCCGCAATGGCCCCGCTAATCAAAGCCACAGTAATGCCGGCAAACATAAGCTGAAACACCATGAATGCCGAATGCGGGATGGTTGAACCCTCTGTAGGCTCTGGCCCCACCCCGGCTAATCCCGCAAAATCTAGGTTTCCAATCAGTCCGCCCACATCTGGACCAAACGCTAAGCTATAGCCCCAAAATACCCATACCACACTCACGAGACAAATCGAGATAAAGCTATGCATCATCGTACTCAACACATTTTTACTACGAACCATGCCTCCATAAAACAAGGCCAGGCCGGGGACAATCATTGCCAAGACAAGCACTGATGAGGTTAAGACCCAGCTCGTATCTCCTGCATTCAGAGTTGGTATTTCTTGAGCAAAAACAGAACTCGTTGAAATTGCTGATAAAATCATGAACATTAAAAAAGATACAACTATCTTGTCTTGTTTATCATTGAACATTCGTATCCCCCGATCTCTTCGGAAATGTTAGAAGAGGAGTATCACTTCTGTGGCTAACGTCTCTTGATGATTCGCTGCCCGAGTACCGAATTGGAAGGTGTTTTTACTTGCCTTGTCATATCGAAATTCTAAACGGGTGATTAAAGATGGAACGGGCTTGTATTGCATTGTCACCGTTCCCTCCCTGAGAGTTTGTTTCGTTCCAGTGAGAAATCCATCCGCGTCCTTGAACCATTCTGCACGAAGGCGCAGACCCCATTGATCGTCAAAATCATGTATCACATATCCTGCAATGCCGTTCCATTGAGCATCCCTTCTCTTTGTCCCAACCGCCAACGCGTTCTCTTGTTCAGCATAGTAGCCTTCAAGAACCAAGGAGGTTTGCTCTAGGACTTGAGCCGTTATGATCCCTCCAGCCTGAACAAGGTCCCGATTTTTGGTGCCCACGGTGCCTTCTGGTCCCCAGAACCCAAAGAGCGACACGCTCAACCAATCCAACGGCGTTAACCCCAATAACGCTTCAACCGACTTGCTGCGATTGAAATCGGAGGTTGAACCAAACCACGAGTTAATGACTCCAATCGAAAAAGCCACCTGTTCCGTAAACTCATAGGAGGCTCGCAGGCCCGTCGTTGTGAACGGCTCACCCAATCCAAAGAGAAAGGAACGGGAAAAATTCGGATTCAACGGGCTTTCAATCACTTCGTAGCCGATAAGCGTATTCATCCGCCCTAAACGCACATCTACGCCATTCCCAATTGGCGCAATATATTGAACGTACGCTTCTTGATAATCAAAATCATCTGCGCCAGAACCCCCGGTGAGCTTTGCGTCTTCCCCAAAATTTAACTTAATACGAAATCCCGCACGATCAGCATGGGTGCCATCTGACTTGCCTTCTTTCTCGAACACCATTTGAGCCATATGGGCACGAAAGGAATTGGCATCAATATCAAAAATACGACCATTGTTAAATTGAGAACTCGGATTATTGAAATTATGAGTATAAGAAGCATCCACATACCCATACAGATTGAAATCTTCTTTCGTTAACACGGCTGCCTGACTGAAGCTCCCACACCCGATGATGAACAGACCCATAATCACAAACACCGAACAAACATTTCTCATCTTCGTCATTTTGTCCTCACTCATCACTTGAAGCGTTATTGCCAAATAATCTTGATTCTTCATCCAACCCTCCTTGGTTACAGCTGCGACTTCAGGATTGCAGCCTAAATTTCACATGTTCACGACCAAGCGCCATACGTTCTTGTCGTGACCAATTACCCCCATCTCTCAAAAAATCAACCTCGAAAAACCACAAAAAAAAGCCCTCATCCAGATTTTCCTGGTTGAGGACTCCATCGTCCGATACTTCAATTGCTCGATGTATGAAACGGCGTTGTCTCAGTTCATCGATTGTGTTCAAATAATTACCATTGAATTTGTCAGGTGTCAAGAGAAAATATTGAACAGAATCGACAGCCCTCCTCATTTGGTGAAAATTACTCAAAGGGACTCCCCTCTGAATTGTTCCCTTTTGAATACCGTTCGTATCCCAATAAGGGCCACTCCTAACTGGCATGGATCTCTGACTTCCCCTTATAAGAATACCAAAGAAACGCGTCCTGACAAGAACAAACCAGCAATAACCACTTATGGTGACACGAGCTCTGTAGAATCAATTGACTCATGATCTCGATCGTCGCTACGGCAACATCCTCATGGAGAAATTTGTTGCAGCCTGGATTAATGCTCTGTTTCCGGTTTTTGAGGAAGAAAGGTCGGTGGGAGACGGATTTTCCAAAAACCCCAAGCCAGAAAGCCCCAGCCTATGAGAAACGCTAATCCCCCTAAAGGCGTGAGCATACCCAACTTGCGAATGTCCGTGACAGACATGATAAAAAGACTGCCAGAAAAAATCAGTATACCAAGGAAAAAACTCCAGCCTGCCCTGACAAATGCTCGATGATTTAACACAAGCGCGCTCAATCCAGCAATGAGCATGGCTAACGCATGCACTAACTGGTACCGCACTGCTGTCTCAAACACCGCCATCATTTTCTCAGATAAAATAGGACGGAGACCATGCGCGCCGAACGCTCCGGCAGCCACCCCGATCATCGCCATTAACGCACCAACAATGAGAATTCGATTTGCCATATTCTTGCCCTTTATTTCATCTCAAGGAGAACTGGTTGGAGGTATTTCTCGACCCCAGGTCACGGTTTGCCACATACGTTCATGCCCCCAAAACAGCCCAACTTTAATGAGGGAATCAGCAAACCCCGCATACAATGCCATTGAAACCTCACCAGAGATTAGCCATACCACAACTGTCGTCACTAAGACAGCAATCACTCGCCAACTCAACCCTTTCACCACGCTGCGTAGATGCGTTTCCATATGTTCCCTCATCTCGCGTATTTAAATATTCATGTATAAAATTCACCAAATCGAATAGCCTATTATTCAGAAATATTGACTCACAGATGTGGTCCTGATTTCTTACCTTTTCTTGGTCGATCTTTTTTTGCATACACAAAATCTTCTAACGAATAATAGTCAAGAACCGAAGCAATGGCATTCCGAACGTCCAACATAATTCCTTGAATAGGACAAGTCGCCGTGTCCGCATGAGGACAATCCTCGCATTTTTGATACGCCGTTTGACTCACGCAGGCAATCGGTGCCAGCGGACCGTCTAAAATGCGAATAATTTGACCCAGCGTAATTTCATTGGGCGCTTTAATTAAAAACACCCCACCGTTCATCCCACGTCGACTACCTATCAATCCAGCATTTTTCAATGCTAAAAGAATCGTTTCCAGAAAACCCAGCGGGATCTTTTGCCGATCGGCTAGGATTTTTCGTTGAACTAACCCACTCCCATATTCCTGAGTCAATTCGATCATGGCCCGCAGGCCATACTCACTTTTCTTAGAAAATCGCATATATTCACACTAAGTTAATCAAGTTTGATAACAATATATGAATATACAGTTTTTTTCAATATTCTGTGCAAATGATGTCCGCCTGAAAGCCGCCTATCACTTAAAAACACATGCCCGCTGACCGATTGCGGCGACATTGCATATTCGGCCATCAACTCGAGGATGAATTGGCTCGCTTCTCGCCTCAAGGATTGCTCGAAGACGCGTCTTGAGCCCTCCCCCAACAGATACCCTTTCTAGAGGCTTCAACATGTCATACCCATCTCCACCATCAGCAAGAAATTTATAGGTAATAGCTCGGAGAGGTCGATCAGGAAGCCCCATGATTTCTCCATCTTGCACAAGAAAGATGTCATCAACTCTATGCCCTTGTGCCTTACGAGGATCGTACGTAAAGGAAAATCCGCTGATCTGCAACCAATGGCCTCGTCCAGGCCACCCTTCCGCAGCCCGCTCTAACACGGCATCCAACTTATGGCTATCAAGTGCAACTTGAACCAATTGACTGTCATACGGCAAAAGTTCTTCTAAATGCCGTCGAGTGATAGATCCGGGAGGAATATCTTGGTTCGCACGCAAAGAACCGGCATTAATAAATGCAATATCAGCATCTGGGACAATAGTGCGAACCTGGTCAGTCACCCAGTTTCCTAGATTAGTTTCATAGCTCCGGATCTCTACTTCTTCACCAACAAGGGACACAGCTGACTCCCCTACCGATCGCTCGAGACAGCTGGCTTCTTCATTTTTCTGCGAACAAAACCAGGCCTCATGCTCCTTTAAAATTCGATCGACCTGTTGTTGCACCTTAGGATCTGGAGTTAAGTGATCACGATCGAGAAAGCGGTAGCCAAAAGATACAGAAGGCTTCTGCTTGATCATTCGTATATGCGCGACCGTGGCTGTACGGGCATCAGCATCAGCTTTTAATATCCAGCGCCCATTGATTTCGACATGTTGCCGTTGATGGTTATGACCACCAATAATCAAATCTGGGCCTCGCTCACCCAGCTGCTCCAAAATTTCTCGATCTCTTTCCACAGCGAGGTGAGTGAGAGCGATAACAACTTCAGCCCCGTGCTTGCGAAGCATTGTTGATTGCGCCTCAGCCACAGCAAGGGGATCGAGAAATTTTTCAACATACGCAATATCATGAGCTGGCTTCAGATTAGTCGTCAGACCAAACAGCCCAACGCGTATTCCACCGCTATTCACAATCGTTGACATCTTCAATTTGTTGGAGGCGGCAATCGAAGTTCCCTCTTTCTGGGAAAATTGAATATTTGATCCAAGCCAGTCAAATTCAGATTCGTCGATTCGCGCTTGCAGCAGTGCCGTATGTTTTTGTTTTGATTTATCAAATTCATGATTGCCGAACACGACAAACATCTGAGGATCATGAACGCCTGGTGCCCCGTCCAACGCATTCATCATTTTCACCATGTGGGCACCTTGTGTTTGTTGCGAAAGAAGCGAAGGAAATAGAAAATCCCCTGCATGCAGGACCAGCACATCGGAGCTTTCCTGTTCCAGTTGTCGGCGCAGAGCCCTGACAAGACTCATCCCACCTCGCTGACCACCATCCACGCCTTCAACACGATAGACATCGTTAATAGCCAAGATCACCACTTCACGTTCAATCTGATCATCCACCGCTGCGTGGCTTAGCCAAACAGGGAGAGCCAAAAAGATGAAGATCGCCAACAAAACCCTTAAACTCCTGGGCCTAGAGTTCAAGAACACAAAAACGCTCGCTACCTTGCACTGAGGTACAGCATCTTGATCTGCTACAACTTTAGAATGGCCATATCGCTCTGGCATAGAATCTCAACTCTCTCTAGAATATTCCTGACAAAGTTCTCCGTTCATAACTCCTAATGTAGCAAATTCAAATCAATTCTGAAAAATTTACAAGGAGGCCGCATATGACATACACAAAACTTTCCTCAGAGCAGATCAGCTCCAAGCTCACTGAACTCCCTGGTTGGAAGCTCCATGACTCTAAGTTACAGCGGGAATTTACATTTATCGATTTTGTGGAAGCTTTTGGATTTATGTCCCGAGTTGCATTACTCGCAGAGACAGCTGGTCACCATCCGGAATGGTTCAATGTGTACAACATTGTTCGAATTGATCTTGCCACGCATGATGTTGGTGGAATCAGTCAAGCTGATATTGATCTTGCGACTAAGATCAATCGCCTTTACGGAAAATAGAGCGTAACAAGATTTCACGTAAGGGCACCTCTAAAAACCAAGATTTTTTTGTGAGTGCAAGGAAGCCACGCGCGCAAAACCGCAGTGTATGGGCGAATACATGAGGATTTGAGCACGAGGCTGACGCCGCGATCGCGAAAAAAGACGGTTTTTAGAGGTGCCCGTAAATAAAGCACGTCCATTGGGCGTTACCAACCTGTCCGTGAAAGCAGGGAACAACGAGTCGATTAAGATTCAGAAAGCCTCCCCAAATAAGAGCATCGGATCAACAAATATCTGAATCGATGATCATGTGCGTGGTGTCTCCATCAATGAAAAGAATAATGAAGGGTCAGGCCTACTGTCGCTTCAGTATTGGGGACATATGGCAAAAAGGTTAATCCAACATCCTTGTTCTTAGGCATGTGGCGCCAACTCAAAGCTTTCCCTATGACATACCCTAATGCCGCACCCGCAAAAACATCTGACGAATAGTGTTCGTCGAGGTAAATTCGGGATAACCCAATGAGACTTGCCGCCGAATAGGCAATGAAAGGAATCGGTTGAGGGTAGGAGTCAGCAAACACCGCGGCTACGGTAAACGCTCGCGCAGCATGACCGGAAACAAACGAACGGTCAAAACTGAAATCTTGGAATGGAGTGTAAGAATGGGAGCCGCGCCCCCTATTAGGTCGACGCCGTCCCGCCGCTATTTTGACAAATCCAGTGGTCGCCTCGGTAAAGATTTGTGCCTCAAGGCTAATGAGGGCGGTCCGATAGAGTTTATCTCCTGCCTCGTTTTCCCTAAACCAAAACCCACTCGCGAGCAACCCTAGTTGTCCCGCCAAAAAGACATAAGAAGTCCCCGCAGTCTCTAACCCATGCGCGACATCATTCTTAGTTTTGCCTTGATTGTTTTGAAAAGATTTTCGGATGTCCCCATCAACAGCCATTAATCCACCAATACCGGCTGCAACACCTCCGAGGATTAACGCATCCGTTGCATCTATACGCAGGGGAGCTGTCAATAAATACTTCGCATCATCGAGCACCACGCTACTAAGCGAAGGAAGTGCTTCAGATTGGATATGAGAAATTTCGTTTTCACTACGCGTATCTAATGATGAGACAATTGGATTTTGAATGCGATACTGGAGGTTGCGGACTGGCACTTCAATATAAGGACTTGTCACGAGAGTGCATCCGAAAGGGGAAGCAAGCAGAATCAGCAATAAGATTGAAAGACAAAAATAATCACAGAAAATCTTGATGGGGACCTCCAAAAGTTCTGCTTTGCTAAACACGACTACTTTATGGAGAAAAAAAGATACGCCAGGATAGCAGAACACTATCATGTTGGGTTAAGTCTGACAAAACTCATTCAAGAACACTAATATCGGACTTCACGGTTGAGCCATAGGCAGAAATCCTGTTACGGCAATTGAAGGCAAGAAACAAGATATCGATCAAGATCGTCAGCCTTAATCTCACATACTATGCCAAACTCTATAGGATTTAACTCATCTGCTACGACCGTACTCAGGCCACGTCCTCATACTCTCATTTCTCTAATGATCCAAGCTGGATCTAGACCGGCTGAAATGGCCGACTTATCACAAGTGCTCATACGACAGAATTTATGTAAGCCAGCATACATCTCATAGTTGCATATCGCATTACACTCACTTTCTGAATCATAGAAAAGTTCTATTGTTGTACTCTGCATTTCAAAGCTGAACGGACTCATCACTCCCTTCCATCCTTGCGCATTCTATATCTTAAAAAATACACTAACTAGCCATTTCTGTTTGTGATCTTATTCAGATTTCTTCTACTCCAAAACCCAAACAGTCCTATTCGAAAAATCTAGAACATGAAGAGTTCACAGACACAACCAGATGTATACAAATTCATCGAGCCATGGGTAAAGATCGATCAGTTCTTACGCCGTTCACTCAACACTTTCAAGGCTACCTCGTGGTAAAAAAGCTTAAGGATACAAGCACATTTCAATGTCGATTCTAGTGAAGATCATCATGGTATTTGCTAGCACTTGAAACTGTAGCCTAGGTATACTCACACGGAGTAAAGATGTAGCATCTGCTCAATCTAGATTTATTAATTATGCTTACTCTTGAGGTAAGTCCATCTTTATTTTGTTAAGAAAATCGTTACTATTTCAACCGCAATGAACCACGACTTTGTACAAATTGAGACAGCATACCCTCCACGCATCCAAGAATGCTCTCTGCGCGACAAATCGAAAAGAAAACGGGTCGCGTGACATACACTTGGGCATCAACATGATGCAGCTTCTCATCTGCATTCTCGCAATCTTTTCCTTGGCTAGCGGTGGCTGTGCTTCGAAACCAACGTCATTTCCTGCGAATCAAGCAATGCATTCCTCAGAGCCAGTGCATCAGATAGAAGAAACTGTAGAGCCTCAGAAAGATGAGGAAGATGGATTATTCTATAGACTCCTTGCAGCCCCTGAGTATATTTGGGAGGGCGTAACCTACCCGATTAAAAAAATGAGTATTTTCTATGAAAAAGTCGATCTCCTCGAACGTGCACTCGATGTCTTCCTCAATGAGGCTCGGACAGGTGGGATCTTCCCACGATTTGAATTCGGTGGAGCGATTGGAGGCGGTATAGGGCTCACCGCTTTCCATAATAATCTGTTCAACAAGAAAAAACAGATTCGCGCATCGTATTTATTTGGTGTTCCTGACAATCACGCGGGAGAATTTTTCTATAAAGATCCTGCTTTTCTTGGAACATCATATACATTAGAAGCGAATCTGCTTGGACTTGACGTTGACCAAGCTCGCTTTTTCCCTGGGGGGAACCATGCACCAAAGGCTCGCAATCGAGGGAGAACAAATTTTGAGCTCGATGAAGTTTCAGGCGACATAAAAGTTGGCAAACAGGTTGTCGGTGACTTTAGTTCGTTTCTGCAAGGTCGGGTGTTCACAGCAGATGCAAAAGCAGGGAAAGGCCGAGATATTCCCTCGAACATACCCGGGGTAAACTCTTCTCTCACAGCCGTAGAGGTCGTACCTCAGATAACCTATGATTCTCGTGACAGCCCGTTTCGTCCAGCGGCAGGGTGGCTCGTTGATGCGACATTCTCTTATACCAACCAAGTGAATGGCGATGAATTTGAATATGTCGGTTATACCGTGGAAGTACAACGATATATCTCTTTTTTTCGCGGAAATCGTGTGCTATTGCTCAGAGGATATCTTGCTAAACTCAATTCGGTGAATGATCGTTTAATCCCCTTTTACGAATTGAATCAATTGGATCGAAATCATGGCTTGCGAGGCTATGAACGTGGACGCTTCTCTGATGAAGGAGCGCTGTTATTCAATGCAGAATGGCGTTACCCAGTCTGGGCACAGACTGAAGGTTCCCTCTTTGTTGATGCTGGCCAAGTATTCAATGAATATCGAGATCTGAACACAAGAACCTTTAGAGTGTCGCTTGGCGCCGGACTCCGGTTTGTGACAAAAGAAAATTTTTCATTTCGAGTCCAAGTGGCTGGCAGTGAGGACGGGGTAGAGGTGTTATTGAAAGGTGATGTGGAGTTCCAGAGAAAACGAGGCACCTTCCTTGGTGGATTGTAATGATGAGACACCAAAGAAGTGAGTCGCGCGACGACAATGGACAAACTATACCGAATGGACAGCTGAGAATGAATAAGAACAACCTCAGCATGAACGATTTGGGCGTGCGTAGGAGAAGCCGAATACATTGGATCATGTTATTCATATTCATCTTCTTGAGTGGGTGCTATAACCACGTTGATCTCTCTCGTCCGATTATCCTAGAAGCGAATGATCGACAACCGATCCCTGAACCTGAGGCAGAGACGGAGGGCCAGTGGTTCACCTGGGATGGTGCACATAAGATGATCTTCTATAGAGTCGGTCAACTCTTGAACCTTGGTCGCTCATTTCGAACACTCGGCACGTGGGTTGGCCTTGCCGATCCATTGGAAGCCGGAAATGTGAATGCCTTAGACGAGGTTCCCAATTCCACGTGGTTTACAAACCGGCACTTTGTGTCAGCGCTTTCTCAAGAAGAGCTGCGTCGTGGATCCAACACGAACCGAAGACCTGACCCTGAGGGCACATGGTCAGTCATCAGTGCGAAAGAAAGCCTCGGATCAACGCCCGGGTTTGTGATTCGTGATCAAAAGCAAGATGTCTATGTGATGAAATTCGATTCACTGTTGAATCCAGAAATGACCACGGCCTCTGAGATGATTACGCCACGATTCCTGCATGCAGCAGGATATAACGTGCCTGAACATTTCCTTGTGACATTAGATCCAGATAGGTTGGTTGTTGATCCAAAAGCGAAAATTCGCGGAAAATATCGCCAGCGACTGCCCATGACTGAAGAAGACGTCAAAGCGACCTTGGATCGCGTGCCTCACCGCTCGGATGGAACCATACGGGCCGTGGCAAGCAAGTTTCTTCCAGGCATTCCTAAAGGACCATTTCTCTATGAGCAAAAGCGGCCAGATGATCTCAACGATCGGATTCGCCATGACAATCGTCGCGAACTCCGTGGCTTGGCCGTCTTAGCGGCTTTTTTGAATCATACTGACACCAAAGCGGCGAATGCACTCGACATGTATGATCCAGAAAAGCAGTACCTGATTCATTATTTAATCGATTTTTCTTCAACCTTAGGAGCTGACAATGCCGACCCTCAGTTGCCTCGTTACGGCAATGAGTATTTTCTCGACTTTGCAACGGTTGGACGGTCAATGGTGTCACTTGGAGCGTATGTGAAGCCTTGGGAAGTGCCACTCCATATTGACCATCCATCTGTCGGGTATTTCAACGCCGAATATTTCGATCCATCTCGATGGCGTCCAACCTTTCCAAATCCTGCATTTCTGCAAATGAGCCTACGAGATGCGTATTGGGGAGCGAAAATCGTCACTTCATTTACAGACGAGGACATTGACGCGATCGTCCACAAAGGCGAGTACACAGATCCCAGAGCCGAACAATACGTGGCCAATGTTCTCAAAACACGACGAGACAAAATTGGCAGATACTACTTCAACTTGGTGAATCCACTCGACCGTTTTGCCCTGAAAGAAATAGAAACTGGCACTCAGCTTCTCGTTTTTGAAAATTTGGCACTTACCCATGGTTACGCACCCGCGAACGACGCCACCTATCGTTACAGTATTCGGCGACATGTCCCCTGGGGGCATGATTCACTGCTACTGACAGATCAGGATATCCAAAAGCAGCAGATTATCCTCGATAGAGGATTTCTGCCAGT
Organism: Nitrospirales bacterium; assembly: GCA_029261255.1. GTDB lineage: Bacteria > Nitrospirota > Nitrospiria > Nitrospirales > UBA8639 > Nitrospira_E. The sequence continues at coordinate 20,758 of JAJDBQ010000007.1, forward strand.
TTGGAGTGACCGGACCTCAACCGCCAGGAGCGTAGAACCAAAACCTTCAATTATCTATATCGCTATCCAAACCAGCTACGATCAAGGTGAACATTGGAGTAAGAGTACGAACGTGTATCTTAAGTTTAAACCCGAAGATAAGACGTTTCACCTTGTCGGAATTGAACGAGAGTCTTGAGCTTTTTTTCAGCAACACCACTTCGGTAAAATAATTCCCCATGAGAACAGGATCAAAATTTATAGGCTATCTCGCACTGCTCTGTATCCTGAACATGGCATTCGGGTGTGCCACCACAAACAAACCCGTCGTCCATACAGTCCCCTATCAATCAAATGTAGCCTGTGCAGTCGAAAGCACCGATTGTCCTTGGAGTCGCCTAGAGCAGCAAGCCAAAGACTCGGCTCTCATTAATTGTCTGTTATCCGGTGCAACAGTCCTTGAAACGGAGCCATCAAGAAAAGATTCTGCCGATGAGCCTTCAATTATTGTCCCCATACCGCCAAAATATGGCTATGAGTTTGTAATCAAACCTGACGACGTAGGACTATGCGGAGAGCAGGAATCTGCTTGCATGATAGCCAGTCGACCTGATCTCGAGCTTACATGGGCGGGATGCGGTCCGGAGTTGCTAGGCGAGGAGCAATTAAGAGGTGGTGAGAATAGGGCAAATGCAGACCAGCTGACAGAGCGTTCAGTGGTGACAGGCAGCTTGATGGTGTCGACTAATACCTTTCTAGCGCCTGCAGGATTAGACGGTCCAGACCAATTTTATACATTCACGCTTGAGAAAGAGACGTATGTTGAAACAGCTGTCGGAGCGAACTCATCCGAATGGTCAGCGACGAAGGGACATCGTGCACCCTGGCAGCCTGGGCTCTTTCTCCTTGCCGACGATGGCCAAATAATTCGAACGAGCCACCTCTGGCGTGCTGGCATCAGTTACGTACTTCCTCTGAAATTGCCCCCGGGGACCTACTACCTGGTTGTCGATAGTTCACAACGAGAATTCTCACGAGGTAATGGTCTTTATCGGCTATATCTTGGTCTCAACGCCAGTCATTTGGGATCATTTCATCCACAATAAATTTTCCTACCACTATAAAACGTTATCTATGAGCGAAAACCATGGCTCGTCGTCATGACAACGCGTTATCATGCACATGTGGATATATGAAGGCTCGGAATGCATGAACAATCCTACGAGCCATAGAATAATCTCTGGGCAACACCAGTACGCGCAGTTCGTTCACCCGATAAGGCAGATGAAGAGGGTACGGGTATGTTGACGGTTGTCGAAAAAGTTATTTTCCTCCAACATGTGGATGTATTTTCAGAAATATCGACAGAGCAAATGGCCTATCTCGCTGCGATCGTCGAAGAAGTGTCGTTTCCAAACGAAAAAGATATCTATCAAGAACAAGATCGTGCAGATGCCATCTATCTCGTGTTGGAAGGACAGGTAAGCCTCCACCGAAATGGGACGGAGATCGCCGTGATGGGTCCACAACAGGCCTTTGGAACATGGGCTTTGTTTGACGAAGAACCTCGAGTGGCCACCGCCACCACATTGGAACATACCCGTCTTCTGCGGGTGGGCCGAGACGATTTCATCGATCTTCTCTCCGATCATGTGCAAATCACACAAGGAGTGCTTCGAGCTCTCTCACATCGCTTACGTGGACTCATCGGAGAACCGGGAGCGAGAGCCCCTCGATAAGGAAACCATTCCCTGATGATACCGCCGCAGGACAACCCAAATACCACGCTCGATGCTGCTGCGATGTTTCACGCGGTATTGGATACTGTTGGGGAAGGCATTATCACCATTGATTCTGCCAGTACAATTGTTCTGGTGAACAAAGAAGTTCAACTCACTTGGGGTTATACGGAAACTGAACTCATCGGCAAAAGAATCGAACTCCTTATGCCAGAAAAATATCGTGAACGTCATGTGGAAGGACTGAAACGATACATCGATACTGGTGTACCACGGATTATGGGGACTCGTGTAGAATTGGAAGGACTGAGGAAAGATGGGTCGGTCTTTCCGCTAGAGATTCGAATGGCAGAAACGACAGTCGGCGATCGAGTTTTGTTTACCGCAGCAGTCCGCGACGTGACAGATCGAAAGGCAGGAGAAGCCGCTCTCCAAAGACGTCACTCTATTGAAGACCTCATCGCCTCAATTTCGACCAAGTTTATTAATCTCCCCTCCAATGAGATCGATGCAGGAATCATTGATGCGTTGCGCATGATTGGCGAAATGACTGGCGTGGATCGGTCATGGGTTGCCCTACTATGCGAGAACAAGCTGACGCTCGGGTTTACACATGAGTGGTGTGCTGAGGGAATTGCCCTCTCGCATAATAGTCTTCAACCTATTCACGTGGAAGAGATTCCTTGGGCAATGGAACAGTTCAGGCAGATGAAAACGGTATATATCCCCCGTGTAGCAGATCTTCCGCCAGAGGCCAAGACTGAAAAAAAACAACTCCAAACCTATGACGTCCAGTCGGTCATCATGGTTCCCATCATGTACCGACGAGCGCTGATGGGAATCGTGTCATTTGACTCCGTTCGTACCGAAAAAACATGGACAACAGATGATATGGCTCTCCTTCGCATTACAGGAGAAATCTTCGCGAATGCACTCGAAAGAAAAGAAACAGAAGAAGCCATTGAATGTCTGATGCGTCGCAACGAATTAATTTTACGATCGGCAGGAGAGGGTATCTATGGCGTAGATTTACAAGGGAATACGACATTCGCCAACCCCGAGGCGGCACGCATGCTCGGATGCACAGTAGAGGAGTTGATCGGCAAACCCCAGCACGCAACCCTGCATCACACCAGACCTGACGGGACACCCTACCCAAAAGAGGATTGCCCTATTTACAAGGCGTTTCAAGATGGTGCTATTCATCACATCGAAGATGATGTCTTTTGGCGCAAAGACGGGACAAGATTCCCCGTGGCCTATACCAGCACACCTATACGGCAAGATAGCGAAATTATTGGAGCCGTGGTGACATTCAAAGACATCACCGAACGCAAAAAAGAGCAGGATATTCTAGAGAACTCTATTTCATTACTGAATGCCACGCTTGATTCCACGACTGATGGCATACTCGTTGCGGACCGAGAAGGACGTATCGTCAACTTCAACCAGAAATTTCTTGATATGTGGGGACTCTCGCCAATTGTTGAGACTTCACAGAACCACACGCAACTCATGACACAAGTTCTGGATCAATTACTAGAGCCTGCAATCTTTTCGGAAAGGTTGAAGGAAATCTATGCCGCCCCAGATACCGAAAGCTGTGATGTGATTGAATTTAAGGATGGTCGGGTGTTCGAACGGTATTCTCAAGCTCAACGGATCGGAGGCATGAGTGTCGGAAGAGTCTGGAGTTTGCGTGATGTCACAGCTCGCAAACGAGGGGAAGAGGCTATTCAAGACGCCTATAACGAATTAGAACAAATGGTAGAAGAACGCACGAGGGAACTGCGGCAGAAACAAGCTCAACTCGTGCAGGCCGAGAAAATGGCATCATTGGGACAACTGGTTGCCGGCGTGGCCCATGAAATCAATACTCCCCTCGGTGCATTAAAAAGCAATCTCGATATCTTTACACGATCAGTACACAAAATTAACGAACTAAAATTAAATCCAGAGATGCCAGTCGAATTTCGCGAATGCCCTGACCTGACTAAACGTTTGACCGTTCTTGAAACGTTAAACGTCCACAATCAAACCGCGATTGAACGAATCGTGATGATCGTCAACAGCCTCAGGAAATTTGCTCGCCTTGACGAGGCTGAGCTGGACGAAGTCAACATTCATGAAGGATTAGATAATACGCTCGTCTTGGTGCAGCACGAGCTCAAGAACCGAATCGACGTTGAGAAAGACTATGGAGAGCTTCCTCTCATCAAATGTTATCCCAATCAACTCAACCAAGTGTTCATGAACTTACTTGTAAATGCCAGTCATGCAATTGAAGGCCAAGGAAATATTTCCATTCGCACTCATCACAACACCACGAAAGCGTTCGTCGAGATAGAAGACACAGGGAAGGGAATCTCAGAGAAAGACCTGTTACGGATCTTCAATCCAGGCTTCACGACAAAAGGGTCTGGGGTGGGTACGGGACTTGGCCTCTCGATTGTCTATCAGATCATGAAGGATCACAACGGAACGATCGAGGTCGAGAGTAAGTTGGGCCAGGGCACGACCTTCCGAATCATACTCCCAATTCGTTGAATACTCTATTCCAACAATCGAACCTAAGTATTTGAATCATTCCTCAGATCTTTCAGAAGGAGAAAAAGACCATGACTGATACAGCAACTACGCCACCAACAATTGTCATACTAGATGATGAAGAACTTGTCATTACAAGTCTTCAGACTTTTTTAGATTTAGAAACGCCGTATCGCACGGTCACCTTTACCTCTGCAAAATTGGCACTACAGCATATTCGAGATCATGACGTTGATCTGGTCATCTCCGATTATCTCATGCCTGAGATGGATGGGATTACGTTCCTTAGTCAGGTCAGGGAATTGAAACCAGATATTCCACGAATCATTTTGACAGGGTACGCCGACAAGGAGAATGCGATTAAAGCCATCAATCAGGTTGGGCTATTCCAATACATTGAAAAGCCTTGGGATAACGAGGACTTGCATGTTATTGTTCGGAATGGCTTAGAAAAGATGCAGCTACTCAAAAAATTACAGATGAAAGTCCAGGAGATTACAAAAGCGCACGCAGAACTCAATACACTCAATCAGGAAATCATTAGGGCGTTCGCCTAGGCTTCAGCCTTCTCTCACCTTTCCATTCAATGGCATTGCCCCACTCACGGCTTATATAGCCTGATCCACTTCGCGCAAGACCAGTTGGGCTGTTTCACGAACACCAGAATCATGGTCCTCATTACACCCACGTACCAAATTCAGCAGTTCTTCAGTCTGGAATTCTGATACGGTGAAAATTGCGCATGTCCTGAGCCAAGAGTCGCGACCGCTTAATAGCATCTTGATCGCTTCTCCTCGTTTTTCAATCCGTATCCCAAACAACTCCTGGCCAGCTTGCATCGTCTGTTCTTGAGAGACACCATCCACGATTGGAAGGAGATATCGCTTTGAATCTTTTCTCAGGACACTATCCAGAAATTCAATAGCACTTGCACGCATAGTCTTCTGAGGGCTGACAAAAGCAGCATAGGCGCTAAACATATCCTTAGGGGGATACAACAGACCCAATAATCTAAACATCAATTCTATATTCTGGGTCATCTTTTCTTGCAAGGCTTTCTTCAATAGATCGGTTCCTGGACCTTCGTGAATCTCTCGATATAGGTGAAGAATGTGAAGGTACTCGTAATAAGACTGCGTTTCTTCAATCAACCACGTATCTACTTGATGTTGATCGAATTGCAGATCAGGGTGATACGCACGGAGCTTATTCAAGGCCTTCATCACATGATATCTCAAGAGAGGATCGAGTTCTTCTCGACTTCGCATCAGCACATTCACCGAATCTTGGGATGGAATCGCGGAAAACACCCTTGGGATATTCATACGAACGGAGAGATCCACGGTCTCGTCCGTCAGATTATCGTAGAGTGTGCCAAGAATGTTCGGATTAAAGGACGTCAACGATTGGCGAGCATCAGCACGGTATTGAGTACTGGCGAGCTTTCCTACTAACCATGTGATGAACTGCCGATCTCGAATACGTCCTGCACTGCGAATGACCTCTTTCACGACAAGAGGAGACGCATCTTCCCTGTGTTCAAGTAGAAAGTGACAAAAGGCTGGCTCATGAAGGCTCCCCAGTGCATTCAAGACCTGTGCTCGAATAACCTCCGCGTTCTCTCCGTTCCAGACGAGCAATCGCTCAATGAACTCACTGCTAATCAATCCTTGCTGCTCGAATGAACCCGATTCCGCAATAGATTGAACGGCTGCTGCTTGCACCCTCAAATCTGAGTGATTCAGATATTCTTGAACTCGCGCAAGATTGAGCCCTTTGTCCCTTTCCAACAGAAGCGAGACGGCTTCGCGCCTCACCTCCGAGTCACTATCAACAATAAGCCGTTCAATTTCTGATGTTAACGAACTAGGGTCTTGGGCTTTAAGCAGTCGCACGGCTTTTTGACGAACTTCGCTCGATGTATGTCGCAATAATGGCTGAACGGCTTGAACAAGGTCGACATGCTCCACTGACACAAGCAAATCCAAAGCATGAACCAACAGGCGTTCATTAGAACTATTGAGTGCAGCCACCAGCGTCTGAACCGTAGCCGCCTCAGTGATGTCCATTTTTAATTCATTGGGATCAATATCTCTTCGTTCGAGAGCTTTCCTGAATGCACTCACATATTCCTTACGAACGGCAAACACCAAAAACACCCACATGATAAGCAAGGGTAGAGCCACGAAACTAATTTGCCTGACAGAGAGTTCGAGGATCATGGTAAACAGCAATAACAGTCCCCCACCCAGCCCCCGAAATAGTCTATCTAAAAACATATCGATGAAGACTTTGATTCGCTTTTTTACCGCTAAAGGCAGCGGCAGATAGAGGAGCTCCCCAGCAGTTTTATCGATTGAATATCGAAAACTGCCTTCAGCCCCACGCAAGAGAACACCCATCCACAGGCCAGGCATCATCACCATCCCAATTGATCCAAGGAGTAAGCCGGCTGGAAGAAAACCTATTGCGCCACCAACCCCAAACATCCGCAAAATTCGATAGGTGAAAAACGATTGAATGACAAGGGATACCACGCTCAGACGGCTATAGAATGTTCCGAGGAAAGCCGTGAGATCCTCTTTTTCTGGAAAGGCTTCAACTGATACCGTTTTGAATTGAAAATCAACAAAGGTGGCCAAGACCATTCCTATAGAGAGAATCCCGACCATATACGTCAATTGCTTCGAGTCGCGAATCGTGCCAATCATATTTCCAAACGTCTCTGAGGCTGGATCTTCTTGAGGAACACGAGGCTTGAGAACGCCCTCCTCTTTTTTCTTGAGCATCGCAATCGCATTGAGAAACAAGAGGCAACAGCCTAGCAACCCCATACAGACGTACAGCAGATTCTCCGTTTGAACTCCAAGGTGCCGAATAATAAGACTGGTCACCTCCCCTCCTGTCATGGCCCCAAGAATTCCCCCTAGATTGAGAAACCAAAAGACTCGCTTGGCTTGAGCTGCATCGAAAAGAGTATTGGCTAAAAGCCAAAACTGCGTCGTGCCTAAAACCGCGTAAATACTGACCCAAATATAGAGAACAAAAAAGACCCATGCCTGATCTAATTGGATCAGCCATCGAAGAAGGAGGAGATTACCGATGAGCACAGCGATCGTGACGTTCATGACCTGAGTCAATGAAAACGAGCGGGCAGATCGAGAATAAAAGGTTGTGATGGGTGCGACGACGAGCGCAATCAAAATAAAGACTAAGGGCAGTTGCTCTGGCCCGAGGCTAACCAGAAAGAGACTGTCCCTCACAGGTTTAAGGAAATAATAGGTGATAAGAATCAGGTAATAGTAGGCAAACATAAAGGTGACAAGGAGGCCTTCACCTTTGCGAATATCTACGACGGATGAAAGAAGACGTGGCATATAACTGGAGAGTATTTGAGTCTGGAAATTATAGAGATGACGTGAGAGACTGATCTTCCATGAGTAAACAAAAAAACGCGTGAGGACACATTACGCTAAGGTTAAATAGAATATTCAAACGGCCATCAGATCGTCGCCTCTGCTTTTGATATTAAGCTCCTAGCAATTCCGATGAGAATCATACAGACCCTAGAAAATCACAGCAAGAGATTAGAAGAAAGCGTCTGAAATTTTGATCAGTCAATTGGAATTCTGAGAAAAACCTGCTACTTGGACTTTGGTTGCTCCAACACAGACTTAGTCAAGGCCGCACACATAATGTTAGTTTTGGAACTTGAATGCATTTCCCTCATAACATACAAGGGTACTCAATTATTGGTTCCGTGGGCACTCCTGATAAGGGGAAAAAGCAGCATGATGGCAATTCGTTCCGACAAAAACGGCTATATAATCATGAGAGCTGAGGGAAATCCTGTAACAATTATGAAGAGATGGCGACTATACAGCAGTTGCACGTCATCAGCCCTGAACGAGCACTATAGACATCTCTGGAGGGTCTTCATGAAAGCATCTAATCTCTTTGTTCGATCCTTAGAACAAAAAAGTGGTGGATATATTTTGGGTGTCCCTGGGGAGGAAAATCTCGACTTCCTAGAATATTTGAAAGGGTCAAAGATTAGGCTCATGCTCATTCGTCATGATCAGAATAAAATAGGAGATTTCGAATGCCCGAACGCAATGAATTAACGTTAGAACATTTCATGTCGGGATTAAAACGCAGAAATCCTGGTGAAACGGAATTTCATCAAGCGGTTGAGGAAGTGGCCACCTATCTCATTCCCCACATCATGAAGTTCCCCAAATACCATTCTGCTCAAATATTAGAGCGAATGACCGAACCAGACCGTATCATTATTTTTCGGGTATGCTGGGAAGACGATCAAGGGAATGTCCGAGTCAATCGTGGATACCGTGTACAATTCAATAATGCGATTGGGCCTTATAAGGGTGGCCTGAGATTTCATCCGTCCGTCAATTTAAGCATTCTCAAATTTTTAGGCTTTGAGCAAATTTTCAAAAATAGCCTGACCACACTTCCCATCGGCGCAGGTAAAGGTGGAGCAGACTTCAACCCTAAGGGAAAATCAGATGCGGAAGTGATGCGCTTCTGCCAAGCATTTATGACCGAGCTGTCTAAACATATCGGAGAAAATATTGATGTGCCTGCAGGCGATATTGGAGTAGGTGCACGAGAAATAAGTTTTATGTTTGGACAATACAAACGACTCAAAAATGAGTTCACCGGAACCTTAACCGGCAAAGGCCTGGAGTTCGGAGGAAGCAAGATTCGGAAGGAAGCCACGGGCTTTGGGTGTATTTATTTTATGCAAGAAATGCTGAAACACCAGTCTGACGAACTACAAGGAAAATCCTGCGCGATTTCGGGGTCAGGGAATGTGGCGCAATATGCAGCATTGAAACTCATCCAATTGGGAGCCAAAGTGATCACGATGTCTGACTCTTCAGGATTCGTTCATGATCCCGATGGCATTAATGAAGAGAAACTCGATTTCATCATAGATCTCAAGACCGTCAAACGACAATCGCTTGCTGAATATGCCAAACATTACAAGCTTGCTTTCCACAAAGATCAACGACCGTGGTCAGTCCCCTGCCAATTAGCCTTTCCATGCGCAACGCAGAATGAACTGAACGAACAAGAGGCCAAAGCTTTACTACAAAAAGGATTTATAGGAGTAGCAGAGGGAGCCAATATGCCCACTACGATTGGAGCGATCCAAGCTTTTCAAAACGCGAAAGTTCTTTTCGCACCAGGGAAAGCCTCGAATGCCGGTGGGGTTGCGGTCTCGGGTCTAGAAATGACTCAAAACAGCATCCGGATGTCATGGTCAAATGAAGAATTAGAAAAACGCCTACGCGATATCATGACCGACATTCATCAAAAATGCGTCGACCACGGATCAGAGAACGGATATATTGATTATGTCAAAGGCGCGAATGTTGCCGGTTTTACCAAAGTTGCTGACGCCATGCTAGCCTATGGAGTCATGTAACCAGGAAGAACGATTGCCTGGTAAGAATTTAAACAGCAGCAAGAATGGTGAACCCCGGAGAAGAAGCATCTAGCCACCTGTTCCAGAGTTTAGAAGAGTGGAATCTCATCCTTCAGGGAGCTTCGGTGCATCATCCGCATCCTGTTGAACTCTGATAATAGTAAGTCTCAGAGACAGGAGTCTTTAAACATCCACACAGCCTAAAGTAATAAGACCAGACATGCCCCTTTTAACCCAACACGCCAACTCTCAGTTTTGAATTTTATCAAACACCGCTCGGGCCTTGGTAACCTTTCGCATCTGCGCTTCACCCCACTTATGAATCACGGTTAACACAGGTATCAACGTGCGGTAGAGATCCGTGGCCGCATATTCCACGCGGGGTGGTATCTCTTGATAGTGCGTCCTTGTCACTAACCCATCCCGTTCAAGCTGTTTAAGCTGTTGAGTTAACATTTTTGGAGAGACGGCTGGGATTAAACGACGAATTTCGCCGAAACGCTTCGCCCCACCAGTCCCCACATGCCAGAGAATTTCTGGTTTCCACTGACCCGCAAACACGGCTAAGACTGGTGCCAGAGGGCAATCCGTCTCTTTCTGGGTGTTCTTTGTCATAATCTTTTTCCTTTACTTACTTTTAGGTAACTAGTTGACATTATATATCAAATTCCTATCTTATCTCAACAGCCACACATTCATCATATCGAACGATATTTTCTTTGATGTTTGGCAAACGTCCAAGCATCAGATGCTGGCCAAATGAACTTGCGAAAGGAAGGCAATCATGACACTCGACATTCTTCAAAAAGACACGCTTCCGCTGGGCGGATTTGCTGGATTAAAAGAACATCAACTCGTGAAAGATCCGAAAGCTTGGGGACCTCAGAGCGATGGCGGGGCTTGGCCGGGGATCGGGAACTTTGTGTATCTGGCCGACGCGACCTTTATGCCAAACGGCCAGACAGGTCTGCATCCCCACCACGAGATCGATGTCATTTCTCTTGTGGTGAAGGGACGCATTGCCCACGAGGGTTCACTTGAGGATGGTAAAAGCCTCGAAACGCTTGAGGTGCAAGTACAACGGGCTGGAGGAGAAGGGTTTCAGCATAATGAAGTGAATCCCGACGCAGACTGGAACCGCATGCTCCAGCTGTGGGTGCTGCCAGAGACTCCTGGACAACCGGCCGGGTACAAGGTCTACCAGCCACAATGGGGAAAAGGCCTTCAGCGGATCTACGGGGGATCGTCAGCTCAAGAGGAGACCTTCTCCAGTCACACACGCATCGATGTGGGGTTACTCAAGGCAGGAGAGACGGTCACGGTGTCCACACCGTTTCTCGCGTATCTGAGTCAAGGCGCTGGACTGGCCAATGGTCAAAACGTGACTGATGGCCAATTGCTTCGTGGACCGTCCTTGAATTTTGAGGCCACGGAGGATACGCAACTTTCCGTGGTGACCGTAGAGAACAAAATAAACGCGTAAACAACAATCAGAACTAAAGGAGATTTGACCCATGCCCTATCAACGATGGAATGCCGACAATTCCGCCCTCCTCCTAATTGATCATCAAGTGGGCACGATTACCTGGATGCACTCTGCGCCCCATGAAGAATGTAAGCGCTACACCCTCGCCTTGGCACGAGCGGCGAAAGCCGTGGGCATGCCTATTGTGTTAACGAGTAGCATGGAAGATCACGCTCAGGGTCTGTTGTTTCCAGAATTTCAAGACATCCTGCCGGACGAGTACGCCAAGCGAGTCAAACGTGCAGGGATTGTCGATGCCTTCGACGACCCGAACTTTAAGCGCGCGGTGGAAACCACTGGCAAGAAGCATTTGATTATGGCTGGACTGCTGACGGAAGTCTGCGTGGTCTATCCAGCGCTAAGTGCCCTCTCGGATGGCTATCAGGTGCAGGTCGTGGCCGATGCGTCGGGGGCGGCCACCCAGCTGAGCGATACCTTAGCCTTAGATCGCGTGCGTCAAGGGGGAGGATCGGTCGTCTCAACGGTTCAAATCATGTCAGAGATGGTGAGTAATTGGGCCGAAGGCGCCGGTCCACAGCTGATGCCCATTTTAGGCGAGCTGTACGCAGAACTTGCCAAGTGAGGTGGCCACAATGCTAGAGGTCCTGTCTCAATTATAAGGATGGATATGTCGAGTCAAAACATCACTAAGGAAACCTTGGGCACAACTACTGGCCCGGTCACGGTGGTGATCACCCATAAAGCCAAACGCGGATGTGAGGAACAATTTAAAGTCTGGTTAAAGGGGATCAACAAGGCAGCCAGCCAGTATGAAGGGTATATGGGAGTGCAGATCATTGAGCCGCATTCCACCTCTGATCGGGAATACGTCGTTATCGTTCGATTCGACAGTTATGAACATTTGAAAATCTGGAATGACTCGAATGTCCGCAATCAATATTTAATAGATTTGCGCTCCCTCACAGAAGATGAATCGAAATACGCGCATCAAAGCGGCTTGGATTACTGGTTTTCTCTACCGGAAATACCAGGGAAAATGCCCCCTCCAAAACATAAGATGGCATTTGTCATATGGTTAGCCCTGACCCCTTTAATATTGTTGATCCCCCCGATAACAGAACCCTTGTTATCGGAATTGGCACTACCCAATCCCCTACCGGCCTTAATCACCTGCGCAATGATGGTTGTACTCATGACGTATGCCGTCATGCCTTTGATGAGCCGAATGTTTAAACAATGGCTTTTCCCTCAATAATCTTTTCCCCTGAACTCATCAAAGGAAAGAAGACGAGCTTCGTTGAAAACGGCAAGGCTTCAGAAGGGGCAGAGTTAGAATCAGCTAATCCTCTGGCTTGTTCAGGGTTTTGTAGCGATGTAGTAAATAAAAGAGTTCTGTTGCAAATAGCCTTTTGACGTCAACAAAGCTATTTGCGACAGAACCAACAGAACTGGCTTCTATGGAGGTATGCCAGGTGCCATTGATAGATAAAAGAAACAGTCAGTGCCTGCTCCTTTTCCGTCAGCCATGGTGCAGGTAGTATCCTCATCGCATCTTCTATCCGTATATTCCAAACATCCTATTCCACTAACAGGTTGATATGTTGCCACGAAATCAGAGAGCTGTGCCGAATGGCTTCAATCAGGAGCTGCTGTCACTGCAGAGAACCAGTTCCTACAATCCGCTTCACGTTGGAACGGCGATCGTCGGTGGGTTCTTAGCCTTATGGTTGGTGAGTACAACGGTTTTGGCACACGAACCAGAAAAGAGACACGAACCACCAGCGTTTCAACTACTCCGGGCAGAGGAAGACTATAGCTACCTCAAGGATAGAGACAGTCACTTGTACGAAACAGATGCCTTTGATGTCATGAAATATATTCCACTCAATCAACAGGGAGACATCTATCTCACGTTGGGTGGAGGGTTCCGTTCTCGTATGGAATATTTTTCGAACCGGGAATGGGAAGCGGATGGAGATGAGAGTTTTTACTCACAGCGATTGAGCTTGCATTCTTCTGTATGGCTGGCCCCAAACATCCGTGTGTTTGGAGAACTCTATCATGGCTATACCAGCCATGAAAAAGAATTCACACAATTTGATGAACTCGATTGGCACCAAGGTTTCGTAGAACTCAAGCTTCCCTTGCAGCCCACAGAATATGCGTCGTTTCGATTTGGTCGCCAAGAAATGACGTTTGGAGCAACGCGTCTCATCGGCGTCAGAGAAGGCCCCAACATCAGACGCACCTTTGACGCATCACGCGCCATCTACAAGATTGGCGAGAATTCTGTTCAGGCCTTCTATGGCAGAGAAGTTCATCCAAATTTTTTCGTGTTCGATAATGACTTCGTCTTGTTTGACTTCAATGACACCAGTTCAGAATTGTGGGGCCTCTATTCACAATTTTCGATCGACGGGGATATAGGCAATACGGAATTATACTATTTGGGGTTTCAATCCGACCTATCGCGGTTTAAAGATGTGGTTGGAGCAGAAATCCGTCATACCATTGGTCTGCGTCGCTTTGGGGCAATCGGCCAAAGCTGGCACTACAATACCGAACTGATTTATCAGTTTGGTGAACTGGCCGGGCAGGATATTCGGGCATACAACATTGAAACTGATTGGCACTATGTCCTCATCCATACGCGATGGCAACCCAGTATCGGCCTGAAGTTTGAACTGACGAGTGGGGACAATCGGGCTGGTGACGACCGAGTGAACAGCTTTAACCCCATGTTTGTGAATCCGGCGTATTATAGCTTGGCCGCCACCATTACGCCGGTCAATATTATCTCCATCCATCCTTCCCTGACTCTGCACCCGACTAAAAAATTAATCGTCTATATCGAAGGGGCCATGTTTTGGAGAGAATCAAGGAATGATGGGTTATACCGGCCGCCACGATTCTCAGCACGCGATGGGAATGGTTCGCGAAAAAGGAAGATTGGAGACCAACTCGGTATGAAACTTCAGTATGCAATCAGTCGCCATTGGTCGTTCGATTTAGATTTCAGTTACTTCATCGCCGGTGGATTTTTGGAGGAGACGGGTGAAGCCGAAAACATCCTTCATCTAGCGCCTACGCTAAATTTCAAATTTTGAGATGCATCCTACTGCCGGCTTGGCCTTTTGAAGCTTGTTGGCTACAGCTGCCTTTTTAATTGATAAGAGTCGCGAATTGCTGTTTTCGTCATAACCCTTAGATCTCTACAGACGAACGCAGTCAATTGAAAACGAATGAGGTAAGGCCTGCGTTATGCTTTAATGTATTGATGCAACTTAGGCATATCCTTTGCGACTGCGGAGACCAGCAACGTTTTGACCAATATACCGCCTGAAGGTGGATGCAGCCCACTGAAAATAGACAGCCACCTCTTGTCGGCTGGTCGACCCGAAATGTCGAGCCAACCAGCCAATCGGCCTGCGCGCTTCTGAGAGAAATCGAGTGCGGGCTGGCTCACGCAGATCTTCGTCGTTCACAGCATAGGCCCTACTGATAAAAGCAATGAAGGCAGGCAGTAAAAGGGGGGTACTCATTATGACACCGTCCGATATGTGCAGTCTGGGTTTTCTGGCCATGGCTCAAGAGTCATTGCTTGCCTCGATTCAGGCAATCACGCAAGCCTGACTGCTTTATTTCGCAATGGCAAGCCAGAGGACTAATTTTCTAAACTGTTATCAGCTCTCCCTCTTTCCTCTCACTAAATGTAGATTCCCACTGGAAAGTATCTTAGAATGTCGCGCTACACCAAATTCCTGCTTTTTGGCAACACCATTATTTCAGTTGGGAGAAGATGATGGAACGATATCGCTCGAGCTTGGAAGATCGACTAGAGGGCTTTCTACCCTTATTATGGTTTAACTAACCTGTCCACGAAATCCAGGGGGAACCTAACATTGAAAACCAGAATTGTCCTCGGCGTTCTTCTCATTGCATTCACAGGCTGCGCCACGATGAAAGACCTACCAACGCCTGATCAAGACACAGCTATCGAGCAATTTCTCAAAACACAAGCCGTCGAACGTAGCCTTCACGTCAAAGATGCAACAAGTCTTCCACTCCCTAAAGGTGCAACAGTCAAACTAGAGACGACTGGGCTTACGATCGAACAGCGTTTTCTCATTGGAGCCGTTGGCCAATGGTTAGGAGAACAGGGATTTCGTCTCCCACCTGAAAGCCAAGAGGCCACGTACAAAATCCAGATCCTGGTACAAAGTTTAGGAACGGAACAAAGCCAGTCATTTCTTGGCATGCCGCCCGTTCAGAGTGTGCTACTACCTTTCGCCCTACCGGAAATCGCCATATACAAGGCTCACTATCAAGTAGGATTCACTCGATTTCGACTTGATATTTTTGAAACAACCACTGGTCAATTTATTCGTTCGACACCTTGGTTGCAGGCCTCCACCTTTTACAATGAATATACCCTGTTATTTTTTATTGATTTTCATCGTACAAATTTGGTCGGACCATTTGAGGACCCAATCCCCACACCGAAATTTGAAAACGATGAAACGCAAGCCACGCCTTAACACTTGCCCGCTGCCCCCCTCTTGAAAATCTAAAAAAAAGAGATGTGATAATATTGAAACAACTACAGCCAATCCCAGTCCTTTCTTAGCTTCCTTGGGTCGGAAAGAGTAATCTCGCCTATAGATACCTAGAGTTGAGAATCACGGTCTTCGCATCCACCGTCTTGCCTGAAATGAACTGCCTGATAGAGTTGCTAATGGAGAATATCCAACAAACTGTGGATGGACCAGAACGAGTTGTACTGGTGTAGGGGTATCAACAAGCTATTTCGATGGGGTAGCCCTCGCATACATTACTGGGGATGTTGAGTCGCCGGATTTCAGTATGGCTGCCAAGGTTATTCGGATGTGGTAGGAAATCGGCACACTATTCAAGAATAACTACAATCAAGAAATATCCGAGCTGATATCCTTTGGCTGAAACGAGGGATTCCGAACCGCCAAAGCCTCGCCACCTATCAGGATTCGTGGCGATTTAAAGGATGGAGAGTATGTTTTGGTGAAGTTGCGGAAAGACTGATTAATTTCTTTAATATCAATCAGTTAAGATAAATGGTGGAGGGCAGGGGAATCGAACCCCCGACCTCAACGTTGCGAACGTTGCGCTCTCCCAACTGAGCTAGCCCCCCACACATTTTGAAGGTTGGGATAGAAAGACTGAAACGGAGAACTTACTTTCTTAAGCCGTACGAATTATAACGAAGCCTGATGGATCATGCTATCTCTTCGGCAAAAAGTTTTGTTTTCTCAAAACTTTTTTGTACTTTGGCGTTTGTTGAATCTATCTGTACTCCATATTGGATATTTAGTCTCGCTCAACGTCTCTACCTCCCGAATTTTCCCTCTTCGGAAAAATTCCCCGTCCTTACAATGGAGGGGGATTTCAAAATATTCGGAAAATTTTCTTCGACCAAGGAATAAATGATTGATAGGAATCCCCACTTACTTTACTGAAGAATTTTTACTGTTCGACCTTCAACTTGTAATCGCTTTTGAGCCATGAGTTGTAAGGCTTGCGGATATAACTGATGTTCCTGTTCTAAAATGCGACCGGATAGGGTCTCCACAGTATCCTGCTCATTGATCACGACGGACTTTTGACAAATGATCGGACCCTCATCAACACCTTCTGTGACAAAATGTACTGAACAGCCACTGACTTTGGCTCCCCATTCCAGCGCCTGTTTTTGAGCATCCAATCCAGGGAACGAAGGAAGGAGGGACGGGTGAATGTTCACCATTTTTGATGGAAACATTCGAATAAGGGCTGGCGTCACTATCCGCATATAGCCTGCCAACACAACGCATTCCACTCCATGCTCTTGAAGCATATTGCCCACGGCCAAATCATAGGCTTCTCGTCGATTGTTTTCTTGCGCAAACGGCTTGGGGTCAATGAACTCGGTCTTGATACCTCGTTCTTTTGCTAATTCTAGGCCTCCGGCCTTCTCTTTATTAGTGATGACAATCTTGACTACTGCATCAAGTCGGCCTTCCTGAATGGCATCAAGGATAGCCACAAGATTTGACCCACGGCCTGAGATTAAGACTCCTAATGCTAATGCCATTGTTCCGAAATATTAGGTTGAATAGGTCAGCTTAGTATCGGATGACGAACAGGGCACAATTTCTCCCATTACCCAGCCTGCCATCCCCTGCCCTTGAATAGTCTTAATGATCTTTTCAACTTCAAGCGATGGCGCGACCACAATGAGACCGACACCCATATTAAACACGTTAAACATTTCTTCTTGTGCAATCTTGCCCGCTTGTTGAATCACCCCAAAAACGGGTAAGGGCTCCCAACTCTTATGATCGATCACGGCACCACTGCCTTCTGGAAGAATACGGGGCAGATTGCCGGTGATACCGCCTCCCGTGATATGGGCAAGGCCATGTATCTGACTCAGACCGAGTAAGGCTTTCACCATTTTGACGTAGATTGTTGTAGGCCGAAGCAAGGCCTCTCCGAGCAATTCCGATAAGTCCGGCACCTGCGTTTCTGGAGTCCAGCCCTGTTCTTCAAATAACACACGACGAGCTAGCGAATAGCCATTACTATGGAGACCGCTTGAGGCTACACCTATGACGACATCTCCATGCTGAATTTTTTCTTTGCCCAACATTTCGGAGCGTTCAACCACTCCGACCGCAAAGCCGGCCAGATCATATTCTGTTCCTGGATAACAGGAGGGCATTTCCGCCGTTTCTCCACCAATGAGTGCGCATTCCGCCTGCCGACAACCTTCGGCTATTCCTTGAACAATGGCCTCAGCCACATCGATCTCCAAATGCCCCGTTGCTAAATAATCCAAGAAAAAAAGTGGTTCCGCTCCACTCACCAGGATGTCATTCACACACATAGCCACCAGATCGATTCCAATGGTGTTGTGGCGATTCATCATCTTGGCCAGCTTCACTTTGGTCCCTACCCCATCGGTACCTGATACGAGAACCGGTTCGCGATATTTTTCAGAAGGAAATCGAAACAGGCCTCCAAAGCCCCCTAAATCACCCATGACTTCTGGGCGAAAAGTTGAGCGTACCAACGGACCGATTCGCTTGACGAAATCGTCTCCCCGCTGAATATCCACACCTGCATCGCGATATGTCGTCATTCCATTTCCTTTTTCAGGACACCTCTAAAAACCGTCCTTTTCCGCGATGACAGCGTCAGCCGCGTGCTCAAATCCTCATGTATATGTCTATACACTGCGGTTTTCCGCGCACGGCTTCCTTGCCCTCACGAAAAAATCCTAGTTTTTAGAGGTGTCCTTCATTGAATTTTCTGAAGGCTGAGAAAACACCAGCTCCACTAACGTTTCCAGATGTGCCGTCTGAGGAAACATATCAAATGGTTGCATTCGTCGAATTTCATAGCCCTTCTCACACAACGATTTGATATCCCTAGCTAACGAGGGTGCATCACAAGAAATATATAGCAATTTCGGTACGTGTAAGGCTCCCAGTTGTTCAATAATTTTAGAATTGAGCCCCGTACGTGGAGGATCTAGGAGAATAACATCGTAGGCCCCGGATTGCACCGTCATCAGATACGATTCAACTGAACTAATTTTCACGCGACACCCAACGATCTTGTTGACGCGTAACGACTCACGAGCATCCTGAATAGCCGTAGGATTACCTTCAACACAGGTCACCAGCGCCCCCTGACTCGCCAGGGTTAAACCTAATGCTCCTGTACCCGCATACAATTCCAAAATCCGCAGACCTTTCGAGGCCCCTACCCATTCTCCTACAGTCTTACCTAGTAATTGGAAGAGGACCCAGTTCGCCTGCATAAATGCGCGATAGCCCATTTTGAGACGCAATGCTCCGAATGTTTCCCATACATGATCCGCACCCCTCACGATCGGCTCCTGCTTGTTGCGTCTCCTCGAATCGCGTTCGGATGGATCCACTCGTTCGTAGATCCACCCTTTGATGTTAGGTATCTCAGCACAGGCATTCATGAGACGCTCCACATGCTCCTTGGTCTTGGCTCGACCACGGAAGACTAAGAGCCCTCCCTCATCCAATTGCGACCAACGAATTTCGACACTTTCTAAATTCATGCCCGGCATAGCCAGACGGCGAAGTCCATTTCGGATCGCATCTATCACTGTTCGAAATTTCTCATCGACCAGAAAACATGTCTCAACTCGTAGGAGGTGTTGAGTGCCTGCTTCAAAAAATCCCAGAAACACTCCGTCACTCCCCGACCCGATGCCCAAACGAAGGACTTGGCGATAGCCATAAGGTTTAGGAGAAGGGACAACTCGAGAAACCTGAAGCTCTGACACCTTGCCAATACGACGGAGGGTATCTTCAAGAATCAATCGTTTTTGAGAGAGTTGTTCTTCATACTCAATATGCTGCAGCTGACACCCTCCACATTGTCCGACTAAGGGGCAGACAGGAATCACGCGGCCTTCAGCCGGATCTTGGACCTTGAGAATTTTTCCTTCTGTCACGCCTTTTCGTCGACGGAGAATTTCAACTTCAGTGGTTTCACCAGGAAGACCTCCTTCACACAGCACGACGTGGCCATCCACACGACTGAGGCTAAATCCACCAGCCACCAATTTTTCAATATGGAGAAGGTGAGTGGATCCGGGAGAGGGTGATTCAGTGGCTACACTAGTTTTTCGAGATTTAATGTTCTGGTCGGAGTTCGACATTGAGGAGCTTAATCTTTCGGTGTAAATGACTACGTTCAATTTTTAATTCATCCGCTGTTTTGGACACATTCCAATTATTTTCTCTGAGCTTTTGCGAAATGACTTCCCGCTCAAACACATTCCTGGCTTCCCGCAGGGAATCATAATTCGTCCCGACCGATAATGATGGAACACCGCTTGGAGCGCGAACCTGTAAAAACATTTCAACATCTGGGCCATCAATGACAGGCTTCGGGACCATAATCAATAACCGTTCGATCAGGTTACGGAGCTCACGGATATTCCCTGGCCAATCATGATGTTGTAAGGCTTCAAGACCATGTACATTGAACTCTTTAGGCTTCATGCCCTGTTCCTCAGAATGCATTTTGAGAAAATGCTGGGCGAGCTCAGGAATATCATCTCGGCGTTCTTTCAATGTGGGCACGACGATGGGCAACACATTAAGTCGATAGTAGAGATCTTCCCGGAAATTGCCTTTCCCGATCTCCTCGGATAAATCCTTATTCGAGGCGGCAATCACTCGCACCTGAACATTCAAGAGCTTTGTCCCACCCACCCTCGTAAACTGCTGCTCTTGCAACACGCGCAAGACTTTCGCTTGCGTGGCTAAACTCATATCGCCAATTTCATCCAAAAATAAGGTGCCGCCATCTGCCAATTCAAATTTCCCGCGTTTCATCGCGGTCGCCCCACTAAACGCGCCCTTTTCATGCCCAAACAATTCACTTTCAATCAGCGTTTCTGGAATCGCGGCGCAATTGATCTCAACAAACGGTTTGTTATGGCGAGGGCTTTGTAAGTGGATCGCACGAGCAACCAATTCTTTTCCTGTACCGTTCGCGCCAGAAATTAAGACACGACTATTGGCCGGTGCGGCCATTTCAATCATGGAGCGAAGCCGATTCATGATTGAAGACGAACCCACAAGTTCAAATCGTCGTTCAACTTGAATTCTGAGATTGAGATTTTCTTCTTCTAGCTTTCTTTGGTGCAGGGCATTCCGCACCAAGATCGTCACTTTCTCCAAATCCAGTGGCTTTTCTAAATAGTCATATGCACCTAACTTCGTGGCTTTCACCGCTGTTTCAATTGAACCATGCCCAGACATCATCACAACAAGAATGCCCGGGAACTGCGATCGCAACCTCTTCAATGTTTCCAGACCATCCATTTCAGGCATCCAAATATCAAGGATTACAAGATCTGGAGCATCGCTGCGGACGAGTTTCATCCCTTCAAGTCCATTGGTCGCAGTGATGACCTGGTATCCTTCATCTTCCAAAATACTACTCAATGAGTTCAAAATGGCTGGTTCATCATCGACAATGCAAATAGTTTCTGCCACTAGACCCCCTCCATCAAGGATGTGAATGTTGTCCACTCATACGCACAGACCGATTCGACTCACGCCCAACACCCGACCATTCAGCCATAAACAATCGCGTGTCTCACAATGGTAAGTCGAACCGCAATACCGCACCCTTTGGATGATTATTTTCCGCATGGATGGTTCCATTGTGATCAGTAATAATTCGATGCACAATAGCCAATCCTAATCCTGTGCCCGTTCGCTTCTTTGAAAAATAGGGCACAAACAATTTCTCTTGGTCTTCCGCTTGTATCCCACTACCATCATCAGCCACTCGCACAATCGCGCGATTTCGTCGCCAGTCGGCCTCCGTCGTCACCCACACATGACCTTGATCATTGCTCGCTTGAATCGCGTTATCAAATAGATTCACAAACACACGCCGCATCTGCTCACGGTCGCAATTCAGATCAGGTAATGCCTCATCAAGCTGTAAGACAAACTCCACATCGCGATGGGCACTCGTGTACAGGGAAATCACTTTTTGAATGATATCATGAAGTGACTCTTTCGACATCTTGGGTAAAGGCATACGTGCATATTTCGAAAATTCATCGACCATGCCCTTTAAACTCGTGACTTCATTAATAATGACGCCGGTTGCTTGATCAAAAATCTCTTCGAAATCAGATGATTTCTCAAAGAACTTTTTCCGCAATCGCTGCGCAGATAATTGTATCGGAGTCAACGGGTTTTTGATTTCATGAGCAATGCGCTGCGCGACCTCCTGCCAAGCCGCCGTTTTCTGCGCCTTAATGAAATCTGTTCGATCTTCAAAAACAAACACAAACCCTAAATCTTCGCCTGCTTCATTTTGCATTCTGGAAATACTCAGACCTAAGGTCAAGAGTCGTCCGTTGGGTGTCTCCATCTGCCCTTCCATCGATAAACTATCCGTTTGTTCGACGAGCATTTGGTCATAGGCCTTCTGAAACAAGGACAAATTAAATTGTTTAAAGGCTTCATACACTGGGCTTCCACGTAATTCATCGCCTTTGACCCCGAGAATGCGCTCGCCAGATGGGTTGAACCTCGTCACTAGTCCCGCCATGTCAATAGACAGCACGCCAGCCGCAATCGTTTCTACCACCGCTTCCGTATACGCACGTCGTTGATCAATTTCGACATTCGATTGGATGAGTGACATGTTCATTTCTTCTAAACGAGATTTATTGGTGCGCAAATCAGTGGTCATGCGATTAAATGATTGCACTAATGTCCCGATTTCATCAGTCGCTTTCACATCAATGTGAATATCTAAGTTGCCTTTGGCAATCGCCTCCGTCCCTTCAGCCAGACGTTGAATCGGGACAGTAATACCTCGAGCCACATAAAACCCAAACCACGTTGCGCCAAACAGAATCAGTAAGGTCACCACCGCAACAAAAAGATAGGCCCCCCCCTTAATGGGGTTTTTCATGGACTTAATCTGACTATATTCTTCAAATTGCTTAGCAATGGCATCCATTTTCCGTAACAACGATTCCGGCACATAGGAAGACACGACCACCACACCTTTCACTTGGTCAGTATTTCCGCTTCCCATGATTGGAGCTGCCGCACGAATCAATCGACCCACTGGAGCTTCTTGCGCTGAGGCCTGAGCTTTCGCTCTATCTAACACTTGCAAGACTAATTGCCCGACCGGAAGACTCAGAACGGTATCAGAGAGCTTCGGATCCATCATTCGCGCTAAGGTTTCCATTTTCGGCGAAAAGACTTCGACCCCAGCCAAATGAAATTCATGCTGCATTCTGGCCAGCATGGACTTCAATAATTCCCGGTGTTCAGGCTTCAAGATATCTTCGCGAAAAATTTCTTTACTGATCACCCGAGCCGTATCCGCGGCTAAGACTTCGCGATCTTTTTGATACAAATGGGCGACATCTTCTGAATCTCGCAACACATGCATGACCTGGTCACTAAACCAAACATCAATCACTTCACTAATCACCCCACTGGCGACCAACGCCAACAGGACGGTCGGAATCAACGCAAACCCAATAAAGGCTGCAACGAGTTTTGACCGAAACCCTTTTCCGACTAAACGATTGCGTTTTTCAAAAAAAGCTCTGATTAAATTCCTGGAGAGCAAGAGTGTTAAGGCCACCAGACCCACGCCGTCCAGGTACACCAAAAACAGCACAAGCGCATAACTCGGGCTTGGCAGAATCGAATCCGGCAAGAGAGGACCAGAGAGCCCATACCGTGCGTAATAGATCGTCAACGCCAAGCACGGCAGTAGCAAGACCAACACAATCCAGACCGGGGTATAGTGACGACGACGACGTTTGAGGGCCGCTTCGCTTGCATTTGACTGCGATGAGGATGACGACTCAGATGGAGACGCCGTGCGGGGATATTTTCGGGAGTCCGGTAGATGTTCAGAGATCAGGTTCACGGGGCTTGGCATGAGTCAAGATTCATGTAACACACTCTCTCTAGAATCATTATTATCGAAGGCGTGGGACTTCGCAAGGGAGAGGCATCGTATCTTGGCGATTCCCATCGCCAAGACCCTCAAGAACCTCAGTTACATAAGATGAAGAAGAAAGCGAACGAAGCCACTCAAGATGACGAAGGCACACCTGACGTGGCACTGACATATTTCATCCTCAGGGTATACAACATATCCCCGATGATGGATGCTTCTTCAGTCGACAGGTTTCCCTTTGTTTTTTCCTCAAGCATCGACAAGATATCAATAATTTCTTTGGCCTGAGGTAAATTGACGGGAGAAGGAGGTTGTTCAGGATCCAAGGTCTCGCCCATTAACATAAGGGACGATGTGCCGAGCGAAAAGACAAACGATGAAAAGGTGAGAGGAGGCATCTGAGGAATCGGTTCAGAAGAATCAAATGAGGCCTGAGGCTCAGGCGCTTGAGAGGTTTCAGGCATTGGAGTTGACGGTTCATCAGATGCTGCCCGTCCGCGTTTATCCCGAACGACAAACCCTTGCTCTTCTTCACTCATCATTCAACCTCCTTATAGAAAAAAACAGTATCATTAACAAAGGGTGGCGATCAACAAATCAGTCATTACAAAAGACATCCAACACAGTATAATAGCCCAAACGTGAGCACCAATTCATTCAAAAACGCTGAAACATGAAAACCCCATCGCACACCCCGTCTTCGCCCAATGCTCAAAAGGAGCATTGCTCATCCGATGTCATCGATATTATGGCCACCTTGCGAGGACCGGAGGGCTGTCCATGGGACCGCGAACAAACACCCGAATCATTGAAACCCTATCTTCTTGAAGAAGTCTATGAAGTCCTCGAAGCCATTGATGGCAAAGATCCCGTTCATTTAAAAGAAGAATTAGGGGATCTCTTGCTTCAAATTCTGTTTCACAGTCAGATCGCATCGGAAGAAGGCCATTTTTCATATCAGGACGTCGAAAAGACCTTAGGCGAAAAACTGATTCGGCGACACCCGCATGTCTTTCAAAAACAGGACAAGAATTCTGCAACGACTTCTGGTGAAGTTGTCCGTCAATGGGAACAATTGAAACAAGAAGAAAAAGGCCCCAATCAGGCAGCAGCTTCTGTATTGGCCACTATTCCTATCGCCTCTCCTGCTCTGCAACGAGCCCTCCAAGTACAAAAGCGGGCGTCACGGGTGGGCTTCGATTGGAACACGATTGAACCCGTACTTGAGAAATTCAAGGAAGAACTCGATGAACTGTACGAAGCGACGACGAATGCATCTCAGCCACTCGATCATTCAACAACATCACCCAAGACAAACACGATTGATCCCCACATTGAATCCGAATTCGGCGACGTCTTATTTTCCCTCGTAAATGTCTCACGGTTTCTTCGTATTAATCCCGAAGAAGCTCTCCGAAAAGCCACCAATAAATTTGTCAACCGCTTTCAATATGTTGAATCCCAAGCCATCGGACAAGACAAGCAGATCAAGGATTTTCCACCAGAACAACTTGATCTTTGGTGGGAAACAGCCAAGCAACAGGAAGCCTCGCCTTCTCAGCTACCTCCTACCCTCGAGGGACCTAACCCATGAGTGACGAAGAACCAACAGAGGGTCGCCGCGTTGGCATTCATCCTCTCATTGTCCTATTTGGGGTCATCTTTGGGATCTGGCTCTTCATCACCCTGATTATCCCGAAATCTAAAAATACTCCAGCACACGGACCTGGGGCTTCACCCAATACCGTTACGCCATTACCCAACATTGTCTCCAGTGATTTCATCCCAAGTTTTAAGGTGACAGGCACAGTGATTGGGATGAATGCCATGACAATACTCGTGCCTTCGGCGACCACAGACAGTCAGATCATCGCGCTTCTGCAGTCATTCCAAAAAGCCCGCCTGAACGGATCACTTGTCGAAATTCTTCCAGCTACCACTCCCGAAGATAATCTTGGAGCGTTTGCGATTGCAGATATTTATCTATTTTCTGAAGAAGAATATGCGAATGAGGAATCGGCCAAATCGTTAAGTCGTGGCGCCCATGCCCCGGGTGAGTTCTACCCCAGCTCGATTCCCTATGAAGTGGCCATGGAAAAAGTCCGCGGCCATTACGTCACTGACTTGTACAATAAGAAGAATCCCGAGTACGCGTCTATTGGATTCGGTGAAGATGAAACTGGCGTCTATTCTAAACGTTACCAGCGGGTCTTCTGAAGAGTCGGTCAGGGGAGACTGAGGTAGGCTTTGCTACGGTAGGAAACACGAGCGAGAGGATGCCATCACTCAAATCCCTATTTGATCTTTAAGCATTTGTCGTAAGTTGACTTTTTCAGCCTTCATCCATTGATCCAGTAATCCAAAGAGATTGCTCAGGTCATCACCTTCAAATGGGCCAACCATGATGTCCAACCGTTCATCCAACTGCCCATCCGCATCGACAATCTCTAACTTCCGATCAGCAATCGCTCGAACGAGTAATTGATTACACCGCATTTGCTGGCCCACCGATCCTCCGGAAAACTCCAGGATCGTATTTTTAAGATAATCCAACTCGTGCGCAATTGACACTTTAATTCTCACGCCCTGTGGCGTGGCCCAGTTTGGCCGCTCGACAGAATAATCATATGAAAACGCCTGTTCTTGCGGTTCACGATACGGACCCATCACATTCAAAATAGTTAAATCCGAAGGCATTGTTCTTCTCTCTCTCCTGTTAGGATGGAGCAGATGTGGACACCGTGGCATCCACCTGACTGATGAGTTTGGACTTTGAAGCAATTTGGATTAATCCACCAGCATCATTTCCCTCGGTCGGACCCGCCCAACTCTGCAGCCCATCCTTAATGTGATACACATTGCCGAAATCATGCCGACTCAGAAAATCGCAGGCTAAACGACTACGGTCTCCACCCGCGCAATAGACCATGATGTGTTCAGCGGTCAGCGGAATTTCCGCCTGATAACGCGTCTCCAACTCTTCCACAGGAAGAAGTTGCGCTCCTGGAATATGCCGTTTAGAAAATTCTGCCGTGGTACGCACATCCAACCACAACATTCGATCATTTTTTGAAGCACCGACCAGAAACCCTTCAGCCTCTTTAGCAGAAATTTCGTGATAGAGCCGACCCGCTCGAATGAGGTGCGTCGAGGCTGGCTTGCCTTGAGCTAACAGCGCCGTCTGGATTCGCAAAGGCTCAACTGTTGTTTCAATGAGAGGAGAAAGAGCTTTGATTTTTTGATCCAAATAATACCGCTCCCGTTTGATGCTTGCGAGTTCCTCCCGCAAGCGCCACACCATCCACAGAGCGACCGTGGCGACAAGCAGGCTAAAGATGCTGACAGCGAGTCCGAATCCACTCATGTTGACTTATTCAATGAAAGAAATGAAAAACCCTGGAGAAGAGCAAGAATACAGAGGGAGAGTGAATTGGTCGGGGCGAGAGGATTTGAACCTCCGACCCCCGCGCCCCGAACGCGGTGCGCTACCGGTCTGCGCTACGCCCCGATTATCACTAACTCAATATTTACAGGTCTAAGATCTTCACCGCCAACCCGTGAGCCTCACCGACTGCTTGGCAAATCAATTGGCCCTCATAAACACTCACGCCTCTGCGCAAACCCGGATTGACTAGAACGGCCTCTTGCAACCCATTTTCAACCAGCTGGACTATAAAAGGTAGCGTAGCGTTGGTCAAGGCATAGGTTGCGGTACGAGGTACAATACCTGGGATATTCGACACCCCATAATGAAGTACTTTGTCAACGAGATAGACCGGATCAGTATGAGTCGTTTGGCGAGTGGTCTCCGCGCACCCACCCTGATCAACCGAAACATCAATGATGACAGAACCCGGCTTCATATCAGACACCATCTCTCTGGTAATAATCCGAGGCGTCCGCGCGGCTGGAAGATACACAGCTCCAATGACCAAATCTGCCTGTGTTAGATGTTCCTGAATCGTGGATTGGCTAGAAACCACAGTGGAAATACGGTTTTCATAGGAAACATCCAAGGACCTCAATTGACAGAGATCGAGGCTTAGCACCGTGACCTTTGCCCCCATACCAACGGCAATCTTCACGGCCTCAGTCCCAACGACTCCTGAACCCAGGACCACCACGTCCCCTGATGCCACACCTGGAACGCCTCCCAACAATGTTCCTGACCCACCTTGTAGTTTTTCTAAAAAATGCGCCCCAATCTGCACCGACATTCGACCCGCAATTTCACTCATGGGACGTAAGAGCGGAAATTGGCCTTGGCTATCTTCTGTCGTTTCATAGGCAATAGCGGTACAACCGCTCTTCAAAAGGTTTTCCGTCAAAGCCTTTGAGGCGGCTAAATGGAGATAGGCAAATAACACATGATCACTCCTCAATAACCCCCATTCTTCAGGCTGTGGTTCCTTCACTTTCACGATCAACTGGGATTCGCCAAAAACCTGTTGGGCTGTGGGAAGAAGAACGGCGCCTGAATGACGATAGGCCTGATCCTCAAAGCCACTCCCCTCTCCGGCCCCTTCTTGAACCAGCACCCGATGACCGCGCCCACATAATTCCTTGGCGCCATGAGGCGTCAGCGCCACACGGAATTCATGATCTTTGATTTCCTTAGGAACCCCAATCATCATGGACAGACTCCTTTAGTGTTTTCTGAAAAAATCAACGAAAAATTCTC
>JAJDBQ010000061.1 GCA_029261255.1 Nitrospirales bacterium
CGGTCTGCTGATCGTGACGGCAAAAGGCATCCAAGTACCGTTTCGAGACATCAATCCCAATCGTGGTCGTGGTGTGTGTCATTGTTTGCTCCTCCTTGTATGCGGGCGCCATGGCCCAACCAACCGTTCGAACACCAACGATGGCCGGCGGATCGTGCTGCGCGACGAAGAACATTCTGGGAACCTTCGCGATCGTACCCAGCCCTTGTGACGAAGTGGCCACCTCGGCACAAGCCTTCCCACGCTACCAAGCGAGGAAGGAAAAACAAACATACAAGGAGCCCCGAAGGGCCACACCACGGCCGACATGGTTTTGGCTACTTTTGCCGAAACAAAAGTGGCTCGTTCGCCGGGGCGAAACCCGGCAACATCAATTAACTGTTGAACGCCCTCGAAGAATCTGACGACTCTATAAGTCTTTACCCTCACCCCACGTTCGCTCCTCTTCGGAACAAACCCCTTAAAGGGCGAGGGAGTTATGAAATATTTTGCGTTGTTACCGGAACGCCCCTTGCCGATAAAGCCGCCAAAACGTAGTGATACCAGCCCAAATGGGATGCTTCCGCTGCGCAGACGTCAACTCAACCTTAACCCCAGAATGCCGTTCAATTTTCCAAATAAGATAGTCGGCTCCGCCTTGAAAGGTATAAGCCGCCTTCATCAGGCGTAAAATCGATAAACACTTCCCCTGAACGGTTCGAACCACCCACCCAATTCGATTCTTCGCCCGCTCCCAACTCGAATATTCCACCTCATACATTTTGCTATCGGCGACCTGAATCACCGTGACGTTTGGGAAATACCCTGCAAGCACCGCACCGGCGGCTCGTTCATAATAATCTTGATTACTTTCCCACAATGTCGCAATTCGCCCTTTCGATTCAGCACGTAATTCCGCGCCATAACTGAGGGCCAGCCCAATGCTCCATATATCTTTGGCCGTAAAATCTTCGGACATCTGCGGGAGAACATTTCCCAAAAAAGTGACCACCGCACTCCCCAAACCCGAAATAATTCGTTGACTCATCTCTTGGCTGGGACATGCCATGACAGCCGTGGGCTGTGCAAAGCGCCCCCAAAAATAGGAATGAAACCATTTGGGTGTCACACTTCGCTCAAAATCCTCTAACGACAAGACTGCATATTTCATCCGCACGGTATGGCCTTCGACATCAACCTCTCCATAAAACACATTGGGAGGAAGCCACCCGTTAAGACGCGCCATCCAAGCTGAGGGATACACCGCCGCATATTGATCGACGATGACATAACAATCCACTAAGCCATTTTGATCCGTACCAGCTCGCAAACACGAGCCATAGAGTAAAATACCTTGCACGGCCTGACCGTATTTATTGGCAAGAAAATTCCCTGCTGCCTGAATGGAATCAGGAATAAGCTGCGCACTCGGCCGGCCAACGATATCCAGAATTGTTGTAGAAGAAGCCATAGCTACTCAGACTTCAATCGGACAAAAGAAAGCTCTCCAGGAGAATCCAGGATGAGTGGTTTCTGAGGATTGGAAGACGTATACACCTCACCATCTAAGACAAACCCACTGTCAAAACTCAAACGAATTTCAGAGAGGTTTTCGCTCATATACCCGTGATTCACAGTCGCAAGAGCATGTGTTTTCCCACGAAGTAATTTTGGTAAGACTCGCCATAAATGCCGATAAGGCACACGGAGACTGGTAAATCGCAAGGTCCCTAAATTCTTGCCCCAAAAAGGTTTCATCCCTAAAAACAAGCGATCCAACGTGGTCACCAATAACACTAAGTACTCTTCCTCAGTAGATGGCTTTTCTCCAGCTGCAACGCGCGCACTGATGGGATTCAATCCTTTTCGTGAGCCAGTCGCCAACGCGAATAAAAATTTGAGAAGTATCAGGCCAGCACCCCATTCCCCCAGTCGCCCAATTGATTGCTTTGTTTGAAGGCCCAATTGAGTTCCATGGTAAATGGCTCCAGCTCCGAAAAACATGCCGTGTAGAGGTTCTCGTTCTTCTGGGAAACGAATCCGAAGAATCGGGCGTGTTTCAGTATATGTTTGGGGATGGGAGACCTGCGCTTCGGTAAGAAGTTCCTCCAGGGTCTTCGGTTCAAATTTCCCCAACCCCACATCACCCGCCATCAGATTGGCCGTCCCTGCTGGCAACAGCGCTAAACTCGGCATCGATGGGAATGGGTGATGATGAAACAAAGCCCCCATGGTGGCTTGAATAGTTCCATCCCCTCCAATGACCACCACACAATCAACTTGCTCTTGGGCAAAGACTTTTAGGGCTTCGAGAATATCCGTTGGGGTATGGATTTCGGCCTTTGCGACCTCGGGATGTTGAGCAAACACGTCTAGAAACAGATTGGGCTTGCGTTTATTCCGACCACTTAGCGGATTATGAAGGATTCCCACTCGCATCTTAGAAGAAGTAAGGAGTCAGAAGTGAGTAGTGAGTCGCAAAAGAAAAAGAAATGAAAATCCCCTCAAAAGAAGTGAGTAGCACCAGAGTCAGTAACGACAAATCCCGTCTTCTTTCTCTCTATGGACTTCTTACTTTTTACTTCTCACTTTGCACTTCTTACTTGATCGTGGCAGGAGGGTTCGTAAACACTCGGACGGCTAAGGCGTCTCGGCCATTCACCGGGTCAATTTCTGCGAGCCAGGAAGTGAGTGGTCCTTTCATGCTCTTCTCGAGCATCGCCATAGCTAATCTCCCTAAAAGAATCACCGTCGAAAGCACGGTCCAGATTGCGACAGCTTCTAAACCCAAATCTGGTCGTCCAATCAGGATACTGCCCGTCAAAAAAATCATATTGGGATTTCGTCGTGCGATGATGAGTCGAAAAAATGAATCAAAGGGCTTCCAACAAAAGATGACAAATCCTCCTAACCACCATTGAAAGATGCCTTCCACAATTCGCCCCAAAATATATCCAATCACGATGGCCCAGCAGGTGATCGCGAGAGTCAGGCTAGATAACAACGGTGCATACGAGACGAGTCCAATTCCCCAGGCTAGATACCAAAGAGGTGGATGGATTAAATCAATGCCATGGTCGAAAATATTGCCCAATTTCGTGGACGTGACCGTGACTCTCGCTAATTTTCCATCAACTGTATCCAGAAACGTCATCACCCATCCACAGGCAAGGCCAAGAGCAAAGTACCCGTAACTAAATAACACCCCTGCCACAATCACCAGGGCCAAACTTAAAGAGGTCACCTGATTGGGTGAAATTCCCGCCATCGCGCACAATCGGGTGGCCCATTGAGCAGGCACTGGCCACCAGAACTTTGTCACGAAATCCGTCACACTTTTATAGGATCCAGAAAACAAATGTTGCTCCAAACGCGGTCGGTTGTCCTCGCGAATAGGAAAAACATAAGGTAAGTCAGTTTTTCGCAATTCATTAGAAAAGGACCCCGAAATATCGTTCAAGCTAACTCTTCTGACGTTAGGAATGTCGGCAAACTGCTCTGCCTGCATAGTCTCCGAAACAGAACGCGCCTCTGATGCTACAACATGAGCCACAACAGGCACAGCACGTCCGCCCAGCTCTATTTCGAGCATGACATTCTTGTCATTCGACAAACTACGAAACACACGTTCGTCATAAATACAGTCTCCGCGAATGATGAGAACGGAACTCTCGGGAGGAATGTCCTCTAGATCAGACACAAACTGATAGTTGCCTATTCGATCTAGCATTCGCCCCAATCGCTCTCGAGAGGTCAAATTCCACAAACGAATATCCGACTCATGACAGATGGACCAATAGATGCTCATCACACGCATTGCCGTCCTTGAAGACTATCCACGAAAATCACGCCTGTCCTCCATTACGAAAGTACACCCACCAAATGATGCCCGTCACCAACACGATCCCGAGAACTGGGAGAGCGGTCGTCAACAAGGCGGAAGCACCTAACAGTATTCCAACATTTTCCAATATTTCTGTGGTCAGATAATATCCAATACCCACCAATCCCCCGAGCATGATCCGTTTGCCGGCCGTCGCACTGCGCAATGGTCCAAAAGCAAATGGCAACGCCACGAGTATCATGAGTCCCGTTTTCAAGGGCATGAAAATTTTGTCCCAGAGCGCGAGCTCATACCGCTGCACATTCTGTTGCTTACGTTCAAGGATTCCAATATAGCGGAAAAGATCAGACGGGGCGAGAGAAGACGCAGGGAGTGTTAATAATCGCATTTCTTCTCGATTAAACGGCGAATCCCACTCGAGGGTCGGGACGATTTCTTCTGTGATACGAGAACCTTCGATGGTTTTTTTCTGAATATTTTTCAACACCCATTTTTGTGGATCCTGAACATCCGCTTCCTCGACAAAATAATAGGCCGTCATCTCGCCATTCTTATTGAATTCAAAAATATCGATATCGTGAGGAATTTCACCATACTGTAATGTCTTGATTCGAATATAACGCATGTCCTCTCGAAACCACAGGCCCTGTTTTCCTTGGTACACTTGTGAGTTGGACAGCGCTAATGATCGAGAAATGTGGGCATATTGGTCTAATGTGGGCGTCACAAACTCTTCAAAGCAGGCGACAATTAACACAAAGACCATCCCCACTTGCATGACCATCCCGGCTATTTGGAAATGAGAGATACCTCCAGCCTGCATCGCCAAGAGCTCCCGTCCATTTGCCAAGGCACCTAACGCCATAATGCTCCCTAACAGTGCAATGAACGGTGAAAGCACCACAAAGCGCTCCGGCAGCGTCAGAAGGACGAATTCTCCAGCAGCTAAAAAGGTATAACGACCACTCCCCACTTCATCTACTTCTTCAACAAAGACAAATAAACTAAACACCGCCATCAGAATCGCCAATACAGGTAAATATCCCCTGATGACACTGATCCAAAGGTAACGATGAAGAATAGGAATGTGCATGGTGAAAGGTTATAGAGGTCTTCGTTAATAACTCACTGTGAAGCCAATGGTGAGGCTAGATTCACGACTATCAATATGAGAGATTCTGGGCTCTCACAGACTAGCGTTAGGAATGATGCCCCACGGAAAATCTAGGAAGACAAACAAACACACTCACCAGCGCCCCCAGCCCGATGACCATCCACCACAGGCCGGGATAGATTGGAAGAGTGCCTTGCTCGACTAACGTCTTCACCATTAAACCCAAAAAATAGTACACAGCGAAAAGCACAGTGGCGGTGAATATTTTGGCATATTTACCTTTTCTCGGAGAGGACCGGCTCAGCGGTATGGCCATTAGTGCTAATAGAATCGTCGAAAATGGCGTTGAAAGCCGCCATTGAAGTTCGGCAACATCTTTTCGAGATTCAGACACAGACAACTGTTGGGTCGGTGCAGCCTTTCGTTTATATTCCGCAATTTTCTCTTGAGGCAAGATGGATAACTGAGAGAACTTCGACATATGTGTCATGCCGCCATCACGTGTCAATTTGTATTCGAAACCATCATACAGCACAGGAATAGAGACTCCACTTTCAGCATGGTATTCTTCACTGGCCTTTTTTGCCGAAATAATCCGTAATTTATCGCCATGCTCACTTTGCACAAACACCTGATTCAATTGACGATGTTCTTGATCGATCCCCTCAGCAAATAAGACAAGCGAACCATCACGTCGTTCATAAAAATGGCCTGGCTCCAAATGACTGATGCCCAATCCAGCCTCGCCTTGCGCTTTTAATCGATAGCTCTCTTCATAGGCTAACGGACGAAGATACAATGAAAAGACCCCCACAAGAATGGCCACACCGGCGGAAAGAAAAAAGATTACTCCCATCACACGGTAAGGACTGACTCCTGAAGCCAGGAGCGCTTTCATTTCCGAATCAGCATATAACCGGCCTAAGCCGACTATAATGCCAAAGTACAGCGCGACCGGCAGCAAGACTTCAAGCGCAATGCCCACCTTTAACACAATTAATTTTAAGAGCACGCTGGTTGAGAGAAGGGCATCGACGGCCTTGGCTAAAAAGATGACCCAACTATAGCCAGCAAAGAGCACGATAAACAGCGCACACACCACCATGGAAGGCTTGAGAATTTCTCGAATGAGGTATCGATCCAACATTTAATTCTTCCCAATTACACCTTTACATTTGTCCTACCCGATGGTACTACTCTTTTGATGAAAGCCGTCATTCTTAGTGCTGGCCAGGGCAAACGGTTGCTCCCACTTACACAAGACCAGCCCAAATGCGCCATTCCTATCCATGGCCGTTCCATTTTGGAATGGCAAATCAATGAATTACTCAAGTTCGGCGTCAGCCCCATTCATGTGGTTGTGGGATTCGGGGCGTCCACCGTGGAAAAGATTATCGGCAATTATAACAGCAGCCATGCCATTCACACCTTGTACAATCCCTTTTATGCGCTGGCCGATAATCTTATGAGCTGTTGGACGGCTCGACATGAAATGATGGACGATTTCATCTTATTGAATGGGGATACCCTCTTTGAAACCGCTGTCCTTGAACATGTGTTACAGGCGCCGCCAGCCCCCATTACGTTAGTGACCGATCAAAAATCACAATATGATGCTGATGATATGAAAGTCGTCGTCCAGGGCACTCAGCTTGTACGAATTGGCAAAACCTTGCCGTTAGAACAGGTGAATGGCGAATCCATTGGCATGATAAGGTTTCAAGATGCAGGGCCACAGTTATTTCGCTCAACAATCGAAGACCGTGTGCGACAACCAGAATCGCTTAAGCAATGGTATCTTTCTCTCATTGATGAACTGGCACAAAAAAACCAAGTCTCTACGGTTTCGATTAAAGGATTCACCTGGGCTGAAATCGATAACCCAGCCGACTTACAACAGGCCGAAACCCTACTGAAACCTTTTAGTATGTAACGTCGACTCGCTTCTTTATCTGCTCGCGATCGGCTGATTTTTTTCTTTCGAAAATCCCTCATTCAATTCGACGTTGCTTCAAGCACTAATGGGTCGTGTGCGTTCTCGCTTCGATAAAATTTGTTCAACGAGTGCGAGATCTTCAACAGTATCCACATCAACGGCCGCTTCAGGAAAGGGTAGAATCACTTCTTGAATGGAAAGCCCCATACGCTGACTGAGTTCAGCAAGCGCATCTGACAACGTTAATTTTCCCAGCACATATCGAAGCAGCATGCGCCATCCAAGCCGACGAATCAACCGAATAGGCCGTTTCCGCTCACGTTCAACCTGCGTCCAAAATTCCACCAACCGCTCAGCTTTTGATGTACCAAGGAGGAACAAATTGCACCCACAATAGCCTCCCCCTTTGAATCGAATCACGGTTCGCTTCGATTCGGGATACGCTTTTGCGACCACAGCATAGGGCACTAATGCCACGGCTACATCAGCCTGAGCCTGACTCGCCTTTTGCAGGAAATATTCCACCATCTCAACCGTCAATAACGCATGATCAGCGGTGGTGACAAGGAGAGGAAGATCCTGAGAAGATTGCTCTATAAAACTTTTTACACTCGCACTGGGACCTTGCTGAGGAGCGACCCAACGGATCATTTCTTTTTCAACGAGATCACGTAAAACAGGTTGTTCTTCCACGGCTTCCCAAGAAGGTCCACACAAGACTCGTTGCTTAACAAGGCTCGATAATTCAAGCGTATTCAGCACCCGCTCCACCATGGGCACTCCTCCCACGTTGGCCAATACCTTGATAGGCACTCCAGTGGCCTCTGCGACTGGGTCTCGACCACTACGAGCACCTGCTAAGATTAAGGCAGTCACAGGACCTGGATCAGACTTCATCTTGCTCTCATCTTATTCAATTGAGTAAACGTCAATTGAGTAATTTCTCGTATATACGATACGTTTTATATGGTTCAGCTCCCAATGACTCAAGAACATGCCGCATACGTTTATTGTCTTCTAAAATCCAAGAGAGTTCGACCTGCTCAATCCCTTTTCGCAAGCCGGCTTGTCTGACAGCTTCAATCATTCCGTACGCCATCAACGCCCCCATCGGACTCGACTGAAACCGCCGGCTGACCCCCATTAACAACACACGTCCTGTTTTAGGATAGGCCACCTTCAAGCGCCACAGAATCTTGAGCCAACCCAACGGCCACAATCGACCTTGAAGATCATGAATCACCTCATGCAGATTAGGAAACGCCACGAGCATGGCACATGGGACGCCATCAATTTCGGCTATTTGCACAAAATCATCTTCCAGCAATAACTTCATTTGCTGGCCCAATTCAGCCAATTCGGCGTCAGTGATTGGCAAAAACCCCCAATTCTCTGACCACGCTTCCTCATAAATTTCCTTAATAATGGCTAACTCTTCCCGCAAATGTTTTCTCCGTAACGGACGGATCTGAACAGATTTTTTCGCTTTACTTAAAAATCTGGCTACCCCGGAAGGGAGAGGGAAATGTATCCCAAGGCGATAGGCCAGCATATCCTGAGCTCGTTGATACCCATTGGCTTCGACCTGATGCGGATAATAAGGTCGTGCATGCCCCATCATCACCATCGGAGGATTCTCATCCCCCGCAATTAATAACCCACATTCCTGGTTAATCGACAAATTGAAAGGCCCTTGTACCGTTGTCATCCCCTCCCCTCGAAGCCATCCTTCTGCTGCCTCAAACAAAGCTTGAAAGACTTCAGGTGAATCTTCTGCTTCCAAGGAACCAAAAAACCCTGTACGAGAGTCATAACGTGAGAGATGTAATTCATCGATTTGAGCACTGATCCGTCCCACGGGCGTGGAACCTCGATAGGCCAGCCAACATTGCCAACGAGCATGTTCAAAATAAGGGTTTTTTTTGGAAAAAAAATGAAGCCGCTCTATCGACAGCGGTGGGACCCATGCAGGATCTGATTGATACAGTCCAGCGGGAAAATGAACAAACTGTTTCAGACCGACCCGATCCTTGACCGATTCAACCCGAATCAAAATGACTGGCTCCAGCCCGCACGTGACTGTCGTACATTCAACACGGACTGCTTATAGGATTTGAAAGAATAATACGTGAGAAAACCAAGCACCATCGAGGCCTACGGCTTCTGATCAGATAATTCGGCGACCCAGGGATATTGCAATCGCTCTTCATTCTGGTAACCCAAGTTCGACACAGTTTCACTGGCCAGGACCTTCTCGCCACTTGAATACAAACTACCGAATATACGATCACAGATAAGGCTCGTGATACCAAAGTTCCCTCGTTCATTGTGGAAATGATGCAACACGTGATGATGTTTAATCCTTCTTAAAAACTTACTCTTAGGGTTTACACGAAGATGCTGCATGCAATGGCACAGTTCATACACCATGAAACACGCCAAACCAGCCGCAAAAGACAGGGGGACACCCGCCACGCCAGCAAGACTCAACCCAATCGGAAAGGTGGCCACGACAATAGTGGGAAGAGTTGTTGTCGCTGACCCAAAGAGCACGCTCAAATCATTAGGATCCTGATGGTGATCATAGTGAATTCGCTTCCACAAAGCCGCAGTCCAAGGCGATCGGTACAGATAGCGTCCATGCAAAATAAATCGATGAACGGTATATTCGACGAATGGATAGGCCAACAAGGTCACCACCACACTTCCAATCAAACGAAATTCAGAAACTGGGGCATATGGATAAATTACAAATGCCAAACCAATACTGCACACTAATAAGGCAAAATATATCTGGATACTTGGGTATGTCACGTACGCCCACATCAGATCGCGAAAGACCATGCGATCCAGATGATATTTTTCTTGATACCACTGCTTCGTTACCACGCTAGAGCCACCATCCTTTTACCACTTGATTGCACGCCTCACCTTGTGCCGAACCCGATCAACAACCTATTCGCCGCTTAGAGAGATTATAGAAATCTCTTCAAGAAGCCACAAGAAGAGATGAAGAAAGACCGAGATGTCTCACCCATTGCCTATGACACATGTTTTCACAATGACAAGAGCTCATCAAATGGTCATGTTGAGACAAGATTTTGGCATACAAGAGAACGTATAATTTGAACACATTTCAGAATTAATCGCACATGTTTTGAATGGACAAACAAGCTTCAGATTTTCTCATAGACACTTCAATGACGGTTTGGGTATAAACCATTCTGATGAATACGACAATGAAAAAGTTTGAGTATCCAGAATCCTGCGTCAAAGAATTTCAACAGTGGGTTGTGCTGTTGCGACCTCAGCAGGTCACACTTGGTGCACTAATTTTGATTTGTCGAGAGGAGGCCACGGCATTTTCCAAGATTAGTCCTGCAGCTTTTGGGGAACTGCCCATGATTATTCGTGAAATTGAGACGAATGTATCACGTATTTTTACTTACAGCAAGATCAATTATCTCATGTTAATGATGGTCGACCCAGAGGTGCACTTTCATGTCATTCCCCGATATGAGGCCCCACAAACATATTATCAGCAGCAATTTCTTGACCAAGGATGGCCCGGTCCCCCAGATCTCAAAAATTCTAATGCCATATCACGAGAAGTCCATCATGAAATCTTGAGCCATCTCAAAAAGACTTGGGTCCCACTCTGAGTGACAATAACCGAAAATGACATAATTCTATAGATTTCTTGTTGCCAAATAGACTCATTCAGTGATTATTTTGCGACACAGTTCAAAAGAATATCAGCGATTTTATTTCTAGAAGTCCTTTGTTTATGTTGATTATTCAAAGAATTTCAGTGGCACGACATTTGCTTATTCATTATTGACCTTTACTGTCATACGTATGTGAGTATCAATATGCCTAGCACAAACACTCAAAAAACAAATATCACGGCAACGCCAACACAACCTGCGATTAACCTTCGCCCAGGCAATTTTTCTACGCTTTCTGAAGCATTAGATTATGCTGCATGTGGTAATACTGGAAGTAACTTCTATTCAGGCCGAGGGCACTTAACACACGTCCTTCCTTATGCGGAATTGCAATCTCAATCAAAAAACCTAGCAAAAAGACTTAATGGGTTAGGCTTGCAGCGTGGATCTCGGATCGCATTGGTTGCGGATACCACACCTGACTTTCTTCGGTTCTTTTTTGCATGTCAGTATGCTGGGCTTATTCCTGTACCCCTCCCAATATCTATTCATTTAGGCGGGCATGAGGTTTACGTCAAACAGCTGGCTCGATTGCTTGAGAGTTGCCAAGCCTCGATCGCGATGGCCCCAGAAGGGTTTGTCCCGTTTTTAGAGGAAGCTGCAACTGAATTGAATCTTCAACTCATTGGTGGCCCTGAGACCTTTGCGTCGCTAGAAGAAAGTCAAATACCTCTTCAGCCTCTCGAGTCCCATGAACTGGCCTATATCCAGTACACTTCTGGCAGTACTCGATGGCCAAGAGGCGTTGAAGTCACCCAATCTGCGGTGATGACAAATCTAGCGGGAATCATTCAGCATGGCCTGAAAGTTCAAACCGGAGATCGTTGCGTCTCGTGGTTACCCTTTTATCATGACATGGGCTTGGTTGGTTTTGTCCTTGGGCCTATGGCGTCACAACTCTCGGTTGATTATCTCAGCACGAGAGATTTTGCGATGCGGCCACGGCAATGGCTCAAACTGATGACCAACAGCAAAGCGACGATTTCTTTTAGCCCGTCCTTTGGCTATGAATTGTGCGTCCGACGCTTGCGTGAAGATTCTTCAAGTGAGTCATATGATCTCAGTGCATGGCGTATTGCAGGAGTAGGCGCTGAAACAATTCGAGCCGATAGTTTGGGGAGATTTGCCAAGGCACTAGAGCCCTCAGGATTTAATCAACAAGCATTCCTCGCTTGTTACGGAATGGCAGAATGTTCTTTGGCTATTAGCTTTGCTCCACTACATTCTGGCATTAGCGTAGATCTCGTGGATGCTGATGAATTATCCAATAATCGACTAGCCTCACCGATTTCTTCCAGCGTGATTGGCGACGAAGAGGCTCGTGTGAGCAAATTCGTGAACTGTGGAGTGCCTCTTCCAGGCTATGAAGTAGAAATACGTGATGATATGGGCATCGCCTTATCTGATAGGGAAAGTGGGACGATATATGTCCGCGGAGCTAGCACTATGACAGGGTATTTCAACGACCCGGTCTTAACGCAAGAGGCTCTGTCTGAAGATGGATGGCTCAACACCGGAGATATTGGCTATTGGATTGATGGGAGCCTCGTGATCATTGGCCGCTCAAAAGATATGATTATCATCAATGGTCGGAATATTTGGCCTCAGGATCTGGAATACGTCGCAGAGCAGCAACCAGAGGTGCGGCCTGGCGACTCTTCCGCTTTTTCTGTATCTGGACCAGATGGGGATGAAGTTGCCATCATGGTTGTACAATGTCGGGAAACAAATTCTGAAAAACGAGACGACCTGATTCATCGCTTAGGCTCACGAATCCAAAAAGAACTTTCAATTCCTAGCTATATTGAGCTTATCCCACCGAGGACTCTACCTCGAACCTCTTCGGGTAAATTATCACGATCACGCGCGAAGTCTGACTTCCTCAAGCGCGTGGAGTGGGAAACCCTAGCACCAGCACTGTCTCTTTCAGCATAACTTGCCAGGATAGATCTGCCGAAACTGGCTCCGTCCTTGTTGCCTGTTTCTTATGCCAACTATTGCCCTTACTGGAGCGTCAGGCTTTATCGGTCAAGCGATTGCCAACCGGTTTTGCAA
Organism: Nitrospirales bacterium; assembly: GCA_029261255.1. Classification (GTDB taxonomy): domain Bacteria; phylum Nitrospirota; class Nitrospiria; order Nitrospirales; family UBA8639; genus Nitrospira_E. The sequence continues at coordinate 12,657 of JAJDBQ010000061.1, forward strand.
AGCAGGGCTCAAGGTACGAGGGTTGGTTCGGACTTCGAGAAAAATTCCTCCATTCGAACATCCTAATTTTACGCGGATTGAAGGTAGTCTCGATAAAATCGAGAGTCTTCATCAACTTCTCGAAGGTTGCACTGGCCTTGTCCATAGCGCAGGGACGATTCGTGGATTAAAGAAAAACGATTTTTGGCCCACTAACGTTCAAGGCATCGACAATCTTCTTCACGTGTGCCTCGCTCAATCGCACCCTCCTCGAATTGTCCATCTCTCCTCCCTTGCCGCAAGAGAACCTTCCCTCTCTCCCTACGCCTGGAGCAAGCGCGAAGGCGAACTCCTGATTGAACGAAATGCAGGCCCACTCCATTGGACCATTATTCGTCCACCTGCTGTATATGGGCCAAATGATAAGGCACTCCTTCCTCTTTTTAAATTGGGAAAAAAAGGCATTGGCTTGCGACTGGGATCTCCAGCCAGTAAATTTTCACTGATCCATGTGCATGACTTAACTGATGTCATTTTGCGTAGTCTCGAAGTAGACGGAATTCATTCAGCTACATTTGAGGTTGATGATGGCTTTCTGAATGGGTATTCCTGGGAATCGGTCTTTCGGGTCATCAACCCTCATATGAAAATACACCTAGCTGTTCCAGGAAAATTTTTATGGTTCATGGGGAAGAGCAATGAAATACTCTCGCGCGTATTCCGCTATTCTCCTCTTTTTACGACCGGCAAAGTCGCTGAACTCACTCATACCAATTGGGTCTGCAACTCTTCGGATGTTCGCCAGAAACTCGGGTGGACTCCGCAAATTCCCTTAGAAGAAGGCTTGCGCCATCTCTTTGCATCGGATAGTCTCATGGTAGCCAAGAAGAACTAGGTTCTACCCGGTTGGATTCCATCTCAACACCTGTACAGTTGCAACAATCATGATGACCTATGCTGAAATATTGCCACAGCTTGTCGAAACATTGAAGCCCTATGCCAAAAAAGTTGGGCACCCAAAAGAAACCACTGATCTCGTATCGGAACTTGGACTCGATTCACTTCAAGTCATGCAGGTACTGCTCAAAATCGAAGACCAGTTTGATATCTCCATTCCTTTGAATAACTTGCCCAATATCCGCACCGTCAAAGATTTAGGGCAGGAAATTGAGCAGTTACTGAAAGCCTAACGATGTCTTTATTTGAAAAATTTCATTCGATTCAACAGGCCCGTGAAGAAATATTGAAAAGTGGCATCAATCCCTTTCATCTCACCATTGAAAAAATCAATTCTGCCACTGAAGGCGTCATTAACGGACGCGCGACTATTCTCGTTGGCACCAATAACTATTTGGGCTTGACGTTTCATCCAGACTGCATCCAAGCCGGGCAAGAAGCTTTGGCACATGAAGGCACTGGCACGACTGGTTCGAGAATGGCAAATGGTTCATTTTCGAGTCACAGTGACCTTGAGCGCGCGATCGAAGACTTTTACGGCATGCCCCATGCCATCGTCTTTTCAACCGGCTATCAAGCCAATCTCGGCGTACTCTCCGCCTTAGCAGGACCGGGTGATACGCTTTTAATTGATGGAGATTCACATGCCAGCATTTATGATGGGTGCCGGCTAGGAGGCGCTGAGGTTCTTCGATTTAAACACAACGATGTCACTGATTTGGATAAAAAGCTCCGACGATTAGGAGATCGAAGTCGTCGAACGCTCATCATCGTTGAAGGTATCTATAGTATGTTAGGCGATCGAGCCCCTCTGAAAGAAATTGTTGCTGTCAAGCAACAATACGGAGCCACACTCGTTGTTGACGAAGCCCATTCTCTAGGAGTTCTTGGGAAACAAGGGCGAGGCCTCGCTGAGGAAGCCGACGTCGAAGACGGTGTCGATTGCATCGTTGGCACGTTTAGCAAAAGTTTAGGATCGACCGGAGGATTCGGTGTCAGCATTCATCCTGAATTTGAATTAATTCGCTATACAAGCCGCCCCTATATTTTCACAGCATCTCCTTGTCCATCAGTCGTCGCCTCAACCAAGGTGGCGCTACGAATTATGCGCGAAACGCCTCAACTCCGCCAACAATTATGGGAGAACGCCCAAACACTCTATGATGGATTAGAAAAAATTGGCTATACGTTGGGAGCCGAGGTGGGACCGGTAATTGCGGCCATGATTCCAACGAAAGAACAGGCATTGGCCATGTGGCAAGGATTGCTAGAACAAGGGATATATGTGAACCTGATGATTCCACCTGCTACGCCGAATGGCGAAAGCCTCTTACGATGCAGCGTGAGTGCCGCCCATACTCCGAAACAACTCGAAACCATTATCCAAAGCTTTTCCAACGTCCATTCCTCGTTAAAGGAGCATGCTCCATCTCTCCAAACGTAGAAGATGCCAGAACCATGCGAACATGGTAATCAAGGCAACCTTGATCCTCTAAGATTCGAGCGTCTTCTTCAGGAGGGCGGCTTTTTATGAAGACCTCCCATTCTCGCCCACCAGGCTTTCGCCTCCAACCAGAAAAAATTGTCTTAGGGCCAAATCACGGTACATCCAGCAGCCACCAAAACCCAGTTCGCATATTCGTGGGGACAGAAGCCGCGCAAGCCCGAGCTGAAAGAATTTTTGTCTGGTCTATTGATTTAGTACGAGATCCATCCCGAACGTATGAAATCTATCTCATGAAAGAATTGACTGGCTTTGATCGACGCCGGTGGCTAACAGGCTTCACAAACTACCGATTCGCCATCCCTGATTTTGCCAGTGGTGCAGGCACCGCCATCTATAACGATGTGGATCAGATATACCTGACCGACCCCGGAGAATTATTTGATTTACCATTAGAAGAACATGGGTTTTTGAGCATTGCTGAAAATGATTCTTCCGTTATGGTCATGAATTGTGAAAAGATGCGCTCGATCTGGACGCTCGAACGAGCCCAGCATGAACGTAAAACTGCATTGTTGAAAAATGCCCTGAGCATCAATAACCTGTGGGGGCAATTGGCCCCTGAATGGAATGCACGTGATGAAGAGTATCGTGCAGGAAAGTCAAAAGTCCTTCATTTTACGGCCCTCCATACACAGCCATGGCACCCTTTTCCTCAAGAATTTGTGTACCAAGAAAGTCCAGTGGGGAAAGTCTGGGAAGACTTAGAGCATAGTGCTAATGCCGCAGGGTTCCAAACATTCAGTCGAACCCAACCCAGCTCTCAATTTGCTCTACTAGTACAAATGGCTTCAGAGGAAACCTTAGCGATGATTTCTCATGCTGGCCTTCCTCAAATAGAACCAGATATCTTGGGCCTTCATCCATTCATGTCTTCCTTGGACAATCCTAGTCTCCTGCATTACCAATTTAAGCCTGGCCAAGACCTTACGCCTGAAGCCCGTACTTTATTTCCCTCAACAGACTCATTAGCTCTCACTCCCTTTCATTGGTGCACGTTGAGTACCCCACCACCACATACGCCCTGTCATATCGTTATTGGTTCAAATGAACTCACGTTTCTCCCCGATGAAGATGTTCCATGGGTCCTTGAGGAAATGTTCTCTCTTGCCTCTAAACTTATCGTTCTCACAATCAAGGATGTAAAGTTACTACCCACCCTGCCCTCCTATCTTCATGGTCATTCAAGGAACTTTGATTGGTGGACAAGCCAACTTCAAGCCATTAGTACTCGTTATCCAACTCTCCACTGGACACTGCTTTTTGATACAACCAATCGACAGGGAAAACCATCAACTCTCGTTCGTCATGGTGGTCAATGGCTTCATTCTCCACCTCAAATTTGGATACTGTCCGATGGCAAGATGGGTCATTCTACGCAATCAGAAGGCCTCGCAAAATCTTTAGGTTGGCCGTATGAATTTAAACAGCTGCACTTTCAATCCTGGAACAATTCTCAAAAACTAGTGTGGAGCCTCCTACCACCTCACACGGCAGGACTGAAAAAAACTGAATCATCTTCTCTAGAGCCACCCTGGCCTGATATCGTGATTTCAACAGGCTGGCGCCCTGCCCCCGTCGCCAGATGGATTCGCGAACAAAGTGGGGGCAAGACACGAATCATTCAAGTTGGTCGAAAAGGAGGGGGGGGCGCTGATTTATTTGATGTCGTGATCACTCCCACATACTACGGTTTTACGCCTCACCCTCATCGCGTCGAGACACTCGTACCATTAAATGAACTCAATAAGGAGGACTTAGACCAAGTCAGCCAACGATGGCCTCACCTTTTTGATAATGCCCCACATCCTCGAATCGTGTTGGTCATCGGAGGGGCAACAGCACGCTTCACATTCACTTCGGATTTCGCCCATGAGATCGCGGGGCAATTAAAAGATTTGGCCCACAAATGTGGTGGGAAAATCTTTGCGGTGACCTCCCCGCGAACAGGCCAGAATGTGAGCCAGGCCTTAAAAACGGCCTTAACTCCAGAACACCATGTTCATCAATGGCAACCCAACCAATCCGACAATCCTTATCTCGCCTATTTAGCAGGAGCTGACGTGATTATTGTCACCGGAGAAAGTGAGTCGATGCTGGCGGAAGCTGCGTCGTTAGGCAAACCCATCTATATTATTCCACTCCCAGAAAATTCACCTACTTGGAAGATTCGACTCAGTGAAGCCATTGTGCGACGGGCTCAATCCCGCCCTTTAAATAAACGTGGCACTGTTCGACCACAACAAGGCTTGGAACGCGTATGCGCTCAGCTCATTCGGTGTGGGTTGATTCAACCTCGAAGAAATCTTTCATTGCTCCACGATTTACTCATCAAACAAGGTATCGCTCGTCCATTTGGCGAACCAATTGAAAACGGAAAACGTCCGGCTCTACGAGAAATCGACAGAGTAGCAAGAAAAACAAAAGAAGTTCTCGGAATCTTTGATGACACAACCGACGCGTCATCTATTTCCTCAACATAAACATTCCACAGTGCCTTCGCTCAGGTAGTGCCTAACAGATGACAAAACCACGCCGTCGACTAATCCTTCCAGTTGAAATTTTCAATAGGGAATTTGACGCCAAAGTGTTACTTGCCTGCTTTGCCGCTGAGCGAGGATTCTCCGTCATCATCGGGGCAAAACGAGAAATCAATCTGAATTTAGCTTCATTTCCATCATCAATTTATCTCCCTATTAACCTACACAATCGAAATCAAGTCACCAATCATCTTCTTAAGAATTTAGGACATACCTTGGCAGGAGTGGATGAAGAGGCCATCGTCTATTGTTCCCAGGAAGTCTATGTCAAAGAAAAATTAGGCACCATCGTATTTCCTCAGCCCAATTTGTATTTGGCCTGGGGTTCTGAAAATGCCAGAATTTGGAAATCTCAAAAAAATTACAATGGCATGCCTGTCCATATTACCGGAAATCCTCGTACCGACTTATTGCGCCAAGAGCTTCAGCCGTATTGGGCCCTTAGCGTGGAGAATATTCGCAAACAATTTGGCAAAATAATTTTAATCAACACGAATTTCGGCAAACTGAATAATTTTCGCCCAAACAAGGGAGATGAAAAAAAAGCCCTTGATACAGCGACAAAGTCTCCTGAAACCGTTAACGAACAAGAATTAGGGATGGCCAAACATCGCTGGGCCCTTTTTGAACATTTCCAGGAAATGGTTGGGCAAGTGGGAAGAGCCTTTCCCACGCATACCATCCTCATTCGCCCGCATCCTTCTGAAAACCATGAAATATGGAAACAAGCAGGCAAAGGCTGTTCAAATGTTCAAGTCCACTTTGAGGGCCATGTGACGCCTTGGCTCTTGGCCTCCGATGCCATCATTCATAATAGTTGCACAACAGGGCTAGAGGGCTACTTGTTAAAGCGTCCTGTTTTTTCATTCCAACCAATCACGTCAGAACGTTTTGATAAAAAACTCCCGAACTCATTAAGTCAACAAGCGACATCCTCTCAAGAATTAATTGATCTTCTAGGAATAGCGCTTTCATCTCAAACGGGCACTCTCGAGAACGATTCTCTTCACAAAAATCAACTAGTTGAGCAATACCTCTTTTCCCTGAGCGGTCCATTTGCTTCAGAAAACATTGTCACGACCTTAGAAAACTTTGATGACACGTTCTCTCAAATAACACCAAGCCTGATGACTGTGTCTGTAGCAAAACTCTATGTCATGGCCAGAAAACTTAAAAGACAATTCAATGCGCAATTTCGCATGTCCAATCTTAACCGTTCGCAGCGCTATGAGTATCTACAACATATCTTTCCGGAAATTGAATATTCTGTGATACAAGATCGCATTGAGCGCCTTCAACATATATTACACCGATTTTCCAAGATTAAAGTTCGAACACTCGACAAATCGATATTTGAAATCTCTCCGAACTAGAACATGCCTTCAAAGCATCAACAAACCGTATTTTTTATCCCATACCTTCATGAGATGATGAAATGATAACCTTCAAGGAAAATGAGGAACATACATGTATAATGTGAAAATCATTGGAGCTGGATCAATTGGGAACCATCTTACCCACGCCTCTCGTTCCTTGGGTTGGAAGGTCACATTGTGTGATGTTGATCAAGCGGCTTTAGATCGGACCAAAACTCAAATTTATCCAACACGGTATGGAGCCTGGGATGAGGCCATTTCACTCACATTGGTCGATAAAGCTCCACGCGGAATATTTGACCTCATTATAGTAGGGACTCCGCCTGACTCTCATCTTCCGATAGCCATTGAGGCCCTTAAGGAAAACCCTAAAGCCCTGCTCATAGAAAAACCTCTGTGCCCACCATCGTTAGAAGGAGCTGAAACCCTACGAACACAAATCGAGCAATCCAAGACCACAGCGTTCGTTGGATATGATCACGTAGTTGGAAAAGCTGCACAAGAAACGGTACTTGCCAGTCAAAAGTTAGTATCAATAGAAACCCTTGACGTAGAATTCCGTGAGCACTGGGGTGGAATTTTTGCCGCCCACCCGTGGCTCCAAGGGCCTCAGGACAGCTACTTAGGTTTTTGGAAGCGAGGCGGAGGAGCGAGTGGAGAGCATTCGCATGCGATTAATCTGTGGCAATTTTTCTCTGCCCAATTAGGAAAAGGCCGGATCATTGAGGTCTCGGCGGCTCTAGATTATTTCAAAACAGAGACGGTTGATTATGACAAGCTCTGCCTCCTTCATTTTAAAACTGAATCAGGGCTTATTGGACGAGTGGTCCAGGACGTCATCACGTCACCCTCAAGAAAATGGGCCCGCGTGCAGGGGAATAATGGTTATGTCGAGTTAACCATCGGCCACGAACCTGGCGTAGATCGAGTCAATTGGCGAATCAATGAAGACCCGGTCCAGGAACGAACCATTAAAAAAACACGGCCTGATGACTTCATTTGGGAATTACAGAACATTGACTCCGTCTTACAAGGTAAGGAAAATACATCTGCTATTTCTCTTGAGCGAGGGCTAGAAACCATGATGGTTGTCGCCGCGGCCCATCTTTCTGAAGAACATAAACGCACCGTTCGAATAAATTATGAAAAAGGGTTTATCCCTCAAGCTTTAGAATTGCTTTAAACTGCCTGGAGAAAGGTCATGAACATGATGGACCAAGATTTCGACTTTCGCGATATGTTTATTTTGGATCTGGCCAATAACCACCAAGGAAGCGTAGAACATGGCCTGGAAATTATCCGGTCCAACGCCCAGGTGATTAAGAAGCATTCCGCCCGTGCGGCCATTAAATTTCAATTTCGCCAACTCGATTCGTTTATTCACCCTAGTCATCAAACAGGAAGCGAACTCAAGTACATTCAGCGGTTTCAATCGACTCGTTTAGACCATACCCAATTTCAGACCTTGCTCAATGAAGTGTGGGCAAACGGACTGTTGGCCATGTGCACCCCTTTTGATGAAGAATCCGTACATGTCGCAGTAGACATGGGATTTAATATCTTAAAGGTGGCCAGTTGCTCAGCTAAGGATTGGCCTCTCTTGGAAGAGATCGCAAGTGCAGGGCCACCTGTTGTGTGCTCGACGGGAGGATTGACGGTTGAGGATATCGATAATGTCGTCAGCTTCTTTCAACATCGCGCCGTTCAGTTTGCTCTCATGCATTGTGTCTCGGTATATCCGACTCCAGATGAGATGCTAGCCCTCAACCAAATACGAATGCTCCGAAATAGATATCCTCAAGTTTCAATAGGCTGGTCCACTCACGAAAATCCACCCGATACCATTCCTGTTCAAATGGCCGTTGCGCTTGGAGCTCAACTTTTTGAACGGCACATTGGCGTGGAAACCGACGAAATTAAACTCAATGCCTATTCATCCACTCCTGAACAGGTCGACAAATGGTTGGAAGCACATGGGCGAGCGACGGTCTTATGCGGCCCAAATAGTCGCCCTCCAGTTTCCGAAGTTGAACAAGCCTCACTCGACGGCTTGCGTCGGGGAGTGTTTGCCAAACGTCCCATAAAAAAAGGACATGTGTTTTCCAGAGATTCCGTATACTTTGCCATGCCGTATATTGAAGGACAATTAGAAAGCGGTCATTGGAAGGAGGGCTATGAAGCCCTTCAGGATGTTCTACCAGACCAGCCGATTATGAAAGAATCTGTAGAAATTGAAGTGAATCAGGGCATTGTGACGCTCAAGCAAGTGATTCACGAGAACAAGGCCCTTCTCAACGAAGCTAAAATCCAGTTAGGCAGTGAATTTAAAGTTGAATATTCTCATCATTATGGTCTGGAAAATTTTCGAAAGACTGGTGCGGTCATCATTGAATGCATTAATCGGGAATATTGCAAAAAGCTGGTGGTCCAACTACCTGGACAACGGCACCCTTCTCATTACCATGAGCGCAAAGAGGAAACCTTTCAAATTCTCTATGGGATCTTACATGTCAACACCGACGGCTCCCCTCGCATTCTTCATCCTGGGGAAACTATTCTTATTCTTCCAGGAGTGTGGCATTCTTTTTGGACAGACACTGGTGTAATTTTCGAGGAAGTTTCGACCACACATTACAACAATGACTCATTTTATGCGGATAAACGAATTAATAAACTTGCTCGATCAGAACGAAAAACAATGGTTGACCATTGGGGGCGATTCCAAATCACTCCCGAGCAACATTCACAGAAACCGGATGAGATAGCTGTAGCTGATCCACAGGTGCCATGATACGAGGGATCGTCTTTGATTTCGATGGTACCTTGGTTGACTCAAATGACATAAAAGTTCAGACCTTTTACGACGTTACCAAGTGCCATGATCCAAAGGGTTCGACCGTTACCGGGGTTCTCAAGAAATTCCCCAATAAAGACCGGCATGGTCTTTTTCATGCCATTATTGGAGAGCTCTTTGCCAAAAACCAGATTGAAGACACTAAAGATTTAGAAACCTTGGCGACTCAATTGACTGAGGATTATACGGTCAAATGTGAAAAAGCTATTGAAAACTGTGAGGAAGTACCAGGAACATCTGAAGCCTTGCGGTGGATCTCTGGGCAACGCCTCCCAATATTTATAAATTCTCGGACGCCAACAACGACCCTCAAGCGATTGATAACCTCACGGTCTCTTGATTCCTACGTTTCTGATATTTACGGAGCCCCGGCAACCAAGCTCGAAAATTTCCGACGTATTCAAAATCAGCTCCACGCGCAACCGAGGGAAATACTTTTTGTGGGAGACAGCGATGATGATCAAGAGACTGCTCAGGAGGCCGGCTGCCACTTTATTGGAGTCGTCTTACGGGATACACCTCGTTTTTCTGACCCTCAACCAGAACAGAGGATAACCAATCTCTCTCAACTGCAACATATCCTGGAAGCCATGCACTGATACGTTTTCCAAAGAAATACTACTGATCAAGATTTTTTGGCCATCGAGACGATATTTCGAAATCATTTTTGATTCCTAACGTGCAGAGATAATTCAATAGCAAATTTTTCTAATAAATGGTCTATCGAACGAATGAGGATTCCTCTTGATACAGAATAAAAAAATTCTGGCAGTGTGCCCTGCACGAGGCGGCAGTAAGGGAATACCCCTCAAGAACCTGGTGCCTTTCCTTGGAGTCCCGTTAGTAGCCCGAGTTGGTCATATGGTTTCTGAAATTTCAATGATTGACAGAGCCGTCGTTTCGACTGATCACCCAGAAATTGCTGAAGTTGCTCGTCAATCGGGGTTAGATACGCCTTTCTTGCGACCCGAAGACCTTTCGGGAGACCAAATTTCTGACTCACAAGTGCTTACTCATGCCCTCAAAGAAATGGAACATCGTGATAAGGTCCAGTATGACCTCGTGGTCATGCTGCAACCGACCTCACCACTACGTCGAAAAGAACACATTGTTCAAGCCATCGAAATGTTCATTCAAGGAGATTGGGATGCCGTGTGGACCGTATCTGAAACGGACTCAAAGCATCATCCCCGCAAACAACTGAACGTTGAGGCCGGCCAACTAAGTTACCATGATCCATCTGGACATCAGATAATCGCCAGACAACAGCTGACGCCTCTCTATCATCGCAATGGCGTGGCGTATGTGATTTCACGAGACTGCTTACTCTCTCATAACAATATTACTGGAGAGAAGACAGGGGCACTGATTCTCCCAGACTATTACGTCAGCATTGATACCATGTGGGATTTAAAATTATCGGAATTCATCTACCACTCATATTCAAAACTCAATACATAAAGCAACCGCTCAATACTCTACCGTAAAAAAGTGCATGCCAAGCCACTCCCCAATAGAGCATTCTTCTCCATCAATTCTTGGAGCAAACTCAGCTGGATGCGACCTATGCCATTCCTCAGAATTTTCAGTGGTCATGGATACACCGGAAGGAAACAGTTCTATTCTCATATGTGAAAACTGTGGATTGATGCGGGCATCCCCTCCCTTATCGCCAGAAGCTCTCGACAGCTTTTATGACGATACCTTTGTCAATGACCCTGGGTGCCAATTACGGGCCGGGTCAAATTTCCCCTCAGATAAGGATAGGAAAAAAGAAGAAATACTCGCTGAAACCTGGGGGATACAAATCATCAAACGATTTGTTGAACCACGCGGCAAGCATATTCTTGATTTGAGGTGTCGAACTGGCGCGCTAACGTCTATTCTTACAGAAGAGGGAGCCGAAGTTATTGGAGTTGAGCCATTTGGAGGAAATGCCAATTACGCCAGAGAGATACGTCGATTATCAAATATTGTTGATTTGCCATTTTCCAGACTCCATCAATTCCCTTTGCCTTCAAATGAATACTACGATTTGGTGAACATTCTCCCACATCATGTCCTTGCTCATGTCCTTTCTCCACGTAGATTATTAGAACAAATATTTATAGCACTTAAACCAGGAGGATATATTTTTCTTGACGAAAAAGATGTGCTCTATCCCGTTCGGCACAAGAAACAATCGGCGCTTGATTCAGGTCCCGCCCACCAGTTCCATCTCACCTTACATACAACAGCACAGTACTTTCGTGCCATGGGATTCAATCTTCTGGAATACGAGATCGATAAAACCCGCAGTAGCGATTTTTGTCACATTAGAATAGTCGCCCAAAAACCTAAAGCAAACGAGAAAAATTCAACTATTCTTAGAAAAATTACCCTAGAAACAGGCCCAAGTACAGAGGCTATTCGCCGGCGATTATGGTGGCTTGAACGAGGCTGGAATTTACGACTCACTAGATTAGCAGTCAAGAAAAAGTCCCTGCGCATGTTGCAAAAACTCGGATTCTAGAAATTACGCATTTTTCATCCTTTTATCCCCTAAAGTTTGCTTCAAGCGTTCGCTTAGCCATCACTCCCAGCAAAGGGCATTGGCTCTTTTTCTTAGAGTCCCTTCTGATTCAGAATTTGGAAGTATTGGAAACGAGAACCATAATTAGAAGGCCAATAGATTCATCAATACAAAAGAAAAGCAATAAATTGAAAGACACGATTCCTAAACATTTTTTAACCGTGGCTTCCAGCCCTGGACGGAGAAAATGAAATTACTCCAGATACCTTTTAAGAGTATCTATCCCTATCCTAGCGTAGAATAATTAGGATTGCTCTTCTTAGCTTGCTGTTCCATGGTTAAGCTATTTCGATCTAGGGACTTTGGCTAAATGAAAAGTGCGAACCAGGTCTTCAGGCATTAGTGAATAATCACCAACCCTCGAAAGGCTTTCGTTTTCATTATTGCTAGATACAAAATAATAATTCAGGTCTAATGCCCGAGAAAGACGATAGTTGTAATCAAAATTAAATGTTAGATCCAGAGCATTCAAAGCATGAGAAATATTTGGGAAAATTTCAATGACAGTTGCTCCTTTTGAACTAAAAACCAAATTGGCAAGACCGCTACCATTTGGAGCAACGATTACCTCTACGTTGCTAAAGAGTCCGACCTGCTCTCCGAAGGTCAATTCTTCTAGTCGGACGACATGAAACCCATAGTCACGAAGTATGGGGAGAAGCTTACTTTCATTGGAGATTCGCCGGTGGCTCGCACCCGCTCGTGAGATATACACTCGCCCGGTGGCACTCCCCTTGTTTGGCATCGAAAAAGGAAGGCATTTTTTTCGAAGCCCCCCAATGACCCATTCAGGGAATTCTCGTCCTTCCATGATTTGATGGCATGGGACAAGAAGAGTCGAGGCCGAAATCATGGGATATTTGCTGCAATCTATGAATTTCATTTTGGATAGAATTCCCATGTTTCTAAGCATTTCATGTTGAAAAGGAAGTTTTGCTTGGACATACAAATATTGCGGCTGCTTCCCCATCTCTTCCAACATGATTAAACGAGGCATGACATCTAGAAGCCAATGCCAATAAATATCTTGGTTAGAAGCTGTCACAACAGCCACATCTCCCGATAAATTTTCTACACGCGGATATACCCGATGAGGGCTCGGAATATATGCCCGTTTTACCTTGTATCGATATTTGTGTGTTGCACCAGAAATAAGTTTTCCCGTCGAAGGGTCAAAGACATTCCCTAAACAATCGGCAATGCCACCTTTTATGGCTAAAACATGACTCATCACCAGATCACTTGGTGGAGTGACGGTCCAAATTTGGTTGTCTCGAATTGATCGTGGCTTTTGGGCATCCATTGCACCTTGCGCCTCAGAACGAAAAGGGATGGGGGAAAGGTCTTTATAGGAAATCGTGCGATAAACTAAAATCCCCGTCCACCTAAAAATTTTTAAGGGTTGCACTACAAAGCTGACCCACCAAGCCATACGTTTATAGGCCTTTTTTAAGAAATCAGCTGAACCCAACAATATAGAAACTCCCCCCCATGGTACTGGCCCCTGGGAAAATCATGAATGAGCCTTCTCAACATAGAAAACGCAGAGGACTGCATGCATTCCCTCAACCCATTTCATTGTCGGAGACTAATAAAAATGGTAACTTAAGCGATTCTCTTTAATCTAATTATTACGAGTCAATCGTCTTGAAAAATCTAATAGTGAACGAAACTCTATAAGCCTACATCCTTTATGAAAAGTCTAGAATTGGTCGTTCTCATCTTGGCCACGCTCGTTTAATAAATAAACCACCGACTATTTTCGACAAAATTTCATCTGGATATTTTAAACCAATCATTAATGGCCACTCTCACAATCCTCCGACACGGAAAAAGTATTTGGAATAAAGAAAAACGCTTTACCGGGTGGACAGACATCGCCTTAAACTCACGGGGCATCGTGGAGGCCAAACAGGCTGGGGAACTACTCAAAGCTCATGGTGTGACGTTTGACCTTTGTTTTACGTCTTACCTAAGTCGCGCGAGCGAAACGTTACGGATTGTGCTAGATACGATGCACCTATCCAATCTTCCTATTCAGAAAGATTGGCGCTTAAATGAACGCCATTACGGAGTCCTCCAAGGGTTAAATTGGTGGGAAGCCAGAAAAAAGTACGGAACGAAACAGGTACTAGCCTGGCAAAGACAATTTGACGCCACTCCACCACCGCTCGAGGTGATCGATAGCCGTTTTCCAGGGAATGATCCCCTTTACTCTCATCTCTCTCAAGACAATCTTCCTCAAAGTGAAAGCCTCAAAGACACGCTTGCACGCCTTCTCCCCTTCTGGCACGATATGGCAGCGCCACAGCTTCGTGATGGCAAAAACCTTCTTATTGTTGCACACCATAATAGCTTACGAGGATTACTGAAACACGTCGAAAATATCAGTGATTCTGACATTGAAAATATCACAATTCGGACAGCTGATCCTATGATCTATGAACTGAACGAGCACTTGGCTCCTCTTAGCCGAGAAAATCTTCGACCACGTTCACTTTTCGGTCAATTTACCAGAAAATTTTTAGGCCATTGCATTGAACGCTTCTCTCGATAAGGTGCAGGAATGACTTATATAGATTTCCAGCGTTTGGCAACGATTGATCCACGATCATTCCAAAAGGAAAAACCATATCCATGGATTAATCCTGAAGGGTTACTCACGGCCGATGGGCATCAACAACTCCTTGCCACCTTACCTGACGTTTCAATATTTCAACGACGTTTTGGAATTTCACGAGCTCATGGCCAACAGAGTCACGATCGTTATACTCTTGAATACCGGGACGATCTTCCCCTATCACCTGCCTGGAAAGCCTTTGTTGCCGAACTGTATGGGCAGAACTATCAGACTTGGCTTCGACGTTTATTCAATGTCAACTCTTTGGAATTGACACTTCATTGGCACTACACACCCAATGGCTGTTCCGTATCACCACATTGCGATGCCAAGCACAAACTTGGATCCCACATTTTTTATCTCAATACCGAGCAGGACTGGGAAGAACATTGGGGAGGAGAAACGGTCATTCTTGATGATGAAGGTCAGTTTGATCGTCAATCCGCACCAGCCTTCGAAGATTTCAAAAATTCCACTGTTTCCAATGCCAGAGGAAACTACAGTTTATTATTTTGCCGAAAAGGCAATTCCTGGCATGGAGTGAAAGAAATTCAATGTCCGAAAGACCATATGCGCAAAGTATTTATCGTCGTCATCAATCGAATGACCTTGCTTGATCGTGCACGGAGGATTTTCGGAAAATCCGCTAAAGAATATTAGGCCATGACGTTCCACGCCCCCTTGCCACACAGACAGATAGCGACCACTCCGCAGTTCTAAAAAATGAACAGTACCGAAAAACGTGCTCGCCTATTCCTGATTGTCGCTTCAATCTTCTTGACAGCTCTTGTGGGTGAAATTGTTTTACGTGTTCTTTCCCATACAGACAGTGATGGCAGTGTGTACGTTGCCGATCGAAGAATTCGACCGTTTCAATTCCCCATCACTAGCCTGAAAGAAAAACTTGAGCATTACAAAACACAGAAAACGAGTTATACCCATTATGACCCTGATCTTGGTTGGGCCGTGCGGCCAAACAGCCAATCTGCTAATGGGTTGTACTATTCAAACAGTGCCGGAGTACGAACCTCCTCCTCTCGTCAAGAAACCACCCCTAACCCAATCCCCGGCATCTTACGAATTGCAATTTTTGGAGACTCTTTTACGCATGGAGATGATGTGCCATATGAAGAGAGTTGGGGAGCTATTCTTGAAAAATCCATGAATGAAAAAGGTCGGCAGGTCGAAGTCATCAATTTGGGGGGACAGGGCTACGCGATTGATCAAGCCTTCCTACGTTGGAGAAAACACGGAAAACCTTTACAGCCACACCTGGTGATTTTTGGTTTCCAAAATTCCAACGTCAAACGATCCATGAATCTCATACGAATGCTGTACAGTCCAGGAACAGGCATCATCTTCTCCAAGCCTCGGTTTATTTTAAAAAATGATGAATTACATCTCACTAATGTCCCAACGGCTCCCCCTGAAAAGCTCGTGTCCATTTTCGAAAATTTCCAGAATTGGGAATTTAAAGACCACGAATTTTTTTACCAAAAGGCCAACTATGAAGATAGCCCCCTCTATTTGAGCCGATTAGCTTCATTTAGTATTACAGGGGTTTCAGTGAAATTCTCTCCCAGGAGAAAAGGTTACGATTTCTTTGCCAGAGGCTCAATGTCCAGAAAGGTTGTTTCGCGAATCATTCAAGAATTCAAGCAGGAGGTTGAGGAAAAAGGGGGACGTTTCATTATTGTCCATCTCCCAACAAAAAAACCCATTACACGTTTACTAAATGAACGCGATTTAAAATATCAGGATCTCTTGAAAGAATTACAAGCGACCTTTGAACTTATCGACCCGTCTCAAGAATTTATTCGTCAGGCTGAAGTATCTTCACTTGATGATCTATTTTCAGATCGTAGTAGTCACTACTCTAAAGTTGGCAATAAAATTGTGGGAGAAACAATAGCCAAGGCCTTACTCATTCGCTAAATGACCAAATTCCAACAACTTCTTTTTATCTTCTGCAAACAATGTTGGCTAATACTTCCTTATTGAACATTCCTAGCATTGTTCAATAATCACCTCACAGATCAAAAAATTTATGTGTGGCATAGCTGGTTTTTTAGATCATTCTTCGAAAGCGATTCCATACAATTTGTCAGAAGTTGCGTCTCATATGGCTGAGACCATGTATTCTAGAGGCCCTGACCATGGAGGCGTTTGGGCGGATGAACGAAATGGCCTTGCCCTCTGCCACCGTCGCCTAGCCGTCATTGACCTTTCTCCAAGTGGCCACCAACCGATGTTTTCTGCCGATGGGCGATACGTCATTACGTACAATGGAGAAATCTACAATTTTCTTGAGTTAAAGAAAACATTGGAGAAAATGGGCCATTCTTTTTCCGGAACGAGTGATACCGAGGTCTTATTACAGGCATGCGTCACCTGGGGTGTAAAGAAGGCTATAGAGCATTGCATCGGGATGTTTGCCTTTGGACTGTGGGATCGCCTGGAAAACACACTTACCTTAGGACGCGATCGCCTGGGGATAAAACCGCTCTTCTGGGCGAATTTCAAAAATGTCTTGATCTTTGGTTCTGAGCTAAAAGCCTTGCGAGCACATCCTAAATTCAATCCATCACTTAATCTCAGCGCCATGTCGACTTATCTACGATTTGGATACATTCCTTCTCCTTCCAGTATTTATGAACAGGTGCATAAGCTCGAACCAGGGAGTCTTCTGACTTTTAGACCACAACATGCACCACAAATTGAGCGTTATTGGGACCTTCGCAAGATCACGATTCAAAACACCAGAACACCCTGGGCTTTCGATGAACAAGAAACTCTCGTCCAACTTGAAAGTGTACTAGGTGAGGCCGTAAGACAACGACTGATTTCTGATGTGCCACTTGGAGCATTTCTCTCAGGCGGAATTGATTCTTCAACTATTGTCGCCTTAATGCAGAAACATAGTGACCACCCTGTTCGAACATTTACCATTGGCTTTCAGGAAACAGGCAGCGATGAATCAGTCCATGCCAAAAAAATAGCCGCTTACCTAGGGACCAATCACCAAGAGTTCATCATCGAACCTCATGATATTTTTGATGTCTTGCCCCGCCTCACTGATTGGTACGATGAACCATTTTCAGATATCTCTCAGATTCCTACCTTCTTGGTCTCGAAAATGACAAAGCAGGAAGTCACGGTAGCCCTCTCAGGTGACGGCGGAGACGAACTCTTTACTGGCTATAGCCGTTACGATAAATTGTCCCAGCGTTTGCACCGACTTGAGAAAATTCCTCAAATCATGCACCCCATTCTTTCAAGCATCACGGGGCTTCCTCCCTTGCTTCTGAATTCCTCCCTTGCCTCTCTCCCCCCAAGGCTCCTAAAACTGACAAAAAAGTTGCAAACCCTCTCACAAATCTTTGGACATACCAGTCCAGAGGATCAATATCAGCAACTCATTAGTCGATGGGAAAATCCCTTAGACTTGGTTCCTGGTGCGCAAGAAGAATTTTCCACTATACATTCTGACCAAACACTAGCCAACGACTTCCCTGACCCAATCACTCGAATGCAATATTGCGATATGATGACTCATCTTCCCGACGACATCCTTGCTAAAGTTGATCGAGCAAGTATGGCGGTGAGTCTTGAGGTCAGAGTTCCCATCCTCGATCATCGAGTTGTTGAACTGGCCTGGTCCATTCCAAGTCATATGAAGGTTCGAAATGGCCAAAGCAAGTGGTTACTCCGACAACTTCTCAACAAATACGTCCCGGCTGAGCTAGTTGATAGACCCAAAATGGGGTTTGGAATACCCATTGGGCAATGGCTTCGTGCCCCTTTACGAGAATGGGCAGAAGATCTTCTTTCCGAACAGGCATTAAAAAAAAGCGGATTGTTTAATCCTTCCCCGATCAGAAAAAGATGGCAAGAACACCTATCTCAGACCCATGACAGGACCCGTTCACTTTGGACAATCCTGATGTTTCAGTCCTGGCATGCTCGTTGGATGTAAACGTTTTTTCTCAAGACATTCACACCTTGAATTAGACAAGAATTCCCAGACTTATCATGAGACAAAAAATGAAGCCGCCCCCCCCCACACAAACGTAAGGATCAAAACCTACTACGGGATTGTTGAATAATGAAAATATCGAGGGGCGCAAATTCCCAGAATGAGGGTACCTACTAGAGGCCTCAGGGTAGGTTCATAAAAGTCCGTCCAGCAAGGCCACAGCCAATTTTGAGCGCGGAGCATACTGGTTTACGCGAGCACTTAAAATTGGCGAGAACGCCGCTGGCGGCTTTTTTCAACAGACTCACTAAGGATGACGGAACCGCTCAAACAGAGCCGAGTCAATCACTTTCCAATCGTGCTCTAAAAAAGCTCGTTTCATCCATTTGGCGAGAAAATACAATTCCACAAAGCTGAAATACTTTTGAATATCCGGTGCGCCTTGCTGAGCCAGTGAAGAAAAAAACAATGATTGATAAGGACCAAGCCACCGAACGCAAGCTTTGGCAACCCCAATTCCTAAGAGCTCGTTTCCAGCCAATCCATCTACATCCACGACACAAATCCGCCCAGTATCTGCCCGCAAGATAAAGTTTTTCAGGACGGGATCAGTATATTCAAAGCCCACCCATACTTGGTCGGGAACCAGATCGGGGACCGCCGCTTGCAGATCCTGATAAGCCGCCTGAGGTAAAATATCGATTTGGTGTAAAAAACGAAGATTCTGCAGAAGTTGGCCAGGAAATAACGATTCTTTCGTATTGAGCAATTGGGGACTTTTTCCGTACAGCGTAGAATAGAACTCTGCTAAGTTACGAACAAATGGCTCATCAGCGGATCGAACTGGGTCCCCTTCCACGTACTCGAGCCATAACTCATGCTCATACCGTGCAATGAGAGGTGGGAAGTAGTCACTGTCAACGAAGCTGCTGAGGTGCTGTTCGATTTCCGACGACAGAAAGGAGTCGCACAATATCAGGCGCTTGAACTGACATCCATTCACGGTGACAAAATGAATGCCTTTGGCTTTTTGCAGCCTAGCACCAAACAGCCGAGAGATGAAATACTTGACCCGCTTCAGCAAGAACGGAGATGACTGCTGAATGGATTGCTTGCAATTCGTCGTCATGAATTTTTCAAAATTTCACAATGAAAAAACAAGAATATGGCAATTCCTCGTTGGGTTCTATAAGATCTGCATGGTACCAAAACAGGCCTATGAAGACGAAAAAATCCGATGAAAATAAGAACCATCCCTACAACACGCAATTGTAGCAAACACCCAGCATCTGACAAAACAGCTGGGCATGACAGGCTATGCATGGAAAAAGAGACATCAAAAGAATTGCAAATACAACCGCATGACATTCAGGTACTCAGCTCCGTCTAGGTCGTTATCCACCAATTCGATAATTCAGACTTCTTCAAGATGGCCAATTCCGAGAATCCCAGAGTCACCGTATTCATTCCGGTTTACAATCGAGAACTTTACGTTGGAGAAGCTATTGAAAGCATTTTGGCTCAAACCTTTTCTGATTTCGAAATCCTTTTGATCGATGATGGGTCGACTGACCACAGCGTAGAAAAGATTCGTTCCTTTTCTGACTCACGCATTCGATTAATCTGCAATGAAGAAAATCTTGGGATTCCCAAAACACGAAATAGAGGTGTCGAGCTTGCCCGTGGACAATATATGGCCATGCTCGATAGTGACGACCGTGCGTACCCTGCGCGCCTTGAAAAACAGGTCGCCTTTCTTGAGGCTCATCCTGAGTATGCCCAAGTAGGTAGTTGGTGCCGCATGATGGATGCCCAAGGCCATGTGCTCAACAAAGTCAAACGACAGCCGGCTTTTCCAGACGACATTCACGCACAATTTCTATTTCGGTGTGCCATGAGTAATCGTTCCATTATGGCCAGAACCGCTATCTTGAAAGAATATCGATATCGCAATGATTTCCCTCGCTGCCAAGATTATGAACTCCACGTCAGACTCGCGAAACAGTATAAGTTAGGCAATATTCCGGAATGCCTGGTCTATGGCCGAATTCACCCAGAACAGATTACCGGACAAACCCCAGGCCTGGGCGATGCCAAAAAGCAAGAAATCATTAGCGGACAACTCCATGAACTGGGAGTCACCTTTTCACAGAAGGACCTTGATCCTCATTTGACCCTCTCACGAATGCGAAAATCCCAATTCATTCCTGACGCAGCCTATCTCGAATGGGCTCAGGAATGGTTCATTCGCTTAAAACAGGCAAACACACAATCGCACCGGTATGCCGAACCTGCATTCTCACATGCACTGAGTGACAAATGGCTACAAATCTGCTGGATGGCTCGAAGCAAGATTGGGTGGACTATTTGGAAACTTTTCTTCAGCTCTTCTTTAAGCAAAAACATGCTCTCAACCCTACGCCGTCGGATACTTCATTAAAAGCATGAGAGCGATTCATCGATATGTTCATCTCTTGAAATGATACGGATCGAACAGGCTCACGGCCTCGAAACGAAAGAGATGCCAATCACAGACTCCTCCCCGTCGGCTCAAAAACATTTGGCGATATTTATTCCGTCATTGGAGGGCGGTGGGGTAGCACGAGTCATGCTTCATTTAGCGAAGGCTTTTGTGGCATCTGGGCACAAGGTTGATCTTCTTCTCTGTGAGACAAAGGGAGCTTTTCTCAATACCGTTCCTCCAACAATCAAGGTCATTGACCTCAAGCCTTCTCCAAGCTGGATGAGTCGACTGCTGATCTTAACGAAAAATCCGAGCCTACTCCTGACCCTTCTTCTCCCAATTCTCTTAGCTAAAAAACCTCCGAAAACGATTCGGTATCTTTCTGATTTGACAGCGTATCTCGTTCGAGAAAAACCTGATGCACTTCTTTCAGCAAAAACACATGCCAATCTCGTTGCGATATGGGCAAGAAGCCATGCTGCCAGTCAAACGCGAATGGTTGTCAGTGAACGATCCACGATGTCCACGGTGATCCAGAATTCTCGAAAATGGCGTTGGCGTTTTTCGCAGCCATTGATACAAAAAGTTTACCTGAAAGCCGATCTCGTCACTGCGGTATCAGATGGAGTTGCTGACGATGTCTCATCCTGTGCAGGGCTTCCACAAGCATCTGTGACTACCATTTACAATCCGATTCTTACCGACCACATCAAGACTCAAGCAAGTCTTCCCATTTCCCATCCGTGGTTTGAGACTGACACAATTCCTATCATCTTGGGCGTGGGCCGACTGGTTCCAGCCAAAGATTTCTCAACACTGGTGAAGGCCTTCGCACGCATTCATGCCACACGCCCTGCACGGCTGATCATTCTTGGTGAGGGCCGCGAAAGACAGAAACTCGAAAATTTAGCCGCTCAACTAGGCATCGCATCAGATTTTTTGCTTCCAGGCTTTGAAACCAATCCCTATGCGTATATGTCGCGAGCAACGGTCTTCGTCTTATCATCCCTATTGGAAGGACTACCCAATGCGCTGATTGAAGCTCTCGCATGTGGCTGCCCAGTCGTCAGTACGAATTGTCGTAGTGGTCCACAAGAAATATTGGCCAATGGCGATTTTGGGGCACTAGTTCCTGTTGGAGATGATCACGCCATGGCCGATGCTATCCTTTCTACCTTGGAGCATCCCCCCAAGAGAGAACGACTTCGGTCACGTGCCGCAGAATTTGATATCGACGCGATCGCAGAACAATATTTACAAGCCTTACTGCCCTCATAAACCCTCTATCGTTTGGATTAAAAGGAACACCTCCTGTGTGTGGTATTTGCGGTTTTTTCAACCCACATCGACTGTCGTCAAAGACATGGATGCAATCCGCTTCAGACCGAATGACTGATGCCCTCGTGCATCGTGGGCCCGATGACGTCGGAGTCTGGACTGATCCCAAAATTGGAGTGGCGTTCGGACACCGACGGCTCTCAATCCAAGATCTCTCGAGCGAAGGGCATCAACCCATGACCTCTGCCTGTGATCGCTTTGTGATGAGCTATAATGGCGAGATCTATAATTTCAAAGAAATGCGAAAAGATCTTGAACAGAACGGGTTTCAATTCCGAGGGCATTCAGACACGGAAGTACTCCTAGGAGCCATAACAGAATGGGGTCTTGAGAAAACCCTGAAACAACTGATTGGAATGTTTGCGATTGCCTTATGGGACAAAAAACAAGAGTCCCTCACATTAGTTCGAGATCCCGTGGGGAAAAAGCCACTCTTCTATGGATGGTGTCGTGAGACATTTCTCTTTGGCTCCGAACTGAAAGCACTGCGTACGCACCCTGATTTCGATGCACCGATTGATCCAAATGCACTGGGGCTCTTTATCAAATACTCCTGGGTCCCTTCCCCATTTTGTATTTATCAAGGCCTTCGCAAGCTCCCTCCGGGTCATCTGATCACGATCGACGCAAAAAGTCGGTTAGAAGATGTGATCCCTCGTCCGTTTTGGTCAGCACGGGAAGTTGCCGAACAAGGCGAACACACCCCATTCACGGGTTCATTGGAGGAGGCAACTGACGAATTAGAAAAGCTGTTGCAAACAACCGTACGCTCGCGAATGATCGCTGATGTCAGCCTTGGCGCCTTGTTATCTGGTGGCTTTGATTCCTCTATGGTGGTGGCCATGATGCAATCAATGAGTCCTCGTCCCATCAAAACATTCTCCATTGGATTCTGGGAGTCGCAATATAATGAAGCCCAACATGCAAAGGATATCGCCCGCCACCTGGGCACCGATCACACGGAGCTCTATATCTCGCCAAAGGATGCTCAAGGCATTATTCCAGAAATCCCAAAAATTTACGACGAACCTTTCGCTGACTCATCTCAAATACCAACAGTGCTGCTTTCCAAATTAGCTCGACAGGACGTGCAAGTCGCACTTAGTGGAGATGGAGGCGATGAACTCTTTGCTGGATATACCAAATATCCGGAATGTCTAAAACGATGGGAAACCTGGGGAAACAGACCTCTCTGGGCTCGCAAACGAATGGCAGATCTGATGACCTCAATCGGGCAAACCAGTTGGAGACTTTTGGGAGCATCTCGAAAATCACCAACTGGGGAAATTCCAAAATGGCAGAAATCTTTCGGCAGGATGGAAAAAAAATCTAGGTGGCTTTCTGCCACCAGCGCAGTCGATCTCGTCGCTCTGAGACATGCACGATGTCGACACATCCAGGATTATGTTCTCCATGCAGAAGAGACGAACAGCTTGTTGACCAATCCCAACGATTGGGCAGCGGTGTCTCATCCTATACAAGGCATGATGTACGTAGACTTCGTCACGTTTCTCACCGATGACATTCTGGTTAAAGTCGATCGCGCGAGCATGTCAGTCAGTCTCGAGGTCCGTTGTCCTCTGCTGGATACCCGTCTTATCGAATTTGCCTGGAGCCTCCCTCTTTCTATGAGACTTCACGATCACAAAGGAAAGATTGTCCTTCGAAAAGTCCTTGAACGATATGTGCCTCCTGAACTGACCGAACGCCCGAAAAAAGGTTTCGCTGTGCCAGTATCAGAATGGGTAAAAGGTCCATTACGAGATTGGGCAGAACATTTACTCGATAAAACACGTATACGGCAACAGGGCTTACTCCAACCCGAAGCAGTGCATCGCGTATGGCAGCAACATCTCTCGGGTTGGCAAGACCATGATACTCTTCTATGGAGTATCCTCATGTTCCAGGCCTGGCATGAAGAAGTCCTTCAGTAATCACTCGACTCATTCACGAAATATAGCCCCTTTCTCAAATGCCTCAACGCTGAAAATCCTTTCAGCCTGAATAAAAGACTAACTTCTCCTTCGAACCAAAAATATCTGGATTTTATTATAATATTACGGTAATATTGAGAATTATTCCTGCCCTATTTTTATAAAATATTCATACCAAATGCTCCTATAAAAGTCTTCAAAGCTTAACCCATCATCAAGCTTTCTTTTCTTTGGAGAACCATCATCAAGCATGATGAGTCAATCTTCACAATTTGATAACTTGAGTATGCATCAAAGACTGTGTGAGGGTTTATGCACGGGCGCGAAGAACTGTCGAGCGGGATAGCAACAAAAGACCTTGCTTTCGACTTGGATACCGCAACTTTCTGTTATCGCCAAGAACATAGTTCCGTGCAATCTGAATACGTGTCAAACCTCGAATCCAGAGCATCGGTTTTGGAGAGAACAAGAATGTTGATATTCCAAGGTCATCCCAAAGAATTAAACCAACACTCAGGAGTCAATTTACAATGATTTCACATATCTGCCTCATCACTCCACCATCAATTTTTCTTTTAGACGAACGAGTCTTTATGACCCTGGGGATTCTGAAGATCGCTGCAGTCTTAGAAAAATCTGGAGTCACTGTTGATATGCTGGATCTTTCAGGCGTGGAGAATTTTGAACAAGTCGTTCATGACTATGCTCAAAGCCACAGCGCCACGTGCTTTGGGCTAACCGCCACCACTCCCCAAATGCCAGCAACATCGAAAATCCATAGGATGATTCGTGAGGTTCAACCTGACGCCCGAATAATTTTAGGCGGACCACATGTCACCTTAATTCACGCGGCGCAATTATATGAACAGAAAAATAAACATGCTAGCCGTGGCACCACAGGCCTCAATCAATTATATGACATGTTCGATGTGCTCGTGACTGGCGATGGGGAATATGCCATTTTTCGAGCCCTCACTGACCACCCACCGAAATTGGTAGACGGGGATGATCCTAAATCCGAGTTATTTTTAACCAATAAACGACTCACAGAGCTTCCATTTCCCGCTAGACACCTTTTAGACGTAGACAGTTATCAGTATGAAATCGACGGAGTTCGGGCACTTTCCTTAATCGCTCAATTAGGCTGTCCATTCGGATGTGGATTCTGTGGAGGACGAATGAGTCCGTTCTTGCGACGTATTCGTATGCGAACCTCAGAAAGTATTGTTGAGGAAGTTGTCCATTTACACGAAACCTATGGCACCAAAGGGTTTATGTTCTATGACGATGAATTGAATGTGAATCCCAAGTTCGTTGAACTCATGAACCTTATTGCCAAAGCACAAGAAAATCTTGGCACGGAATTTCGCCTCCGTGGCTTCATTAAAGCCGAGCTTTTTACTGACGAACAAGCTGAAGTGATGTATCGAGCAGGGTTTCGCTGGATTCTCGTCGGATTTGAATCTGGGCATGAACGTATCCTGACGAATATTCAAAAAAAGGCTTCTCGGGCTGATAACACTCGATGCATGGAAATCGCCAAACGTCATAATTTAAAAATCAAAGCACTCATGTCTGTCGGTCACCCAGGAGAATCCGAAGAAACAATTCGAGCCACACGAGATTGGCTGATTGAGGTCAAGCCAGATGACTTTGATTCCACGGTGATTACAACCTATCCCGGGACACCTTACTTCGATGAAGCCGTCGAAACAAAACCTGGCATTTGGACATACACGTATAAAAAAACTGGCGACAGACTACACAGCGTCGCCGTCGATTACCGAGAAACGGCTGAATATTACAAGGGCATACCAGGTGAATATACATCGTATGTCTACACAGACCACCTGAGCTCTCCAGAACTCGTGCGTTTACGCGACTGGCTAGAAGCCGATGTCCGACAACATCTAGGGATTCCCTATAATACGGGGGCCCCGGCGGTTCGATATGAACACTCCATGGGGCAAGGGGGCATTCCTTCTTCGATTCTAAAAACATCCTCACTACAAGTGCAGGAAACCTCGACTCAATGATTCAATAAAGTCTGAGCAAACTATGGAGTAAGGTCTCACAGAACTACAGTGAGAATAAGAGACTTAGAATCGTGGTGCATTTTGAAACATTCTTCTGGATAGAAGTGTTCATTCAATTCCCTCGCCTCCCTTACGCAAACTTCCCACTCAAAAAGTCAGAAACTCCTAGCTCAGTTACGATTCAATTAACCTTTTTTCCTAGAACACAATGAAAAAAAATCTTATTTTAGCCATGGGTAGTGGATATTCCGAAAAAGATTTGGCTCCGTTCTTTAATTCCCTTAACCAAAGCGGCTACACGGATGACATTTGTTTCATTACCCAGGAACAAGATGCCCACGCCCTCTCGAATTTCTCAATGGCTGGGAATGTAAAAATCCATCTCTTTCGAGATCAAAAACCTATGAAAAAAAACCGGGTACGGAAAATAGGGAAATACATTGATTCAACATGCACTCGCTATCCGATCCTTCGAAAGTTATCAGCAAGTTTCAGAGAAAAATATGCATTTAAAAATTCCTGTGCACACCTCAGACGTCATTTTCTCTTTCGAGACATTCTCGGCTCCTTCGCACAAGACTATCAAAACGTCATGATGACTGATGTTCGTGACGTGATATTTCAAAAAGATCCTTTTGATTTTGACATTCGACCTGATTCAATTTATTACTTTCTCGAAGCCGAACATACCAGAATTCAAGATTGTGAAAAAAATTCCTGGTGGATCACCGAAATGCTAGGAAAGGAAGCCCTAGAAAGACTCGGACCAAATCATATTTCTTGCGGTGGGACTATCATTGGTTGTCCCAAAACCATGCATATGCATTTCAAAATCACTACAGAATCAATCATGCAAAATCTGAGATGCTGCAATCGAGCAGGCATTGACCAGGCTCCCCACCATCTCATCGTCTGGGACAAACTCGTCCCTAATATTCATGTCATCCCAAATAGAGCAGGAATTATCCTCACCATGCAAACCACGAAGAGAGAGCATTGGAGCATCTCCGACGAGGGATTAATTGTGGTGGACGGAGACAAAATCCCCAATACAGTTCACCAATACGATCGATTCCCAGACGCCACCGAGGCGATTCTCGCCCGCTACTCTTAACATTAAGACTTTAGCCATCTTGGCTTAGGATTCTCAGCCAATATCGATGCTCTCTCATCAAAGATGCTTCCCTACCACCCAGCCCTTCCCTATTGAGAAAATGAAGAACACCCCATGATAAAGAAATTGGCACATACGATCCTGCCCTTCATGTCAAAGCGTATGAGAAAGTTAATTTACAAAGTTGGACTCATTATGCACCAACAGACTACCTATCCTGATATGGAATCAACGCTTTCTAATCTGAAACAAAAGGGGTTCAACCCGTCTGTCACTCTGGATGTGGGAGCCTATCATGGCGAATGGACTAAAATGTTCAAAAAAATATTCCCAGGAACCAAGGTGCTCATGATTGAAGCACAGGAAAGTAAAATTCACGCTCTTAGAGAAATATGCAAGGAGTTTTCTGGAGAGGTTTTTTGTGAAACAGCATTATTGGGCGCGAAGGCTGGCCAAGAAGTGGAATTTATTCAAATGGAAACGGGCAGTTCAGTTTTTGAAGAATCTAGCCCCTATACGAGGAACCGTTTAACAAAAACGCTGGCGACCTTAGACAATACACTGAATGCCTATTCAGATTTCCAAAAAATTGACTTTCTCAAACTCGACGTTCAAGGCTATGAATTAGAAGTTCTCAAAGGTGCATCGACTATTTTGAAACGCACAGAGTTCATCTTGATGGAAACATCGTTAATTCCTATTAACAAAGGATGCCCATTAATCTTTGAGGTGCTAACCTTTATGGATCGTATGGGCTTCAGAACGTTTGATTTCTGCTCACAGATACGGAGGAAAGACGGAACTCTCTGGGCGACGGATCTGTTGTTTATCAACAATCACTCACCATTGCTTCCGGATGCTCAATTAGATGAATCCAACTGGGAGATAACGAAGCGCGCCCGCGAACGCCTCCAGGAGGAACCGAAGAAACACTCATGAATTAGCACGTCTCACCTGAGCAAGCATACAACTCTTGCGAAAACAAACAGGGAATAGATCATATAGCTGACCATGAAAAAATCCTATTTCTTTAAAAATCAGACGCCACATATCAGGATCACACCTGCAATCATGAAGCTCACTCACAACGAACCGCACATTGTGACTAACAGTATCGCTCTTGCGTAGCTCCAATACCCACAATTGGCGAGACATCTTTTTGGAGCATTTCCTTCAAGGCCACTTCCATAGCAACACAGCCTTTTCCATCAACAAAAATATCACTATAGATGAGCTATTCTCATTGACCTTCAACCTACACAGATAGTCCAGGCGACAGGGTCCACTCTTCGTTAAGCCTTCGTCGATACTGTATGCGCATTCTCGTTCTTCGGATCTTCTCTATGATTTTTCCACATACCCATGACAATTTCCAAGTTGGTAAAGTATTGTAAGCAAATTATCTTCTGCCATATCTAGAGAGGAAAGCCCTTGATCAAAGACAAGATCCCAAAATTACCTAAAACAAAACAAAGATCTCACTTGATTAATAGGAATACATGGTACGATTAAGTATGTGAACGAGTTATGCTCAAGTCGTCCTTCTTTTCTCAGAATGATTAAGTTCCCAGGCACAGGCATTCGCCCCATAAGGGTACTATTCATCGTCGATTCCCTATATTGGGTCATAGGAAATTTTGCCCATCAAATCACGAAAAACAATCCTGAAATACACGCTGTTACATGCTCTCAGTTTGCCATCAGAAAGACCATTAAACGCTTCGGCCAATTTCCAACCTGCTTTGATGTTGTTCATTTCCTTCGGACAAAAACCATTCCAGAATTGTGGGGAAGTTTTCCTATCGTTAACACATTACATCATTTTGACGACGCAACAAATCTCGCACCGTTTTATCGCAGTGATGCCGTGATGACCGTATCCACTCAGTGGCAACAATATCTTACACAACTTGGAATTACAGAAACCCACCAAGCCCTCGTACCCTTTGGAGTTGACACGAATACATTCTGCCCCCCTCAAGACGAAGCTCGATTGAAAATGCGAAAAACATTCAGCTTCCCCAAAGATGCCTTTGTCCTAGGATTTTCTTCTCGACGGATCAGCAATATGAACGACCGAAAAGGCGTCATCTGCTTCCTCCAGGCGTTAAAAAATCTCCATCAACAGCTCCCAAACTTAGCCACGCTCATTATCGGACCGGGCTGGCAAGCACTTGCCAAGAATATCCGTCAACAAGGAATTCTATGCACGCAGGCTCCCTATGAAATGACCCATGAACACGTAGCCAAATTTTATAGCGCAATGGATATATTTTGGGTCACATCGCGTATTGAAGGAGGCCCTGTTCCATTGCTAGAGGCCATGGCCTGTGGCATCCCATCTATTTCAACGCCAGTAGGAGCAGCTCTTGACCTGATCCACGATAGCAAGAACGGATTTATCGTTTCGTTTGACTCTCCGGAGCTATTCGTCAATCGCTCACTTCAACTTTCACAAAATGCAGTATTGCGAAGCGCTATCGGAAATGAGGCACGGAAGACGATTGTACAAAAAAGACAATGGAGTCATGTAGGGAGGGAGTTGCAGGAATTGTATCGCCTCGCGATTAACAATTTTCACTCGCGCTCAAATAATCGCTACACGCAAAACGAGAACTGCATAAAAATCGAAAGCAAAAGTCAGAAGGGTTCCAAGCAAGAGCCAATGACAGAAGACGTATTTTTTTCAAGAAAAGTCCAAAACTGGATACATGCCTGCGAGCAAATCAATGAGTTACGACAGATGACAGAAATGAGAGAATGGAAAGCCGCGTATCAATTTGGGCTAAGAGCACTGCGCGCAACCTCACTCGATCCCTCTCTATTGAAAGAATTTATCTCAGCTCTCGTCAAAAGGAACAAAACATGTGCTCCGCAAACCAAGCAGGATGAGGCCCCAATGCTGCTTACTCCTGAACAACGGCTTTGATGACTCAAGCAGCTCAATACTTAACATCTACTTCAACATGGGTCAGATCCCCATTCACCTCAAACGCGGCCTCTTCAAAGCTTGGCGGAGCTAAAAATAATGTAGGATTCCGAGAAACCCCGAAACCTTCTATTGGCAACCCTATCCAATTACGGTCAAATTTGTGATTGTCATTTTCATCGTGATAGACGACCACGGCATAAGGCCCACGTTCTCTCGCCGCCACGCAAAGCGTCATTGAACCCTTTTCAGCCCGTTCCCGCTCTTTATCCGCTTTCTTCCCCTTCACCAGAAATGTTTCCGGACCAGGACCATACAACACCGCTTTCATTGTGCCGTTGGCATTGCGAATGCCCTGGATATGCACATGAACGGGAGTGCCCCAAGACGGACATCTATTGACCGGGTCCTGATAGTCGGCTCCAAAACTCACGCCCGCACTCACTAACAGTATGAAAAAATGGATCATTCCAAATTCCTATGATTACTCATATCAAGTCAATTTTATTAATGAATGATATGCACATCACTCAATGAATGCCCAAAAGACAAATAGCAGAATAGCACAGGTCAGATATGTGCTCGAAAGCCAAAAAGGTAAGCTCTGGGTGAAGTATTCTCATACACATCATGAATCTTCAAGACACCAATTCCCTTGCAGCTAACATGAGAAAAATTGGAGACCTGGCTACGCATGATCAAGCTTCTCCTAAAAATGAATAGCTATTTGGCGGCACTAAGAAAAATAGAGCTTGTGAAAAAGCCCAAAGTCGCTCCAAATTGCTTCCTCTTATGGTCACGATGGCATTAAGAGGACCAGCAGATTAATGAATGACGCTCCCCAATCCACTCTCGCAAGACGGCACCAGCTCCGGCTTAGACAAAAATCCATAGTCTGGCTTTTCCCAAATACGGGGGGCAAGCCAAAGGCAAGTTGGCGATCAGCACGCTAAAGTCTTTTAAACTCAAGATCTTAGCTGTATGACCGAAAATTATGGTACGTCCAGGCCGTCTGGGCTTTGAGCATGTGCCTTATATCAAGTCTATGCATGAGCAAGCTCTCGGCAGACTCTTATCAACCTCACTCGGATTTGAGGACTTATCATATGGCTGATGAAAAATTTCGATTAGTAACTCGCAGTGATTTTGACGGACTTGTCTGCGCTGTTCTGCTTAAAAAAGTGGGGATTATTGAAGACATCAAATTTGTCCACCCCAAAGATATGCAAGATGGAAAAATTGCGATAACCGCCAACGACATCACGACGAATCTTCCCTTTGTTGAGGGGGTTCACCTTGCATTTGATCATCACCTGAGTGAGACCATTCGGAATAAGGGTGAGAGAAGTGATCATATCATCGACCCAGAAGCCCCTTCGGCGGCACGCGTTGTCTATCGGTATTACGGAGGCGAAAAGACCTTTCCGGCTGAGTGGAATGAGATGATGGACGCGGTCGATAAAGGCGATTCGGCCCAATATAATATCAACGAAATTCTCAAGCCTCGCGGCTGGTCCTTGATGAATTTTATCATGGATGCACGTACCGGACTGGGACGCTTTCGTGAATTTCGTATTTCCAACTACGATCTCATGATGGAACTCATCGAAAAATGCAAAACTCTCAGCATCAATGAAATTATTGACCTGCCAGACGTTCAAGAACGAGTGAAACTCTTCCAGGAACATGCCAACTTAGCCAAACAACAAATTCAGCGATGCTCGAATGTCTACGATAACTTGGTGGTATTGGATCTGCGCGAAGAAGAAACTATCTATGCAGTCAACCGTTTTATGCTCTATGCCTTGTATCCAGACGCCAACATTTCCATCCATGTGATGTGGGGATTGAAACAACAAAATACTGTATTCGCGATCGGCAAATCGATTCTCAATCGTAGTTCAACGATCAATATCGGTGAGCTCTGCCTCAGTTATGGCGGTGGAGGCCATGAAAAAGCCGGAACCTGTCAGGTAGAGAATGAGGTAGCTGGCGAAAAACTTAATGAAGTGATTGAGAAAATTCGGGTACCCGAGCTAGCAACCGTCTCAGCAAGATAAACCTTTTTCCTGCTACTCGTATTGCAGGGAAAATAGGAAAAACTACTCTCATGTGCGGGATCCCGCACATGAGAGTAGTTTCATTTCGCCCCAGAATCGAAATCCCTCGCTCCCAGTAATTCCTTGATACAGGGTATAGTGAACAGGATGCCGCTTCTATCCGACCATCAACCCCTAACTTCAGAATCCCTCAAACTCACAACAACAAACGTGCCCTGGACTCTAACGCAATAACACAAGCCTGCACCCATGCTTTGATAGACATAAAAATGGTGGACCGGCTTGAGGCACCTTCTTCATTGTATTCGACGCCTGCTGGCTTGTGGGGCGGACGCTCTTATTATTTTTCGGGACTTGTTTGAGCGTAGCGAGTTGGTCCGCTTTCCTCAGATTGACGTCCGACCCATCCTAATCTGGCCAGCCTGGGCGTCAATGGCTTTGGGTCATTTTTTTTGCCGAAATAAAACGAGCTCAGCTGACGGTGCCTAATCGAGGCCATTCCAAGCGCAGGATCAAGCCACCGCAAAGTGTGGAAGATGAAAGGGTCACGCGGAGCAAGGACTTCGTTAGGTAAAGCTTGAGAATTTTTTGTCACAACGGACACACCATCCAGATCTTCAAAACTTCAAACATGTCGTATTTCTAGACCTGCCTCTCTGTACCTTTATTTATTCAGCATCATTTTCTGTCCCAAAATCTCAAAATCACTTCCCTTGACTTCTTTCCTAAATTAACCAAGAATTCTTGCACGATTTTTCCCGCCCCTAAATGGGAATAGGGGGGTCAAGTATATTTACTTACTTTAACTTGAGAAATATGACCACTAATAAACTTTTCACAGACACAAATGATTACTACAAACTTGGTCATATTGGCTGGGGGGATACGAGCCTCCAATTTTCTGGATACATAGAAGGTTATAAGACAGGAGCAGATACGCTTGTCGAAAAAGCAATTACATCTGGAAATATTTCAATTCTCGATACGTTGGTTTATCCTGCATTATTTCTTTATCGCCAGTTCATAGAGCTTCAACTCAAACAAATAATTCTTTTGCATTCAAAGAAATCCTATGCTGAAAAAAAGGACGTATTTAAAAGAGTTGGTCATAACTTACAGCTAGCTTGGAATGAAATCCAGCCACTAATTGAAACACTTCTTGAAGCTGATAATTCAATTGATGAGATTAAGGAATTAATTTTAGAATTCCATCGATTTGATGAATCTTCATTTAATTTCAGGTATCCGATAAAGAAGAAAGATCTAAACGTGGTCATCAATGTAAGTGAAAGAATTGATCTCCAAGTAATAAAAAATCAAATGGATAAAATTGACGGATTTTTCTGTGGCGTTACAGCAATGCTTGATCAAGTTCAAGCATCTGAGAGTGAAATGGAAAACTATTATGGGATTTGAATTATACTAAGGTGTTCCCTGCAAACACCTCAATGGAGGATTGTTCTGAATCAGGAAATAGGGGGCAAGTCTATGATTGAAGAATCAGTTTTTCAATCAAATTTCATTAGAGGTCAAACTCGTATTCACTAAACTGCATCTACTTATAAATGTGAGTCTTCTTGAGGGGTGAGGTCTGGTTTACGTTTTTCGAAGGCAAAGAGGATGAGGAGAGACACGACACCGACACTGATGGCCGAATCAGCCACATTGAAGGCCGGCCAATGATAGCCATTAATATAGACGTCTAAGAAATCTATGACTTCGCCATATTGTAGACGATCAATAAAATTTCCGATTGCCCCACCGAAGATCGAGGCAATGGTGAGTTGCCCCCACCAATCCCCTGATTCTAGTCGCAAAAAAATAGTGATGAGCAGCCCCATGGCCAGAACGGACGTGAGGAAAAAGAACACGAGTCGAAACCCACTACTCATGGTGCCCATAATCCCAAACGCCGCGCCAGGGTTTCGAATATAGGTGAGACTGAAATACCCAGGGATAACTGTGATCGATTGGTGTAACTGCATCGAACCATCAATATAGATTTTCGTGATTTGATCGACCACGACAATCGCCAGAACCACAAACGCTAGCACTGCATATCGACCAGTCATAGAATTCACACCACCGCTTCCACGCAACGTCCACAAAGACTGGGATGCTCCATCTGCGACCCCACGTCGCTTCGGATATTCCAACACCGATCACATTTCGCTCCTTCAGCCTTCACAATATTAATACTCAAACCAAGACTTATGTCTACCAATGCCTCGTCATTCTCTACAATTTTGGCAATTGGCTCAACGGCCACGCTTGAGACAATAAAGAGTGCAGGAAGTTCTTCTAGATATCGTGTGAGTAAGCCACGGTGTGGCTCAATTGCCTGCAACACGACTTTCCCCTCTAACGACGAACCAATGACTTTATCGCGTCGCGTTTTCTCCAATGCTCCCTGAACAACTTTTCGTACCTGAAATAAATACTCCCACGTAGTATGCAATTCAGGGTTGGCAAACACGGTCGGTGCGACTGGGAATTCTGCCAGATGGACACTCGGTAGCTTTGCCCCCTTCTCCTTCGAATCTGGCAACACCTGCCAAATTTCTTCGGCTGTAAAACTGAGGATCGGGGCCATAAGCTTCGCGAGAGCTGTGACAATCTCAAGCAAAACGGTCTGAGAACCACGCCGCAGGCGCGAGTCTGTGGGAAAGGTATAGAGACGATCTTTGAGGATATCCAAATAGGTCGAACTCATATCTGTCGAACAGAAATAATCGATCTCATGCACCACTTGTCGGAATTGGAATTCGGCATACCCCTTTTTCACATTGTCGATCAGTTGGGCTAACCGCCACAGCGCCCATTGGTCCAACTCAGGCAATTCGGCATGAGGCACAGAATGAGCTGCTGCATCGAAATCAAACAAATTACTCAGGAGAAATCGACTGGTATTACGCACTTTGCGATAGGCATCCATTAACTGCTTCACAATGTCTTTGGAGATACGAAGATCTTCCTGGTAGTCCTGCGAAGCGACCCATAAGCGCAAAATGTCCGCACCAGATTCTTTGATAATTTCTTGTGGCGAAATCACATTCCCAGCCGTCTTCGACATCTTCTTGCCTTCGCCATCCAACACAAACCCATGCGTCAGCACGGCTCGATAGGGCGCCTGTTCATCCGTGGTCACTGAGGTTAAGAGTGAACTGTGAAACCATCCCCGATGTTGATCGGAACCCTCGAGATAGAGGTCTGCCGGATACCACTCTTTACCTTGAGGCCTCAACACCGCCGCATGACTCACGCCTGATTCAAACCACACATCTAAAATGTCATGTTCTTTCTTAAACGATCCGTGTCCACATTGCGGACAGGTGGTTCCAGCTGGGAGCAATTCTTTCTCAGAACGACTAAACCAAATATCAGCGCCCCCACCTTTCTCCATGAGCACCCCAATGTGCTCGATGACTTTGGCATCGGCAAGAGGAGCAGAACAGCCTTCGCATGAAAACGCCGGTATAGGCGTGCCCCACATGCGTTGGCGTGACAAACACCAATCAGGACGATTCAATATCATGCCATGAATACGATCGCGACCCCGCTCTGGGAACCATTTCACTTGGTCTATTTCCTTGAGGGCTTTCTCACGGAGATTGGCTTCCTCCATAGAGACAAACCATTGGTGGGTCGCCCGAAAAATGACCGGCTTTTTGCAGCGCCAGCAATGCGGGTAGGAATGCTCAAGTTTCTTTTCGCCAACTAATAGCGTCTTGGCTTTCAAGAGATCAACTATCCCAGCATTGGCTTCCAAAACGGGTTGGCCTACACATTCAGGAAATTCATCCGTGAACCGTCCCGCATTATTGACCGGCACCAGAATATCTAACGGTTGTTGATTGGGTAGTCGGTCCAGCAAAGGCTGCTTGTTGTATTTCAACACTAACAAATAGTCATCCATGCCATGGCCAGGAGCAATGTGGACACAGCCAGTCCCCTGCTCCAACGTGACAAAGTCTCCATTAAGGATGGGAACCTCTTTCTTGGCAAATGGAGGATGACAGGTCCACCCTTCCAACTCTTTTCCCTTTTTCTTGCCGAGCACTTCAAATTTCTCAATATTGCAGGCCTTAGCAAACGCCTCTTCTAGCCCAACAGCAATAATAAAGGCCTCGTCGTCGACTTGAAGCACCGCATAGTCAAAATCTGGATGCAGACAAATGGCTTGATTCGCTGGAAGCGTCCATGGAGTCGTCGTCCAGATCACAGCTGAAACCGCTCGCAATCCCTTTACCGCTGGAAGATCCAGGCGTTGCTCTGAACTCATTTCATCTGGCGATACCGCAAACGGAAATTTCACATATACCGACGGGGAGAGATGATCCTCATATTCCACTTCGGCTTCCGCTAGCGCTGTTTGATCCACGGTGCACCACAGCACGGGCTTCAATCCTTTATACACGCGCCCTTTTCCCACAAACTTGCCAAACTCACGAACAATGGCCGCCTCATAGGCATGATCCATGGTCAGGTATGGATGATCCCAATCGCCAAAAATAGCCAAACGACGAAACTCGTCTCTTTGAATCCCGACAAACTTCTGTGCATATTCTCGACAAATCTTTCGCAGTTCGACCGCACTCAAATCTTTTTTCTTGGACCCAAGCTGCTTGGACACTTGGTGCTCAATCGGAAGCCCATGGCAATCCCATCCTGGGATGTAGGGCACACGAAAACCTTCCATCGTTTTCGATTTAATAATGATGTCCTTTAAAATTTTATTCAGCCCATGCCCAATATGAATGTGCCCATTGGCATAGGGAGGACCATCATGAAGGATATACAACGGACGATCTTTGCGAGACTCTTGGATACGCTCGTACATCCGCTCTTGCTCCCACCACGCTAAACGCGCTGGTTCCTTTTGAGGCAAATTGGCCTTCATAGGAAACTCGGTCTTGGGAAGATTCAATGTTGATTTATAGTCCATAGCGAAACACTCGAAAAAACGTGAAAAAAAGCAAAGGCATTCTAGCCGTGGCCTAGAAACCCGTCAAACAATCGTGTTGGCAAACCCACATCATCACAGAGAGCGGAAATCAACAGAAGTCTCTAGATGAATGTCCAAATTATGAGGAAAGGGAAACGAATAAAAGGAAGGCGTTTAACTTTGAGCCATCATCCGCTCCAAGGCAATCTTGGCCAGAATTTTTTCATCATCTGGAACCGAAATCTGATTCACCACATGGCCCTTGACTAGATTTTCCATAGCCCAACACATATGGGGGCCATCAATCCGATACATCGTGGAGCATCGACAGACCATGGGCGACAGAAAAAAGACCTTTTTATCGGTCTGTTCCGCCTTGAGCCGATTCACCAAATTCAATTCGGTCCCGACCACCCAAGCCGTCCCAGCTGGTGCTTTGGAAACGGTTTGAATAATGAATTCCGTAGACCCCACGTGGTCAGCTTTATTCACCACATTCTCATGACATTCTGGATGCACGATGACCTGGATTTCTGAATACTGTTTCCTGAAATAGTCGACATGTGCAGGCTGAAACATTTGGTGGACACTACAATGGCCCTTCCAAAGAATAAGTTTCGCCTGACGAATAGCCGCATCCGTGTTTCCCCCATTGTCCTTAAAGGGATCCCAGACAATCATGTCTTCTTGAGGAAAGCCCATTTTATTCGCGACGTTTCGCCCGAGATGTTCATCTGGGAAAAAGAGAATTTTCTCTCTTCGCGACCAAGCCCAGTTCATGACGGCTTTGGCATTAGAGGAGGTGCACGTAATCCCGCCGTGCTCCCCACAGAACGCTTTCAAATCCGCAGCCGAATTCACATACACCACAGGAGTCACGACGTCTTCAACTGAGACAATTCGGGACAAGGCATCCCAACATTCATCAACCTGTTCAATCGCGGCCATATCGGCCATCGAGCACCCAGCGGCTAAGTCCGGCAAAATGACCGTCTGATTCGACCGACTGAGAATATCCGCCGTCTCTGCCATAAAATGCACACCGCAGAACAC
>JAJDBQ010000062.1 GCA_029261255.1 Nitrospirales bacterium
GAATATTGAAATGACGAGTCACATCATGAGGGACTTATGAATAAGCGATTATTGACAGGAACTGGCATTGCCTTGGCCGCCGTCTTGTTTGGGGCGTTCAATATGATCAGTAGCGCGGCTTTGCGTTCTGCTCGTTTCGATTTGACTGATCATAAGCTGTATACGTTGTCAGATGGCACGAAAAACGTACTCAGTACGTTAGCGGAACCCATCACGTTGCGGTTTTATTTGTCCAAGAAACTTGCGACGGGACTTCCGGGAATCAAAGGGTATGCCACACGTGTCGAAGAAATGCTGGAAGAATATGCACAAGTGGCGGGAAACCAACTTGTCTTGCAGGTGATGGACCCTGAGCCATTTTCAGAAGAAGAAGATCGCGCGGTTGCCTATGGGTTGCAAGGCGTGCCGTTAAATAACGGCAGCACGCAATTTTATTTTGGCTTGGCCGGAACCAGTTCAACGGACGAATTAGAAGTTGTGCCATTTTTCCAGCCGGAGCGTGAAGAGTTTCTGGAATACGATTTGACGAAGATGATTCATACGCTGGCGAATCCCAAGAAAAAGATTCTAGGTTTGATCAGTTCTCTTCCGATCGATGGAGCGGGGGCGATGCCCATGATGCAACAAGGTGGAGGTAGTCCACCTTGGCTCATTGTGACCCATATTGAGCAAATGTTTGAAATAAAAAAAATCGAACCGACGGCGAGCACGATCCCGGATGATGTGAGTGTCCTCATGATCGTTCATCCCAAAACGCTAGGTGATCCAACCCTCTATGCCATTGATCAGTTTGTCCTGCACGGCGGGCATGCCATGATCTTTGTGGATCCGCTGGCGGAATCGGACCGGAGTGGAGGGAATCCCATGAATCCTATGGGAGGGGGAGCTCCAAGGAATTCAGATCTCCCGAAATTGTTTGAAGCATGGGGTTTAGAGATGGTGTCAGGCAAAGTGTTAGGTGACTTGCCGCTGGCCAAGAAAGTGCAAATTCAAAAGCAGGCGCGGATGCAAGTCATAGATTATCCAGTTTGGATCGATTTTCGGCAGGAGCATTTTAGTCCAGATGATATTGTGACGGCGCAAGTGCCGACGATCACGGTGGCCTCAGCTGGAATTCTCCAACAAAAGGGAACTGTGGGTACGGAACTCACTCCCCTGATTCAATCCGATGAGGCGGCGATGAAAATAGACGCGTCACGGTTTTCATTCATGCCGGATCTAGGGAGTATTCTGAGCAGTTACAAGCCGGAAGGCGAAAAAATGATCGTGGCTGTTCGTGTGACAGGGAAGGTGAAGTCAGCTTTTCCAGATGGCAAGCCCAAGGAACCGGCTAAGCCTGCTGACCCTAATGCTCCACCGACAACCGAATCAGAGAGCGAATCGTCGCAACCACATCTCGCTGAGTCGAAGGAGCCGATCAATGTGATTGTGGTGGCGGATACCGATATCTTGCAGGATAAATTTTGGGCTCAGGTACAAAATTTCTTTGGTCAACGAATTGGCATTCCAAATTCTGGAAACGGCACGTTCGTGACCAATGCGCTGGATAACCTGACGGGGAGTAATGATTTAATTAGTGTCAGAAGCCGGGCGGGCTATTCTCGGCCGTTTACGTTGTTGCGTGCGATGCAACAAGACGCTGAACAACAATTCCGCCAAAAAGAGCAAGCGCTACAAGAACGGCTGAAAGCCACTGAAGGCAAGCTTCAGGAAATGCAAAGTCAACAGCCAGACGGCAACACCATGATTATGAGCGCCGAACAGCAAGAAGCTATGTCCGCGTTTCGGCAAGACCTCGTCGAGGTTCGAAAGGAACTACGGGGAGTGCAGCATGAATTGGGAAAAAATATTGAAAGCGTTGAAAGCTGGGTGAAATTCATCAACATTGGTCTCATGCCTCTCCTCATCGGAATGGTCGGGGTCTGGATGAGTTCTTCACGCGGTCGAAAAAAATCAGCATAGCGTGATTGATTGCCCAGGATTTTTTGGTCAACAGTGTGATTTTTAAACAGAGTATTAAAGGAAAATTATGAAGTCGAAAACGATAGGCCTGTTGGCTGGTCTCACCATCGTGTGTATTGCGTTGGCCACGTTTATCAATCAAGAACCTGCTACGAGTATTCCGCAAAGTGGCAAGCTGTTGTTTCCAGACATGATGAGTCAGGTGAATGACGTGAATGAAGTCGTGATTGAGACTCATGGACACACGATCACTTTGGAGCGAGGGGAACAGGCCTGGGGAGTTAAGGAGAAAGCTGGGTATCGTGCCGATGTAGAAAAAGTGAAGAAAGCAATTGTGGGGTTGGTGGAGTTGCGCATTCATGAACCAAAAACGAAAACCCCAGAGTTGTATGAACGTCTTGGACTGCAGGGCAAAGACCAAGAAGGCTCACCATCTAAGATGGTGACGATGAAAACAGCCGACAATCCTGAAGCCATGAAGCTTGTCGTTGGCAACCAGAAACCTGCGAAAGCGAACCCTCGTTTGAGTGATATCTATGTTCGGAAATCTGATGATCCGCAAACGTGGTTGGTGACAGGCAACCTGCCGTTAGAAACCGTTGCGGGCGAATGGCTAGATAAAGAAGTGATTGCATTGCCAACCAAACGCGTCCGGCAAGTGACCGTGACACACCCCAAAGGGGAGACGCTCCATTTGGCAAAAGCAAAGCCTGAGGATTTAGATTTTGATTTGGGTGCGATTCCTTCTGGGTTTAAGGTCACCTCATCGTTTAACGTGAATAATGTGGTGGGTACCCTTGTGCAGCTAGAATTGGAAGATGTGAAACATCAGAAGGCGATAGATTTCAAGGCCAGTCCAGGAGTGTCCGCTATATTAGAAACCTTTGATGGCTTGCGGCTGCACGTTCATACGACAAAAGTAGATGAACAAGTGTGGGGGAAGTTCTCGGCAGAGTTTGACGCGAATCTTATTCAAATTTCTGAACCGGACCCCAAAGCAGAAGCCAGTAAAAACCCAGATGGGGAAGAAGTGGCAAAGGGCGATGCCGGTGGTGATGGGAAAGCAACGGAGAAAGAATCACTCCTCAAAGGACCGGAAGAGGTACAAAAAGAAGTCGAAGCACTCAATCTACGTGTGAAAGACTGGGCCTATGCCCTTCCATCATTCCGAGTCGAAAACTTCTCCAAACTCAAAAAAGATCTCATCTCAAAAGAATAGTCCAACCCCA
Organism: Nitrospirales bacterium; assembly: GCA_029261255.1. Lineage (GTDB taxonomy): Bacteria > Nitrospirota > Nitrospiria > Nitrospirales > UBA8639 > Nitrospira_E. The sequence continues at coordinate 3,192 of JAJDBQ010000062.1, forward strand.
ATCACTCCTATCTAAACATACATGCTGTTTTTGAGGTTCTATGAGGCGATGAACAGCATGCTATCCATTCACGGCCACTGGGATAGGTATTGATGGTGTACGCACATGGTTGTCAGAAACATGGCCAACGACACAACCGTCATAGGCGTTTGATTCACCATACATAATTGATACTACATCACTTCACTTAGTTCCTCACTCCAACTCTGATTCGTCATAGCACCTCACCTGTCTGTATTAAAAATACTTTGAACACGGGAATGTTGAAAAAAGCCACCAACGGCGTTCTCCCCCTTTTGCCGTGCTCACGTACGGGAAGTACGCTCCGCGCGCCAAAATGGCTGTGGCCTTGCTGGTGAATTTTTTGACCATTCCCATCAGCTGCTGACAACAATTTCCTGCAGCATTTACGACCGGTCTTTGAGAAATATTCAACAGCCCTAACAGGTAAGTTCAGTGTCCAATTTTTCTATGCAAAGCATGACCTGTGACTGGAAGGAGAAGAAAAATACCTATGAAGATGTAAAGAGCGCTGTTGCTAAGGAAAGGGCTTTGGCTGGTTACCTTTGACGAAGGAGGTCAGGGCAATCGAGAAGGTGGTCTCTCTAAAGACTGGGTTTTTCGATGACCTCAGATTGGTCTAAAGTCTGCTTCGATTCACCCAACGCTTCACGTAACTCTTCATATACTTGCATGAGTCTTGAATTTTCGAGGCGATAGGAGAACGCAAGAAGAATAATTCCTCCGGCCAGCACCAGTAGGCCCAACGCAATCATGCCTACTGCCCAGAAAATGCCGCCAATTGTGCCAAATCCACCGTCCATGGCATACATTGCGACAAATCCCACCGTTCCTCCAATGACAAAAAGTAACCAAATCGACGTCAAAATAGCGGAAGACCAGGGAATGCGCTTGGATACATGTATTTCAAGTTGATCGTCTTGAAAGTCATAGTCAATCGTGCCCTTTAAAGGCCACGCTGTACGAAAGCGCAGGGAGAACATTTTGTAATAGGGCCGAATCACGATGGCTTGCTGATCGGCCACCCAACGTGCGACCCCATGGGTAAGAGGAATTGTACTGTTTGTTTTAAACAATCGAGGAAAGGAATCTTTGGGTTTGGGGAGTGAATCTTTGCGTCGAGCTAGCGAACAACCATAACGACAGGCCCAGGGCTTCAGTGTGGTGAATTGAAACCAATCACCAATAATGAGTGCGAGGATCATGACGATGGCAAAAATACCGGGAAGCAACATAGGTTGCCAAAGATATCACAGTACACCTCGCAACCACACTCCAGTTATTCCTGTTCTTTCATTGACTTCCACGCGGTATCTCTACTAGTATCGATCCGCGGGGTGGAGCAGCCTGGTAGCTCGTTGGGCTCATAACCCAAAGGTCGAGGGTTCAAATCCCTCCCCCGCAACCAACAGCATAGAATTGAACTCTAGCCCTTGTCGGTAATGCCGGCAGGGGTTTTTTGTTGCAGCAGTGTGGTGCGATAGAGTGAAGTTCTGGCAGGGGTGCTCGTTGAGATTTTTTGAAGGGCCATCGGTAGATTCAAAAAAAAGGGAGAGGCCGTATTGACCTCTCCCTTTCATCTGACGCTAGGCAGTTTTCGTTAGAATCGGCTGCCTCGATCTCCACCGCCGCCGCCTGTGCGTGGGGCTTGTGGTTTGGCTTCATTGACGGTCAACGTTCGGCCACCAAACTCTGTTGAGTTGAGGGCTGAAATGGCCGCTTGAGCTTCTTCATTGGACGACATTTCGACAAATCCGTATCCGCGGGATTGTCCCGTGAACTTGTCGCTGATGACGTTGGCTGATTGGACTGTGCCATGTGCAGAAAACAAGTCCGTTAATTCTGTTTGGGTTGCCGAATATGGCAATCCACCGACATACAATTTTGAACCCATGGGGC
>JAJDBQ010000063.1 GCA_029261255.1 Nitrospirales bacterium
AACCCTCTTTCATCAGTCAGTTCACAATGCTGCCGCCGGCTACTGGAGTATTGCATCAAGCTCGCAACGCTCTTCGACAAGCCTGGCATGTTATGATTCATCATTTGCCGGAGGGTTACTCGAAGCGGCCACATTGTTGTCTGTCAACCAAGAAGACTGCATCTTATTCGTGGCTTATGATACCCCCGCACCCTTTCCACTCCATGAAACTCGACCGCTCATCGCCCCATTTGCCATCGCCCTGGTCCTTGGCAAACAGGCATTACCAATAAGTCTATCCATGTTAGATATTTCGCTCTTGTCAGAATCAGTAGATAAGAACCACACAACCAAGCTCCACCCTTTGTTAGAACCCATGCGGTTAGGCAACCCTGCTGCCCGAGGCCTCCCTTTACTCGAACCTATTGCCAAGAATTTGGCCACTTCCGTGTATTTGGATTTTTTAGATAACCTTCAACTACGAATTGATCACCAACCATGCCAGCCCTCTCAAAAATAGAACTGGAAAAATTTCTCCCTCATGGGAGTGCAATGTGTCTGTTATCCTCCGTCGAGCATTGGGATGGCTCATCCATCACCTGTTGGACTTCAACCCATCGAGAGGAGAAGAATCCATTGCGAAGGCATGGTATGTTGGAAATGCTCTCCGGCTTAGAATACGCCGCCCAGGCCATGGGGATACATGTGGGACTCACACAGAACATCTCCGAGCATAACGTGTCTGTCGGCTATCTCGGAGCCATACGGGATACTCAGGTTTACCGCCCCACTTTTCAGGAAATCGTAGAAGACCTGACGATTGAGGCAACACTGTTACTAGAACAACACCTGAGTTTTATCTACACCTTTTCGATCAAGGCAGGCAAAGACGTTCTTCTGCAAGGGCGCGCATCAATTTTTATTCAAGGACCTGAGGCAATCTCATGAAACGCGCACTCGTCACGGGGGGCAATAGTCCCATTGGTATAGCGATTTGCCAAGAACTCTCCTCAATGGACTTCCACGTCCTCGTTCATGGGCACCAACACCAAGAACGGTGCGAGGACGTCACTAAGCAACTCATAGAAAAAGGTGGCTCCGCCGAATCCATCTACTGTGACCTCACAGATCCCGAGACAACCGAACACACCATGAATAAGATCCTCGAAATTGGTCCCATTCAGGTCATCGTCCATAATGCGGGAATCTATGCGGATGCACCCTTGGCTGGCATGACGACCCAACAATGGCACCAAGTCATCAACGTTTCACTAAATGGATTTTTTCATGTCACGCAACCTCTTTTACTCCCCATGATCCGTACGCGCTGGGGAAGAATCATTACGATTTCCTCTCTCTCTGGAATGATTGGCCATCGAGGCCAAACAAATTACTCTGCCGCCAAATCCGGCCTTCATGGCGCGACTCGATCCCTCGCAACAGAGGTCGCCTCTCGGGGCATTACCGTCAATGTGGTGGCACCAGGGCTGATTCAATCACCTTCCACAGAGAATGCATTTACGGTAGAGCAAATTGAGAGTATGGTACCTATGAAACGTGTAGGCCAACCTGAAGAAGTCGCCTCAGTTGTGGGGTTTTTGGCTTCTGAAAAAGCGAGTTATCTTTCTGGTCAAATTATTGGCGTGAATGGAGCGATGGCATAGCGTGTAAACAACGTTACCCAGCCGCATAATCACTACATGCGTGAACCCCCTTTAATCGAGTCTCCCCGCTATGCGGTTGTCATTCCTGCCTATAATGAAGCAGCCACAATCCGCTCGGTTGCTCAAGAAACGCTGGAACATCTCGAGCAACTCATCGTGGTTGATGACGGCTCAACAGATACGTCAGCCCATCTCTTGCAGGATTTGCCTGTCACCGTCCTAAGAAACAAAACAAATTGCGGAAAAGCCGCTACTCTCTGGAAGGGATTTGAATACGCTCAATCACAAGGCGTGACGGCAGTGATCACATTGGATGGAGATGGTCAACATTCTCCATCGGACATTCCTCGCTTAATTGCCCAAGCCAACGTGTCTCCACATCGCATCATCATTGGTGCACGCAGAAGACCATGGACTCGCGACACCTGGCACCGTATCATCGCGAACCGTGTGGCCGATTTTTGGGTCTCCTGGGCTTCAGGGCATCCGATTGCCGACAGCCAATCGGGATTCAGGGTTTACCCAATGTCGTTACTCACCTGCCTAAACATTCCTACAAACCGAGAGCGGAGCTTCGTCTTTGAAAGTGAGATTTTAGTGGAAGGAGCAAAGCGAGGATATTGGAGTCTTCCAATTCCTATCGAATCAGAGCGTCGTCAAGCTCCGAGACCAAGTTACTTCCGACCTGTCGTGGATATTGCCCGTATCACACTCATGATTGCAGGCAAACTGTTAGCGAAGGGGTTAGCACCACGGAACCTGTATCACGCCATATTCGGTCAACCACTTGCCCAACAAAATTCTAAGCTTCAGGACGTGGCTTCATCCCATACTTCTCGCCAATAATGGGGATGGTGAATATTTCTCAAAGATAACTCGTAAATGCTCCAGGAAAATGTGCTGTCAGCAGCTGACGGGAATGGTCAAAAAATTCACCCTGCAAGGCCGCAACCCTTTTGACGCGTGAAGCGTACTTCCAGCACGTGAGCACGGCAAAAGGGCGACCTGCCTGCGCGAAGCTGCTTCGGCAGGCATGGAAACGCTAGCCTGTCAGCCGTAGCCTTGGCGAAGGCTGGTGGCTTTTTTCAACATTCCCACAAAAAACCGCCCACTGGATTAATATCCAATGGACGGTCATTCGTCTTTTGAACAGCGATTTCTACAACATATTCAATTTTATTCGAATATTACTATCCAAACGCTGAACCCATCTATTATAACCCTCATGAATCGTATCGGACTCTGGATCATACTTTAGATCAGCCGAATCTTTACGCGTAATACTGTAGCCTTTGGTCGTATATTCAATATCCACTTTGGCCATATGCGTCCGGTTATGCAAAGTGGCCACGATATGACCAGGCTGGACGATCTCCATATTCCATGGTGGATTTGAATTGGCAGCTGCACTAATGATCGCTCGAGTTACATCTCCTAAAGCCGGATCATTGCCAGAGACCGTATTAATATTCGCATCCTTCACATTAAAGACCGGGGTACCTTTACATCCAACCAACAACACCATGACCACAATCAAAAATATCCCATGGGTCAAGACTCGCTTTTTCATAGAAAAATCCTCCTCATAGTAAATTCGTAAGAAACACAAAGAATGGATCAATCACATTCATGATTATGGGAATGCTAAAAAAAGCCACCAGCGGCGTTCTCGCCATTTTGCCGTGCTCACGTACTGAAAGTACGCTCCGCGCGCCAAAATGGCTGCGGCCTTGCTGGACGACTGTTTTGATCATTCCCGTCGACCATTGAAATCGAATATCTGCTTAGCGAATTCGCGCGTTTTCTGTGAAACATTCAACAGACCCATTATTCTTATGTACCTTCAGTACATGTCTGTTTGGAAAATATCTGAATCTGCCAACTATACCAATATGTTAAATAATTAGGCAGAAAAATACTAGTTGTATTTTACGCATTGGGAAGAACTCCCAAGTTCCACATACCCTCAATTTCTACAAGCAAATCCTTTCGACACATCTCACCCAGCACATAGTGGATGGAAGCCTTTCCAAGTAGATGGTCTTCCAAGACTCCACTGACAGCCGGCAAATCTTTTTCATGCCGCACAAACACTTTCATAAGACCTTCAGAATACTCTGTTCCCCATGATTCCTGGCCCTCGTTTAGTGCCCGATTGAGAATCGCATGAATATTCGACAATGTTTCTACCGTCTGTTCAGCCGGGTCATCCTGATGCTGCGTAGCATGGCCAAGAATGCTTGCCGTACCCGCCACGAATAATTGGCCACCCTTTTCAGTCGGACTCACCATCGCCCGGGCAAAAGAAGGACTATTGGGACCATAGACAGGAGGATACTCATACGCACTGATTTGTCGTGGATTTTCTAGAGGGTATCCCGGGTTCTTCCCAGCCAAAAACAACACCTGGAAAGGACCATCTGAGGTACCCACGGCACTCGCAGCAGGAAGAGCGGAGATAAATTCCTTCTGATACGCTGAGAATGCTTGATGTCGACCAACGCAAAATCGCTTATATCGCTCTAGCCCAGTTTGATCGGCATTGATACCGGGGAAATAGTTCCACATGCGTAGAAGATGGGAAAATCCTGACTGAGTACAATAGTTAAAAATTTGTGTATATGCGTCCCTAACCACATCCTCTAACACACTCCCGATTTGCTCTTTGATTTCTAAACACCCAAATACGACTTCATCCGTAAAGGCCAATCGGATGTTCGCAACCTGATCACGAAGCACTGGCGAGGCACTTTCCCAAACTTCCACAAGCGGAGGATGAATCAAAGGTGGAAGATTGACTCCAACGCTGAGACCCTGCCCCAATAATGATGGCAATTGGCCACGTCCGTAGCCAATGACCGCCAACTGATGTGCTGCTTCTGAATTGAGGATTTCGGAAAGATTTCCGGCTTGAACATACTTGACACCCAAGGCATTCAGGCTTCGTGAGGAAGGAGGCACTGAGGACTGCTCCCATTCTGGGAGATCACTCACAGTTGATCTCGCACGCCTTTTCTTTTGAGATATCCGACTATCCATTTCGCCGCACCTGCTAATTCCCCTGCATCTTGTGGGTAAATGATCTCCTGATGGTCATGACGCCACCGACTCCCCATCGATGGCATATTTTCTTCTTCGATATTGAACGAGATTCGCTTTAAGGTCAAGCACTGCCATGAGATAGTAGAAGCCTTTAAAGAGCAATATGGGGAGCTTGACTGGGGTTGTACCAAATACATCTCCTGATAGCACCGATGATATGGCTTCATGCATCCGAAACCAATTTTTCGGGGCCATCGCTAGATTTCGAAAAGCTGGCTGTGTCATCCGATAGATAAACCAAGAATAGGTCTTGAGTCCGTGCTTCACTGCTGATTCAAAATCTCTAGCTTTCTGTCCAGCCTGCGCATGCCCGTGCAAGTAGGCATCCACGACCTCAGCACCCCGAATGCCACCGTGTAAAGCCAAGTGGACGCCACTGGATAAGATTGGATCGATAAATGAAAAGGCATCGCCGACTAACATATATTGCGACCCCGTCATAACTGATGATTGATAGGAATAATTTCCGGTTGCGACAATAGGCATGATCGACTTAGCCTTCTTCAAGCGAGCAGTCATGGCCAGAGAACCCTTCACTGTTTCCCAAAAAAATTCATCGAGGCTGCCTTTTCGAGATTTTAGGTACGAAGGCCAACACACCATTCCTACACTCGTCACACCATCAGGCAAAGGAATAATCCAAAACCAGCCATGTTCAAACCAGCAGATCGTTAAGTTGCCCTCCTCATTCCCTTCATGTCGAACCACATCTTCGAAATGACCAAAAACAGAGACACTATTATGTTGGAGATTGCGTTGCTTCGCATGTAACTGATTTGCCAGGAATGTCTGGCGCCCTGTGGCATCCACGACATATCGAGCTTGTTGCCTTATCCCTGTTCCTTCGGCATTCGTTCCGTAAATCGTGGCCAATGCTGAATCAGAAAAATCTACAGATTTGGCCTCAAACCCTTCACGAATGTGTGCCCCTTTTTTTTCACAATTTCTCAGAAGGATTTCGTCAAACTCAGAACGGCGCACCTGAAAAGCATAGGGATGGAATTTGTCCATCGCTCCGGAAAAATACAACGTGACCGGCTCATCATGATAGGGCGACACCAATTCTGCACCAAATTTTTGCAGCCCAATACGTTCAATCTGTTCTAAAACGCCCAACTGCTTCAAATAGGGTAGTGTATGAGGAAGGAGTGACTCCCCTATGTGAAAACGAGGATGAGGGTCTTTTTCCCATACGTCCACCCGCCAGCCCTTTTCTGCGAGCATCGCCCCAATAGAAGAACCAGCTGGCCCACCTCCGAGGACTAAGACATCACAGGACTTTAAAGAAGTCGTCATAGGAATTGTGCCATTCATACTCGACAGAAAAATTCATAGTCTCCTGAGGCTACTGATCCCTACAAATTGCATCGCTGACAAAAAAACAGAGCGGCAACCCCCAGATTCTCTATCCCAAAGAAACGCTCACAATTGTACATATTCTCCGAGTTCTGTCCAGACGTCATGGGATTCGAAGTATTCCAGAATACGCACCTCCCCTCTTTCCACAAGTAACCTATTTTTGCTTAGATGCTGGGAGTGTTGAATAATTACATTCGCCTTGGACATGAGAAGGTTCGAGTCAGTTCAATAAAGTCCACTAGAAATCGTGAAGGGTCAGTCGTAAGGACTTCAACAGAGAAAGCTAGAACGAAAACCCATGGCACTCCTGATTGTTTCCTGACCATGGTCTTTCTCCTTACTACTGACTTTTGACTTTTCACTGACTCAAAGAACGCGACTGGCGGCTTTTTTCAATAGAGCCATGCTATATTAGTCTAGCCATTGATTCTCAATCGGTTATCTACGAGTAACAAACTTTGAGGACCTTATGAGCTTAGAAGATGAATTTTGTGACATAATGAAGAAAGCCCGCTTTGGGCAAGGCCATAGCCTTAAAGCCCTAGCGGGAATAACTCAGCTCGATCCCAGTGATCTGGAAAACCTTGAGAAAGGCCAGCGCTTACCCACCAAAGCAGAAATCCAACATATCTGCCACACCTTACATTTACGAGTGCACTCTTTAGTGGCCCTCACATTGGATGGATGGATTCCTCAGCCTCAACCAGATTGGACAACAAATGGCGATTTGGTTGAAACCATCAGAGGTGATATCGGTGGGTATGAAGTAAAGGGCTATCTTCTGACAGATCCAGACACCAAACAAACGCTCATGATTGATACGGGATATAATGCCCCAGAGATGTTGAAGAGAATACGAGAACGCGAGTTAACCCTCATTGGCGTTGCACTCACACATGGGCATACTGACCATGCAGGAGGGTTAGACCAAATATTGGCGGAATGGCCAGTGCCTGTCTATCTAGGTAATGGGGATTTTGATATGCTTCCTTGGAAGCCTGATCTCGCTTCGTTAAGAATCCCAACCAACCATCAGATCGTTGCCATTGGGGAATTGACCGTTGAATGTCTTGCGACTCCCGGCCACACACCAGGAGGATTTTGCTATCTGAATACACGTAAAGGCCACAGCCTCTGTTTTGTGGGTGACACTCTATTTGCAGGTTCAGTCGGCCGTTCTAATCCCGCTTCTCTCTATCCTCAACACCTACAATCAGTTAAACACACGCTTTTGCATCTTGCTAAGGAGACAGCCTTGTTTCCTGGTCATGGCCCTTCAACGACCGTGGCGGAAGAGCAGACTCACAATCCATTCGGCTAACCATGAATGAGTAGAGTAATTTTGTCTCTCCCATGACACCTTCCTCGGACATGGATGATCAACAATCACAGGATCCGAAATCTCCTGAAGCCTCTCCCGACGACGAATCCAATCTATCTTCCTCACACCCCTCAGCAGAAGACGCTTCCTTCCCAATTCCTTCGGGATCACTCATTGCCCCAATATCCAAAGAAGATGCGGTTAGGAAGCGGATGCTCCACAATCCCCATCGCATTACGTGGGCATCCGAACCTGTCCAAGATGAGCTCGACATACCCCGCTACCCGTTTTATCAAGAACCACTTCCTCCACCAAGTACGTTTTCCGCTTGGGTCCTTCCTATTCTTCTCTTCGGACTTACCGTGTTTACCACATTGTGGGCTGGGGCCTTGCATGTGAACACAAAGCCCGCGACCGGGGCCTGGGATTTTCTCACCAAATACCCGGACTCTCTATTAAATGGCTTGCCCTTCTCTGCCACGCTCCTAGGCATTTTGGTCATACATGAATTTGGACATTATCTGTTCGCACGCATCCATCAAGTGCCAGCATCTTTTCCCTTGTTTATCCCAGGACCACCCCAATTCATCGGAACCTTTGGAGCCGTCATTCGCATGCGTTCCCCGATTATGAAGCGACAAGCGTTGTTTGATATTGGCGTGGCCGGGCCCATTGCCGGATTTGTCGCCGCGGTCATTGCCGTCATTGTTGGACTCTCATTTTCATATATCATTCCCAAAGAACATGTCTTCGGCCTCCAGCTGGGAGAACCTCTCCTCCTGCAAGGATTTGCCTGGCTCATGTTTGGTCCAATTCCACCCACACACGATCTCGTCTTACATCCTATTGCCTTTGCTGCATGGTTTGGATTTTTCGTCACGGCCATCAATCTGTTACCGTTGGGACAACTAGATGGTGGGCATGTGGCCTTCGCAGTTTTGGGCAAGAAACAACGACAGTTGGCTTATGTCACTGTTCCAATTCTTCTTTACCTGGGTCTCACCGGTTGGCCTGGATGGATTGTCTGGGTGGGGATGGCGGGTATCGTGGGGTTGGCCCACCCTCCGGTCACCGACCCGGATGTCGGATTAGGCAAGGGGAGACAATGGGTAGCCTGGGGAGCCCTCGCTATTTTCATTATGACTTTTGCACCAGTTCCTTTTTCAGTAGGTTAAGACGAAAAATTAGCCATCAACATGTACTGCGCTGATCAAAAAATTTAATCTGAATTTTCCAGGTCGCAAAACTGAATTTCATTGAGGTTCAGTTTAGAAGGGTCGTTTTGCAATAGACGATCAGAATTCTCTGATTCGTACATATATTCAAGAGCAACGCCGACAATTTGAAAAAATTCTAGGCCAGATGGTGGAAACTTCATCCGTCAGCTCTGACCCCGATCACGGATCCGATATAAAAAGTATGGCTGAATTGGCAGTGAACTATCTCGAACAATTCGGCGCACGAGCTGCAATCCTCAAGACCAAAGGGCATCCCTGAATGACTAGCGAATAACGGGCGGGCCGAAAGTACCCAACCGTCACCATTTATCATCATTTGGATGTTCAGCCTGCCCTTGAACCAGAATGGCGACAATCACCCTTTGTTTTTCACAAAAATGTCGATCAATACTTTGGCCATGGTGCGACCGAGAGTGTTGAATAATACCGTACTCCAAAGGCAGATTTACCCAAGATGATCTGTAGCGCCAGGGGCTTCGGGTCTGTTCAAAAAAATTCGTCCAGCAAGGCCGCAGCCTCTTTGCGCACGGAGCGTACCTTCCGTACATGAGCGCGGAAAATTGGCGACCTGCCTATGCGAAGCCGCTTCGGCAGGCATGGAACCGCTAGCCTGTCAGCCGTAGCCTTGGCGAAGGCTGGCGGATTTTCCCAACAGGTCCCAGTTGAAAAATGATTTGGGCGACACCCGGTATTTGTCAGAGAAGGTGGGTCAATCGGAGCTGTAGCGACGTGAGAATTCGGCTGGAAAGTGCCAATATTATTTATGGCATTAAGTCTTCCGGAACATGGCTACCATGCTCCAAGCGAATGCTTTGATTGGAGTCAAGCTGCAAGCGGCATGCATGCCTTTGTCGAGTATTTCCTAACCCTCAGTCAAATGTGATTGGGAATGTTGATCGCAGACCTTTTCCGCTCCCTTGCGAATTACTTTTTCCCTGTTCCACGCAATAGTATTTTTATTGGAATGCCCTGAAAACCATATTCAGCTCGGATGGAATTTTCGAGGTAACGAAGGTACGAGGTCGGAATTTTCTCTGCGCCTTTGACAAATAGAGCAAATGTTGGCGGTTTGGTGGCAACTTGCGTGATGAACATTGATTTTTTTGGATTCCCGCGGTGCAAGGCGATAGGATTTTTTTCCAGGAGTAGTTGGAAAAAGAGATTGAGCTTCCGTGTCTGAATACGTTTCGCAAAAAATTCCACGACCTGATCAATTTTTGAAAACAAGCGGGGTAGTGTCTCAGATTGTACCGCTGCTCCGAACAATACAGGGACATGTGCAAAAAACGGAAACCGCCGTGACAATTCTAAATTGTAGGACGGGTAAGCTTCCGGATCATTTTCGCGAACATCCCATTTATTCACCAGAATGACGCAACCCCGCCCCTGCTTGCTGATCAAACCAGCAATTTTGGTGTCTTGTTCCGTGACACCCTCAATCCCATCCAATAATAAGACGGCGACGTCAGATCGTCCTAGAGCTCGCATAGCTCGAAGGACACTGTAACCTTCAATGCCACGATCAATGCGCCCTCGCCTACGAATTCCTGCCGTATCGGTAAAGATATAGTTCTTCCCATCACGGGTGAGAAGCGAATCTATGGGATCGCGTGTAGTGCCAGGGATGTCACTGACAATGAGGCGTTTTTCCCCCAAAATGGCATTGACCAATGTCGATTTTCCGACATTCGGCCGACCAACCACGGCAATTCTTGGGACCTCTAGCTCAGCAGACTCGTCAGGGACAAGAGGCAGATAGGGCATGAGCGCTTCAAGTAGTTCATCCACCCCCATTCCACCCTCGGCAGAAATTGGAAAGATGTCTTTCATTCCCAATTGGTAAAAATCAGCGAGGAGCGGTTCTGACTTCGGTGTATCAATCTTGTTGACGGCCAGAAATACTGGTTTGGTCACGGGACGGAGCAGTTCTGCTAGTTCGGAATCCAACGGAGATAATCCCGCACGCCCATCCATCACGGCGATGACCAAGTCAGCTTCAGCCATGGCCATTTTCGTTTGCTCTTTAATCTGCGACACGATCACGTCTTCAGCCGTGAGATCCAATCCGCCTGTATCAACTAGGGTGAACATGCGATTTTGATAGTCGCATTCCGCCGTATTCCGGTCGCGCGTGACGCCCGAAACATCATCCACAATTGCTGTACGATGGCCCACAATACGATTAAAGAGCGTGGACTTGCCGACATTCGGTCTCCCCACAATCACCACTAACGGCTTATCCGCCATAAGGCTTTCATCACTCACATCTTCGGCAGGATCCAAAGGGAGCGATTTGGTATCTGAAGCACGTCGTGAACGAGTAGATCGCGGCATTAAGTTTACGAGCCTATCTGAAAGATCATTATCGAATGTATAAACCGAGTCATTATACCGACGGCCTGGCTATAGATGGATATCCTCAGGATTTCGTACATGCCTTTGAAGGCACACTATTCTACAAATCCTGGCTTCCAGAACTCACACAAGATAAAAAGAAGAATACCGGCTTCCACACGAGGATCGGAGGCTAGGGCGTCATATCTTTACCAGAGATGCTAGGAGGTAAGCGTTTGATTTTATAGGTACCACCCCATTCGCGTGGAGGGATATTTTTTTGAGTGCCGACTCGCAAATACCACCAGACCCCGTCTGCAGTCGTTCCGTCTTCAGACAAGAGTACTTCAAATGCGCCTTCCCGGTCATTCCCCTTTTGATGCCACGTCCCAGACCAGAGGCGATCACTCACGTTCTCAGTGTGAATCCGGCCTTCTTGCCAAGTGTAGGGACCATTGCCCTTAGCGTCTAGAGTCGCTTGATAGGCTTTGTCTTCTTCTTGAATCTCCCATTCACCCGTGAGATCCATTTCAACTGAACTATCTCCAGCTTTGGATGGCACGGCTTGACGCTCTACAGCCAATGGCTTGATGGGTTCTCGCATGGATTCATGCCAATTAACGAGCATCCATGTTCCATCACGACGATTCAACACGCCTGTATCTCGCAATGGCCATGTTTTCGTAATCGGGCCATCGGCTGTTTGTACTTCGCGGTTATAATCGATTTCCATGGCAAACCAAGCAACCTCACCCTGCTGCCAGACTTTCAGATTAAGAATATCAATCGTCAATCCACTGAGCATAGAAAACTCTTCTTCAAAGGCTTGCTTCACGTCTTTCCATCCAATGTATTTGCGACCACCTATCGTGTAACCGACGGTATCCTCATCAGCCGCCATGTGAGTCTCAAGGGTCTTCAAATCCATGTCAGCATTGGCTTTCACGATCATTCGAATGACGGTTTCTGGATCATCCAGATTCTCTGCCGGATTGGCCCAAACTCCCCAACTTCCACTGAAGAACATGATCAGGGTCAAAAGACCAATCGCTAATCTTGCTTGTTTTAATTTTTTCCCCAAATTGTATTCAATCTTTACTTCGTCGGTTTTTTCTATGAAGGACATGGCCTCTTCCTTTCTGAATGTCTGATTTCGTACAGAATGGGATCAGTCTGAATGGCTTAAAAGAGACCGAGGATAAGTAACGGCTCAGGCAGGGACTGATCAGAAGACGCTACGCTAGGTATGAAGATGTTTCATCGCCGCAGCACAGAGAATAATAAAGATACCCATCCACAGGGCCACTCGCTGAAAAGGCACGGGCTCAACAGCCATTTCCTCTAATTCTTCTTGATTCTCCTGACCGGTCGGGTCATTTTGAAAAATAATCGTGTAGAGAAATATGGTCAAAATCCCTAATACCAAGAATAATTTAATGAAAAAGACGGTAAGATATTTGGCATGATGGGCAACGCCTTCACCCGTAGCCATGATCATACCTTCACTCACATAATGGAGGTTCGCGCCACCGGTAAAGAGAATGACAACCAAAAGAATACCCACTACTCGCTTGTATTGCTTGTAAAACGTTTCCGATATCGGTTTGATCAATTCTTTTGGAACGGTCGTTTTCAGGCAGGGAGTCACAGCCATGACCAGAAAGGCGAGCCCACCGATCCACACGACGGCAGAAAGCAGGTGGAGCCAATGCACTAAAATGGGAATGAGTTGATTGAGGTCGGTGAGGACGCCAAGAATGGAGTCCATCAGACCTTAAAGACCGGCGTTTCATTGCCAAACCGGCGTTTGCGAAGCTCTTCCATTAATTCGATAGTGACAACTTTGATACCTTCTTCAGTAGCATGACGCTCCACACCTTTTCTCACCATGGCTCTAAGGAAATAAGGAATTTTGTTCAACCGTTCTTCCGACGCTTGGTCCCATTCCACAGATGACGCTTCCGGCACATTGAACGCCACCTGGACTTTCTCTCCGCCTTTCGGCGTGTACAGACACCATTCGTCTTCATCCATCCAATCGCCATGATCCACATATGGACGTGCTCTGCAACCGCCACAAATCTCACTGTACTCACAATCACCACATTTTCCCTTCAGATGCGGATACCGAAAGGAATCAAAAATCTCCGACTTCTCCCACAAATCCACAAAGCTCGTATCTTTAATATTTCCCGCAGATAAAGGCATGTAAGGACAGGGCGTCAGATCGCCATTTGGGGTCACCCTCGCGTAGTTCGTTCCGGCAAGACATCCACCACCCATATAACCTTGGGCTTTGGTAATAGGCGAATTCGGATCCTTTTCATAGGCCAATCTCTTGAAATGTGGTGCACATCTGGCTCGAACCAACATATCTTGGTATTTGTCCTGAGATTCGATCAAATGAGTTAATACTTCTTCGTATTGAGAAGGCGTAATGTCACTGAGCTCTTCTCCTCGACCAGTACAGACC
>JAJDBQ010000064.1 GCA_029261255.1 Nitrospirales bacterium
CTCAGTGGGCATCAAGCCCCCGAAACTCAGCGCCTAATCTGGGCACAAAAACGGGGGGAGCGAAACTGACGTTTCGTCAATGGTTTCAACGGGTTCGGCGAAATCCTATGCAACTTTTCCTCCCTTTGTTGGGTTAGACCCAACGATGAGCCAAGCCAACCCGTTGTGGGGCGCTTCGTGGATTCACGGGGAGTTACTCAAGCTCGACATTCATCTCTCCCAGGCCACCGTCTGCAAGTACATGATTCGGAATCGGAAGCCGCATCACAATCATGGAAGACCTTTCTCAATAACCACGCGTCTGACCTGGGCTCCATTGATGTTTTTACTGTTCCCACCGCAACGTTTCGTATCTTCTACGTATTCCTCGTGTTGTCCCATAAGCGGCGGTCAGTGCTACATTTCGCGATTGCGGAGCATCCCACGGCTGAATGGACCGCTCCACGATCTCCATGGCAGAATCCGTATGTGGAGCGGCTCATCGGATCAGTACGTCGGGAATGCCTCGACCATCTCATCATTATGAACCAATCTCATCTTCATCGGATCCTACGAAACTACTTGGTGTACTATCACGGAAGTCGGACACATCTTTCTCTTGCGAAAGATGCACCAGACAGTCGAGCAAAAGAGTCATCCAAAATGGGGAAGGTTCACGCCATTCCGATGGTCGGAGGACTCCATCACCGCTATACTCGACGCGTGGCGTGAGGACTTCATGGCCATGATCAAGAAAAAGCAGATGAAAATTCGAGCAAGTCAGGAGCAGACATGTGCCCAAATGTTCTATCTGCTCGCTACGTAGTCAAATGGTTTGACGGATTCTAGTTCGTCTCTCGTTCTTGTTTGCGACACAACCAGAATTCGCCGGGCACAGGTCGGTGAAGGAAGAAACCTTGTCAAGGCTCAATTTAATTGGAGAAGACGCTCTTCGGCAGGTGTTCAAAGAGTATGACGTTCACTATCATCAGGAACGCAATCATCAGGGCAAAGACAATGAATTACTAATGCCATTGGGAAGTCAAGGAGAGTAAGATTCTCAATTGATTTAGACTTGGGAAAGGGTGGGTGGTTTGTTGAAATATTATTCCCACGAGACTGCATGAGTCTTCTGACCATACGAGCCATTTTTAAGTTTTCACACAGCCTGGACAAAAAGAGGGCAAAGGGGAATGGTGCTGTTAATCGCTAGGCTCATTTTCAAGGTCACCTCCAAATGGTGGACCTCGAAGGAGAAAGCTCGAACCAATTGTTCCAGATATTAGAAGAGTGGAGCATTAAACCCCAAAGTACTTCGATCGATCCTAGCCCATCTTTCTAATTCCAATCACACGTTTATTTAATGATGGTGGGCTTTTCTTGAGGCTGTGGGTGAAGATTCAGGTCCATCGGTTCATTAAATGTTAGGTAGAGTATACAGGGCTTAGCATTTCCACAACGAATGGAATGTTTAATTCCTGGTGCGACATTGAGATAAGCCAATGGTCCTAACGCATGCGTCGTGCCATCATCAGCAATGTAGGTAAAGTCGCCTTGCATCCAAATGATTCGTTCTCGAACAGAGTGATGATGATGTGGGAATAAATAGCCTGGCGGAAATTTCACCATGGCTTCAGAAGGCCCCGTTTTCTGATTGCCCCACAACATCGCAATTTCTGCTCCTTCTGGAACACCTTTCAAGGGCTCCCATTCTATCGTTGATAAGTCAGTGATTACACTGCGTGCACTCTCCTCAGACCATACTGGCTGCGCCAATAGTAACAGGCTGACACCTATCACGAGGGCAATAGGAAGCTTGGAAGTTCTCCAGTCAAAGAACATAAAAAATGGTCGTGGTGTAAAAGACATAACTCCCCCTTGTAGGTTGATACAGTGTTGTACTTGGCCAATCGCACCATATTCGTTGACGTTAGTTGTTGAATTATTCATGAACTCCTTGTCTTTCTAATATGAATATTAGTTGCAATTACATATATTTACATAAAAAACAGTAATCAGTTCTCTAAGGATTCAGCTTCAATGGTCTGATCAATCCTATGGAGGAGAGCTATCCCATCGCTGCCTAACCATTGAGTGGCTTTTTGTTGAGCCTTTATCCAAGGGGCTATGCCTCGGCGCAACAACTCGAGGGCTTGGTCTGTGAGATACAGTTGTTGGGCCCGTCCATCTTCGTCATCTCGATAAATATCAATGAACCCTTTATCTCGAAGCCGCTCCAGGGTTCGACTGAGTGTCGAAGTTTCCATCTGGAGGCGTGGACTCAATTCCGAAGGCCGGGCTGCTCCATTCTCATTGTTTAATTCATTAATTTGCACGAGAAGATTCATTTGCCCAACCGTGATTCCCAAGTGGCGAATGGCATTATCATACAAGTTGCTAATTACGCGGTTAATCTTTCTTAGCCGATGCGCTATGCATTCATTTGCCACGCAGGATGTATCCAGGTGAACTTTCTTGTTGTGCGACTTCGCTTTCATACATACAATATTTAGTTGCAATTGCAACTATAGTCAAGGCCTCGTCAACATTTTCAATGTTTTTTCCCTGGGATTTGGTATCTTGGTTAACTATGAAAATAGTGGCGAAAATCCCAGGCAGCCATAGAAGTCATTAACGATTATGAGTGAAAAGGTCACCTGAAAAACCTTGAGGATTATTGAAGGACTTTTCTAACTTCCGGTAACTCTACGTTTCTTTCTATACTAAAACTATGGACCGGATGGCCTCGAATAAGTCACTCTCTCGCTGCGAAAGAAAGAGCAATGTGTGTGTTGGGAGCAAAACTAAAAATCATCATCTTACTAGCTGCTATCTGCGTATAGGTAAATGGGGCTAACCCAACAAAGGTACCTAAACGGCCATGCGGAACAACCCGCATGCATTACCGCCAACCAAGACGGCTTGTTAGCCAGAGATCTCAATGGACATGTGGTCATTCACAATGCCAGTGAATTGTTTGAATCGGCCACGATAGATGGGTTCAATATAAAAATGAAGGAAAGAATCGTTGAGCCTATGCAGTAGTCGCTAGTAAGCATAGCGCGTTGATTTCTGAGAGAATACCTTTGTCATCAATAAGACGAGTCAGGATCATCCCCCTACTTTATAAAGTCTAAAGTTATAAATTTTTTCCGCTCACACCGTGAAGTATTATACCCATCTAGTGGCTATCTCTAGTTGTAAGCTCCCAAAATTCTACGTGATATAGTTTACTCCATTCTGCTCGGGGGAGAGTAATGTTTATTCGAAGACATGATAGTCTTGGTCAAATATGGCAGCAGGATTAAACAAAGATTATGCAACATTTTTGAACTAGAATCTGGTGATAGAGCATGGGCTTCTGGTGATTTTTTTGTTATATCTTTGATATTAGGCTGCTCAAGCCTACCATTCACAAATCTCGGAGTAACAGTGGAGCAGAATGACGTCAAACGATTTTATTATTTTCACGGTGAGGAAATCCAACGGTACCTCACCCGCCGGTTGAATTGCATCCAAACTGCTGAAGACCTCACCCAAGAGACCTTCTTTCGGCTGTTGAATGCTCAGTCTACGGAGGAACTTAAAAATCCCCGGGCCTACCTTTACCGAATTGCATCCAATCTGGTCACTGACCATTTCCGTCGTTTCAAGTGCAGGCCCCAAGTCGTCGAGATGCCCCTTGCTGAGACGGTTCCGGATGAGACGCCCAGCGCTGAAAGAACTCTTCTTGCTCAAGATGAAGTGCGCTGCCTGGAGCGAGCCATCGATGAGTTACCCCGTCGCCAACGTGAAATCCTTCTTCTCCACAAATTTGAAGGTCTCAGCTATAGTGTCATTGCTGACCGTTTAGGGCTCTCCAAGAATACCGTGATGGTGCATATGGCACGCGCTCTGACACGATGTCGGAATCTCCTTGATCAGGAATGAATTTTATCATTGGTGGACCCTGTAATAATACTGATGAACAGTTGCGTTTTATTTTTATGATGGTGATTTTCGAAAAATTCGAAAATGACTGTAAAATCTAATGACCCCTTACAAGAATATTTTTCTATGGATGCTCAGCACGACTCATTGGTAAAAGACCAGGCAGCAGAATGGTTTGTGCGCTTGCGTGATGAAGAAGTATCCGTGGCGGAGAGGGTTGCGTTTGAGACCTGGCTGAACGCCGATCCAGGACACTTACAAGCGTATCAGCAGATGGAACGTCTTTGGTCTGGACTCGACCAAATCGACAAGTCCCCCAAAATAAGAGGGAATGCTAAAAATATTTTCCGAAGAGCCCTTACTCTTCGTCACTTGGCCATCGCCGCTTCGGTCACTATCGTCGCGGGCTTCAGTGCTTACATCGTCATCTCGCAAGGATTCCTCGCGGATTATCGCACTAGTCCTGGCGAACTCCGTACGGTTTCCCTTGAAGACGGATCCATACTACATTTGAACACGGCCACCGCCATCTCCTCCGAATTCAGTCCAACCCAACGCAAAGTGACATTGTACTCAGGGGAGACATATTTTGAGGTCGCGAAGGATGTGGAACGTCCTTTCATCGTGGATACCGAGATTGGCGAAATCCAAGCTCTTGGCACGGCCTTTTCAGTAAAGCATCAAGGAGATCGTGTCGAGGTGATTGTTACCGAAAGCCGCGCTCAGGTGTCAAACCCTATGCATCAATCCACCATAGTTGGAGCGGGCCAAGGAATTCATTTCAGCGACACAGGGATGGGTACCGTCACAAAGGTCGATGCCTATAGCGATCTTGCTTGGCTTCGGGGTCTGCTCGTCTTCGACAATCAACCGCTCAGTGAGGTCTTGGCGGAACTGGATCGATTTAGGCACGGCCGCATCCTCATCATGGACCAATCACTCAACACCTTCCCTGTCACTGGCTCGTTCTCTATTAAAAAAATCGATTCTGCCCTCGACACGATTGAGCAAACCTTCCCTGTGCGGATTCGAAGATTCAGCGATCTTGTGGTTATGGTATTCCACGACTCTTCAAAGTAAATCAATACTTTCCTCCCCGCCCGTCCACCAATATACAGACACCGCCCATTTTTTTTGACCACTCTGTAATGGTATCTCGAATTTTTTGCGTCTTCAGTAATAGGAAACGAAAATGGAACGCTTTTCCATTTAGATACCTGTGAAATTGACTAACAGAAGTTTGGAGCAAACTATGAAAATTTGGGTATGGAGAATTGCATTCTGTCTGGTATTGGGGCTCAACTCTCTAGCATCATTTGTCACGGCTGCAAATGCAGCTCAAGAATTTTCTTCACAAAACACTGAAACACAGATTTTTAGCATTACACCACAGCCGCTTTCCAAGGCACTGCTCAAGTTCGCCGAACAGTCTAACCTCGAAGTGCTCTTCGATACACGTATGACGCAACATAAGAACTCTTTGGGCATTAAAGGGGAGTATTCCCAAGAACAGGCTCTTCGTGAGCTCCTCACAGGAACGGGTCTGGACTATCGATTCACTGGGACCAAAGCCGTCACGCTGGTCCGAGAATCGCAACCAATTCGGGCCGCGCCATCCCGGACAGCACCACAACAACAATCGTTGCCACTGGAAGCTGAACAATCCATGAAGATGAAAGCGATTAAACTTCGAGAGGTCGTCGTGCTCGGAGATAAACTGAACCGGCCGATGGAAGATATTCCGCAAAGCGTCACGACTTTTGAAGCGGAACCCATTCTTCGACAAGCCAACACGACATCTGCTCAGGAAGTTTTCTATCGCACGCCCAATGTGACCGTGGGCGTACCGGCGGGTGGGAGCTTTCAGATTCGGGGAGTGGGCAACAACAACGTCGTGCGCAACACGGATACCGGGTCCAACGGCTCCATTACGGTCTTTAGCAATCTCATGCCGATTTCCTTTTCAACGTATGATTACGCACCGCCATCCTTGTGGGACGTCAAATCCGTGGAAATCTTTAAAGGTCCACAGTCGACGACACAAGGTCCGAATTCATTGGCCGGCGCAGTATTATTCAACTACCAAGAGCCTGAGTTCAATTATGAGGGTCGGACGCGCGTCACCTGGGGAACCTTTAATACGCTCAATGCTGCCATTGCTCAAAATGTGCCACTGATCGATGACGTGTTGGGGCTCCGGTTCAGTTACGAAAAGCAAAGCAGCGATGGCGCAATTCACAATCCGACCCTCGACATCGACGATTTTGCTGAAGTCGATCGAAACACCTTTCGAGGGCAAGCGCTGTTTCGTCCGTCCAAAAGCAAAGAGATCGAAGCCAAATTGACTGTCACCTACGATCACGCGCGCGATAATGCCTCTTCGCCTTCGCACGGACAAACCACCTCATTTTTTCTTCGGCAAAATACAAGCGAAAATCGTAATCGAGACGAGATTGATGCGGCAACGGTCGGTTTAGTCGTCAACGCTCAACTCACCAACTCGCTAAAACTTACTACGATCTCGGGGTTTAATCGTTTGGATAACCGGCTTTTGTTTGATGCCACGGGAACACCGGATCCCAGTGAGGGGGTCGTTGATTTCTTCCGAACGGAAAATATCGGCAGCCAGGAAGTGCGGGTCAATTACGATTCTGGACCGCTGCGCGCGGTCTTCGGCGTCTTCGGTCAGTATGGCTCCTATGACAGCGGGTTCGACTTTAACATTCCAGCGTCAGGGACATTCGTCAAATCTATATTGGATGAACGTTACAACGTTGCGATCTTTGGTGATGCCGAATATGACCTAACCAATCGGATTTCGATAGGTGGGGGACTGCGCGTCCATCATGAAAATTATGAGATCACCATGGGTCAAAACGTATTTGGGGCTGGATTTGCAGACGATTCGACCAAGGCATCAGACACCGTGCCTCTGCCAAAGGCGCATATTACCTATCAACTAATTGATCCACTGAAGGTCGGTATACTTGTGGCTCGTGGATTCAGATCGGGTGGTGGGTCCGTGACTTACTCCCCGCAAGCGGTCGCGTCGACGAGTTCGTATGACCCGGAGTATACCTGGAATTATGAAGTGTTTTTCCGGTCTGTCTGGTTCGAAGGCCAGTTGCTGGTCAATGGGAACGGATTTTTCACGGATTGGGAGGATATGATCGTGGGCATCCCGAGGCCAGCAGCTTTTAACACGACTGATACCGTGACGGTGAATGCGGCTAGCGCTGAAATTTATGGGTTTGAGCTGGAAGCCGTGTACAGCCCTTCATCTGAGATCAGTTTCCCGATAGCGCTCGGATACACGCATACAAAATTCACTGATTTTGAACTTTCTCCAGGCATGAATATCGCGGGACAAGCATTTCCCAATGCACCAAGTTGGACGTTTTCAATCGGCGTTGATTATCAAGCCCAAAATGGATGGTTTGCGACTTCGACCTTTGCTTACCGAGATTCCACATACTACGCAGTGAATACCCCCGGCCCAACAGCCCTTGAATCTCGCGAATTACTGAGTGCAAAGGCGGGCTATGCTGGTGAGCATTGGAGCGCGTATGTGTTCGGCAGCAATCTTCTTGATGACGATTACGCCACTGTGCGGTTTGTTGGTTCAGCGTCGACCTCTGGGCAAAGCGGTCTGCCACGGACGATCGGCTTTGGTCTAGAAGGATACTGGTGAACGGGTTGAGTAGTCGTATGATGTCATCGGCCAGGCTCAGGTGGTGGTATGTTATCCATAAATGGACAAGTCTTGTTTGTACGGTCTTCTTGCTTGTCCTCTGTTTGACTGGACTGCCGATCGTTTTTCATGAGGAACTCGGGTTGTGGCTCGGGGATATCGTCAATCCTCCGCCGCAGTCTGGACCAATGACTCGAGCGAATCTGGACAACATAGTACAGGATGCACAGAGCCGACGTCCTCATGACGCCATGAAATTCCTCATGCAGAAAGAGGATACACCAGTATGGTTTGTGATTTTCGGGAAAACCTCTCAATCCATCGAACATAGCGCCATTTACCAATACGATTCCCGAAGTGGGGCGTTCCTGCATGACGTGCCAGTTCAAGAGGGACTTTTGCATATCTTGCTGACCCTGCACGTGGAACTGTTTGCCGGTTTGCCGGGCATGTTGTTCCTGGGCGCCATGGGTTTGCTGTTTGTAGCCTCCGTCATCTCGGGGGTGGTGATATATGGCCCGTTTATGCGCAAACTACCGTTTGGCACAGTGCGGCAGCAGGGGAGCCGACGACTCACCTGGCTCGACCTGCATAATCTGTTGGGCATTGTGACCGTTGTCTGGGTGTTGGTCGTCGGCGCAACGGGCGTGGTGAATACTCTAACTCGTCCACTCCTGAGCCTGTGGCAAATAACCGAACTGGCGGCCATGATTGAGCCGTGGCGTGAGAAGCCTGCGCTGGCCACCGTGGCATCGTTGCACCAAGCCAGTGAGGTAGCACGCGCGGCCGAACGGAATATGGAGATCGACATCATCGCTCTTCCCGGGACCCCTTTTGCCGGCGAACATCATTTTGCATTTTTCATGCGGGGAACGAGTTCTGTTACCTCTCGTCTCTTGAAGCCCGTACTCGTTGAGGCGGATACTTCGGATCTGACAGACTCCCGGTCTTTTCCTTGGTACCTGACCTTCCTTCTGCTTTCACAACCGCTGCATTTTGGAGATTATGGCGGCTTGCCGTTGAAAATCCTGTGGGCGGTGTTAGACATAATCACAATTGTCGTGTTGATGAGCGGGTTGTATTTGTGGTGGAAGAAGAGGAG
Source organism: Nitrospirales bacterium (assembly GCA_029261255.1). GTDB lineage: Bacteria > Nitrospirota > Nitrospiria > Nitrospirales > UBA8639 > Nitrospira_E. The sequence continues at coordinate 8,703 of JAJDBQ010000064.1, forward strand.
GATGTCCGTAGAGCAACTCTTAGCTGAAGCAACTCCTGCTGAGTCTCAGGTTTTTTCGCCTATCACTCACATCGTGCGCCAATGAGTGAACAATTACCCGCAACCAAAATCTGGAGCATACCAGTGATCTTGGCGGTCTTTAGCGTTGTCGGGTTGTTTGCGGCACTGTTCAGTGACGGCCTGTGGGATGTTGTATCGTGGATTGCATTAAGTCTGCCGTGTGGCGTCATAGTCTGGTATGTCTGGCTGGGCAGAATTCACGAGAAAAATGTCAGGAACTCTACCTCAACATGACAAAGGAGAGAAATTCAGAACCGGAAAGAAAAATGGCATTGTCACATTAACTCATATTTGGCAGACTGGCCTATATGACACCCAAACCCATCAGCTACCAACGCCATCGATTCCCTTCTGAAATTATCAGCCATGCGGTGTGGCTCTACCATCGCTTCTGCCTCAGTTTCCGTGAAGTAGAAGAACTCCTCGCCGAACGCGGCATCATCGTCACCTACGAATCGATACGACGCTGGTGCCTGAAATTTGGTCCGGCCTATGTGGGGTCTGTTCACGGAAACGGGCGAAAAGTCCCACGCCACGGGAAAACACCCAATCATTCAATCAGTTAACGAATAATTGCTGAGAGAGTGGCCTCTTGCTCCTTCAGCCAAGAGGCCGGCAAGATACCCACAGAGTCTTCCAACCGTTGATCGGAAAAATCATATTCCCCCAACAAATTAATGTGCTGCCACGCAATCGGCGATCCATGCCGAATGGCCTCAAGTAAGCGAGCCTGCTGCGTCGCATTGGGGGCTTGCAAGAGACGCTTGGAGAGATACACGTAATTCCAACAGATCACGGCATTTTTCACGAGCCGCTTACACCCTTCTTCGACTTCCTGCGTCTCCTTCTCCACATTCAGAAATTCGCGGGGATGGCTCACCGACAGGGCTCGAGCCAATCGATGCGATTGTTCCACTTTATTCAGTTGTTGGGTAATGTGCTGGCGCAATTCCACATCATCGAGATAGCGGAGGAGAAAGTGACTTTTGAGGATTTGGCCAAAGGCTTTTAAGGCGCGATAGAGGCCATGTTGCGAGGAATAGGAATTGAGCCGACGAAAGAGGGCGGAAGGCGTCGCCACGTGTAATTTCAGCGAGGCAATCAACCGCAGGATGTCCTCCCAGTGCTGCAGAATCAGTGCGGTGTTAATCGTGCCTGAGGGTTTTGCGAGGAAGCTGGCATAGGCCTCATGCTGGCGGAAGCCCTTAAACGCATAGAGCTGTTGGCGGTGAAAGTTTTTGATACGCGGGGCGAATGAGAATCCCAATAAGTGCATCACGCCGAAGACAAATTCACTATACCCATGGGTGTCGGTGGAGTGCATGGTACTGGATTGCCCTTCTTGATGAAGCAACCCATCGAGGACATAGGTGCTTTCACGTGGTTCTGTCGCAAATAGCGTTTTTGAAGGTATTGAAAGGTTTAATCTGCTTATTTTGCAAACAGGAATTGTCCATTTTATTGGGATTTTCTAATCTTGGGTGGGATGAAAACCCAGAAGATTGTTCACCATTTCGCTATTTGCGACAGAACCATCCATCTTCCCCTCTCCATCATTTCTGTGACCTGTGGTAGCCATCCACCTTTATTTCTAAACCCCTCACCAAATATTCAAACCCCCGCCCACTAACAAACCTGCATGAACAATAATTTCTGTACTTTATTCAATGAGTTGAGTAGCATGGCCAAAGACTTAGAAGACAAAGAGGAATCGAAGTAATTCTAAACCCTGAATACAACCAAACCATCCCTCAACAGGCCCATGCCAATACCTGAGAATCCATTTTTCGAACGCCCTATACTGAACTCGCCCTATGAATACCCGAAGCGATATTGGGAGCTAGACCCAAGCGGCCAACCCACACAACAAATCATCGAAACCCGCCGCCGTGCGGAGTTCATCACGCCGATTCCAAAGCCTCGAAAGCGTAAAGATAAAGGCATACAGCAAAAGATCGTCTTTGATGAAGGCGAAGGGCTATCCACGCAGGAACAACAATACGATCATACCGCGATCATTAACGCCGTTCGCCAGCAGGTGGACCAATGGCGAACCCGACCTAACCCAAACGACTGGCAGGTCACACCCGAAACGGCTCGGCTTCTTCAGCATTGGCGCCATCACAAGTTCAGCAGCATCCGGCCCTTCTTCTGTCAGGTTGAAGCGGTCGAGACCGCCATCTGGCTAACCGAAGTCGCCCCGAACGCGGGCAAGCCCGGAAAACACCTCCTGGAACATCTGGCCAATGCTAACCACGACGCTAACCCGCAACTCATGCGCTTGGCCCTCAAATTGGCCACCGGTGCGGGCAAGACAACCGTAATGGCGATGATCATCGCGTGGCAGACGATCAATGCCGTGCGCCGGTCCCAAAGCCAAAAGTTCACCCGTGGCTTTCTGATCGTAGCACCCGGCCTAACCATCAAGGACCGCCTGCGCGTGCTCCAGCCCCATGACCCTGACAGCTATTACGCCAGCCGTGAATTAGTACCCGCCGACATGTTGGAGGAGGTCAAACGAGCCAAAATCGTCATCACCAACTACCATGCGTTCAAACTCCGAGAGCGCATCGAACTGTCCAAAGGCGGGCGTTCACTCTTGCAAGGACGCGGCGAAGAACTCAACACCCTTGAAACCGATGGGCAGATGCTCCAGCGGGTCATGCCGGATCTCATGGGCTTAAAGAACATCTTGGTGCTCAACGACGAAGCGCATCATTGTTACCGGGAAAAGCCGAAACCAGAAGATGAAGAGTTAAAAGGGGACGACAAGAAAGAAGCGGAAAAAAACAACGAGGCCGCTCGTCTTTGGATAACAGGCCTCGAAACAGTCAACAGGAAACTTAATGTCGCGCGCGTCATTGACCTATCAGCCACGCCATTTTTCTTGCAAGGGTCTGGCTATGCCGAGGGCACCCTCTTTCCCTGGACAATGAGTGACTTCTCGCTGATGGATGCGATTGAGTCCGGGATCGTGAAATTGCCGCGCGTGCCGGTGGCAGACAATATCCAAGGGGGCGAGATGCCGATGTTCCGCAACCTGTGGGAACACATCCGAGCGAAGATGGTTCTGTCGCAAACTCAGGCAATCTGCTAGGCTGCGGATTTTCACACAGGGAAACACCATGACGATACTCTCCTTTTCCGGACGACATTTCCACCAAGACATGATCCTCCAGAGTGTCCGATGGTATCTGGCCTACTCGCTGAGTTATCGAGATATTGAAGAATTGATGGCCGAACGTGGATTTGCGGTTGATCACTCCACGATCAATCGCTGGGTGCTTCAGTATTCGCCACAACTGGACGCGGCCTTTCGACAGAAGAAGAAACGTGTCGGCACCCGTTGGCGAATGGACGAGACCTACATCAAAGTGAAGGGCCAGTGGACCTACTATTATCGCGCCGTCGATAAACAAGGCCAGACGATCGACTTTCTTCTTTCTACGACACGCGATCGGCAAGCCGCCCGGCGGTTTTTCAAGAAAGCCATCACGCACAATAGGAAACCGAGCCTCGTGAATATTGACCAGAGTGGCGCGAACACCGCTGGGCTCAAACAGGTCAACCGAGACAACAACACGCGGATTAAGATCAGGCAGTGCAAATATTTAAACAACATTGTTGAGCAAGATCATCGACGCATTAAACGACTGACACGTCCCATGCTGGGCTTCCAGACCTTTGACGCGGCTCAACGAACGCTAGCAGGTATTGAAGTGATGGCCATGATCAAGAAGGGGCAGATGAAAACCCAAGCGGACCAGGAGCAGACGTCTGCCCAAATGTTTTATTCGCTGGCGGCGTAGTCAAATGGGTTGACGGGTTTTTGTTCGTCTCCAACTCCTGTTTGCGACAGAACGGATTTACCTGATCCGTGGGGAAAAGGTGCTGCTTGATTATGATCTAGCAGAGTTGTACGGGGTTCAGACTAAAGCTCTCAATCAAGCGGTTACCCGCAATGGCGAGCGGTTCCCCGATGATTTTCTGTATCGCCTTACTCCTGAAGAAACCCAAGCTCTTAACCGGTCACAATTTGTGACAGGTTCACAAAAGCATAGAGACCCGCGCTTTGCACCAAGGGCCTTCACCCAAGAAGGCGTGGCGATGCTGTCGAGTGTGTTGCGGTCAAAGCGGGCGATTCAGATCAACATCGCAATCATGCGGACGTTTGTCCGTATGCGTGAAATGTTGGCGACTCACAAGGACTTAGCTCGGAAGGTGGAAAAGCACGATAAAGAGATTGCGGCCCTCTATGAATATCTCCAAAAACTCTTAGAACCGCCGTCCTCCTCAAAGCGTAAGATTGGGTACCTTCAAAAGTAACGATCGCTACCCGTCTTCTTTCCCTCAATTAAATAGTCTGGCCAATGACTCGATCTTCGTCAATCCTTTGGCGGTCAATGAGCTATCGTCTATCCACTTGTTGCAACGTGCAGTGTTCAATCTGAACCACCTCGCCGACTCAAGCCCAATCGTGGTGATGGTGTGCATGAGTCCCTCCTGTGCATGAAGTGTGGTTGCGGAAAGTATACCGCCACAGCCCTCAAACAGGAGCGTCCATACCATTAACTTAACAAAAATTAGAGTATGGGTAAAATTTCGAACTCGCTGATTCTCGCAGATCGACCTCAAAGCTTTAGCGCCCTCTTCTGATTTGTCTCGCCCCACTCCGATTCCAAATTCTCCACCCTAAGAGAAACGCATTCATCAGGGAAAAGCCACCAGATGGCCGGCTGAAAATCTATGACGGCCAAGCTGCCTGAGCTTTTTTGACCATACAGGCAAAATCGAGAATATGATTAGTAGGAATTGTATAGATGCGCAAATTCGTGAGGTAACAATACTGAACGACAACTAACGAAAGGGAGAGACCAACTGATTTGGAATCTGATTGAAAAGGGCTCTCCACAAACCAGCTTCGAATCCCTGCAGCATGAATTGACGGCAGCGTATATCTTTGGAGCCCAAAGCCCTCCCTTCAACGACTTTCCGAAATACGCCCTCAAATTTACGACCATTTGACCTGTTCTTAACATGGTCGTAACACTTCTCCGCTACTATCTCCTCCAACAACGATGAAACGTGTTCTGTCACATTCAACCCATACATTCTTATTCAACTAGGGGAGGTAGTATTCATGAAGATTGTTCAATTAGTTGGTGCGCTCGTATGTTTGGGCTTCCTATTACCGGGCAATGCCTTGGCCGGGGACACACTTTCCGATGTGCTCAAAGAAAAGGGGATGATTAACAAAGAAGACTGGATTCGTATCCAAGCAGCAAAAGAAAAAGAGGAAGCCGAAACCTCGTCCAAGAAAGGCAACGCGTCTGACGTCAAAGTGGGTTGGGGGAAAAAGGGCTTCACGCTTGAATCAGGTGATGGGTTGTTCAAGACTTCTATTCAATGGAGATTTCAAGGACGATATACCTATTCCGAACGATCGGATCCCCGCCGTATCGGTGATTTTAATGACAATGCAGAAAGCACCTTTGAACTCCGACGCGTTCGCATGAAAGTGGGAGGACATGGCTATCGACCTTGGATTAAATACTACTTTGAAGTGGACTGGCAGCCCACACGTTCAGCTGGCACAAGTGGCTCAGATACACGGTTGATTGATTGGCGAATTATGCTAGAAAAATATAAATGGCTACAACTCCGAATTGGACAATGGAAGATCAACTACAATCGTGAACGTGTTGACTCCTCAGGGAAACAAACCTTTGTTGAACGTTCCATTGTCAATCGCGAATTTACCATTGATCGTCAGGTAGGCGCGATGGTCTATGGCCACCTCGCGCCAGGTACGTTTGCTGATGCCAGGTATTATGCGGGTGTATGGACAGGATCAGGCCGAGGCGAAGCCAATGATGATGACAATATGATGTGGATGGGAAGATTACAGTGGAATTTTTTAGGTCGTGACTTGAAATGGACACAGAGCGATATTAAATACCACAAACAACCGGCTGCAAGCGTCGCGTTTGGGGCCTATACGGCTATTGGGAAATGTACGCGCTGGTCGTCCAGTGGATGCGGAAGCTTAGATGGATTCACGTCGGATAGCTCGGCCTCCGATGGACAATATAAGGTTGAAGGCATGATGGAAGAATTCGCCATGAAATGGCGAGGGCTGGCGATTCAACATGAATATCATTGGAAACAGATTAAAGATTCCAAAATAGCTGAAGGGGCGCCTGGACGAAAAACCAACCTGATGGGAAGTTACTCTCAAGTGAGCTATTTCCCTCATTACCTCATCCCGGCAGTTCCCAAACCTTTAGAAGTGGCATTCCGCTATGCCTTTGTGGACCCCAACGTTTCGATCAAAAATGATAAACGTCAAGAATTCACGGGTGGCATAAACTGGTTCTTTGCAGGACACAGAAATAAACTGACCCTTGATGCCTCGCATTTAACCTTAGACAGACCAGTGGGAAGCAATCAACACGAACAGCGTGTTCGCTTACAGTGGGATGTCTCATTCTAAATTGTAAGATTCAACTGCAGCCGGGACGTTAGGCTCTCCTCCTGTCGTCCCACAAAAAGTCCATCCGAGCCACCCCCTCGGATGGGCTTTTTACTACCAAGCTCATGCGCCTCCAAGAAAGACCACTCCTTCTAATCATGCGAGATCAGTACACTCCCCACTAATCCTACATTGGGGGTGTTGAATAATGAGGATAGCAAGCGGCAAATAGACCCAAGAACGTGTTGAATATCAGCGGATTCGGGTCGGTTCAAAATAGTCCGTCCAGCAAGGCCGCAGCCAAGCTTGGTTTCCCGGAGCGTTCATGATGAATGTGAGCATTTAAAATTGTCGACCTGCCTGCGCAAAGCCGCTCCGGCGAAGACAGGAAACGCTGCTGGCGGCTTTGTTCAACTAACCCACATTCTTGGCCACTGGGGTCTCTTTGGAAACGTCTAACTTATTGTGCTTTCAGAGCATCTCGATACCGAATGGCCACCTGCCAGGGTTTACCTTTAAAGCGACTTCCGATTTCGCCTTCAGGTGATTCCACCATATATTTCGGTGAGGTATAGACTAATCGTCCCGGTTGAGGATCCATTTGGTCCAAAGGGCGATGACGATACGAAGCCTCATATTGCTCATTATCTTGCCAAATAGGAGTCTTAACAGAAAAATTACTTAAGACAACATGAAGGTTCCCACCAGCGACAAAAAGACCACCAGAGGTTGTCAGTTGCTCGTCTGCACCAATTTCAGCCGTTTCGAAAAAAGTCACGATTTCCTGATTAGTCGCTCTCTCCAACGCATTCACAAAGTGAGGGGCAAAAAGGCGAATTTCCGTTTCGCTTAGTACTGCATGTTGAGAGGACGACATCAGTCCACGTTGCACCCGCACACCTTTCAATAGCCAGCTCATCTCGTCCACTGTGAAAGAGACAGGATGATCATACCCTTTCCCGTCAAAAGCATCCGGCATGGCACGCAAAGCGACCACTCGATTCGGACTATCAAGAATTTTCAGTGTTTGGAACTGCGGGGTACTACACGCCCCAACAAACAGGAGCAACCCAACCAACATGCCGCCCATCACACATCGCCTCATAGAAACTCTCCTTTCCGACTCGTCATCAATACATTCATTTTGCTTCAGTCAAATACTACCCAAAATTCACGACCAATTCAGCTTGTTCAAAAAATGTAACAAGAATGACATGTTCTTGTGATTGATTTGTCATATCCAGAGCATAGGATGCACATAAATAATAATTATTAAAAGGAGGAACACACGAATGGTACGTGTCGAACAACTCATGACTCGAGAATTGGCGTTCATTGAATCCACACAGGCTGTATCAACTGCAGCCAACATGATGCGTGTGAAGAAAATTGGCAGTCTCTTGGTGATGCAGGGCTCAGAAGTGATTGGCATCATTACCCAAAGCGACATCGTCCGAAAAGTCGTGGCCTTTCATCTGCAACCAGAACTCGTGCAAGCGCAACAGATCATGAGTACCCCCATTATCAGCATTGATGAAACCGAATCGATATTTGAAGCCGCAGGTATGATGAAAGCCTCAGGTACACGACACCTTGCTGTTGGCAACGAAGAGCAGATACTCGGAATGTTGTCTGTTCGAGATCTCTTATACCCTGTTTCACGAGATGAGCTCTAACATGAAAAATATGGCGTCTCGAATATCACAAAACGTGTTTCAACCATCGTTACCAGATTCACCCTCTTTGCTGAATCAAGTGCTCACAGCAGATCTGACTCATGTTTGGATGAAAGGAATTAAAGTCGTCCTCAGTCTCCTCATCATCACGATTCTGCTAGGACTGACAGGGGGAGTCTTTCGAATATTTCTGAACCTCCAAACGCTTTTTAGTCACCCCATAGAACAGGCCATGCGCCACTTGATTGTGGACGCGCTGATTATCTTGGCCATCGTGGAGGTCTTTAAAACCACCTTAACCTATTTCTCAGAGGGACGCGTGAAGGTCACGTTTATTGTTGACACGATCTTGGTGGTTATGCTGACCGAAATCATTTCCAAATGGTTTTCTGGAGCTCCTCCGTCTCAATGGATGACGCTGGGAGGGATACTCCTAACCCTGGGAATCATTCGCATCGTGGCTGTTCAATGGTCCCCGACGAAAACAGAAGCCTAAGTCAAAGCGCCTCTTTCTAGGACTTCACCACCACCCAAAAGAAAATTTGTATTCTCTGATGGCCAGGATTCTGAGGATTAACGTTGAGGGAAAATTTCTATGTCGGCAACTGTGTTAATCGTGGATGATGAAAAAGATCTTGTTGAGCTTGTCCGGTATCACCTTGAAAAAGATGGTCTCATGTGTCTAGAAGCTCTAGACGGGGAAACGGCACTTCAATTGGCTAGAGAGCATAAACCGGATCTGATTGTGCTAGATCTCATGTTACCAGGTGTGGATGGGCTAGAAGTCTGTCGGAAGCTCCGTAAAGATCTCAGGACTGCCTCTATTGCCATCATCATGTTAAGCGCAAAAGTTGAAGAAGTGGATCGCATTGTTGGCTTGGAACTGGGAGCGGATGACTATATGGTGAAACCCTTTAGTCCTCGGGAACTTGTGGCTCGGGTCAAAGCGGTCTTGCGGCGAGGGCAAGGCCAAGAAACGCTAACGCGCAAGCGAGTCGGGACGTTAGAGGTGGATGAAGGAAAGCATCAAGTCTCCATTGGAGGAATAGTAGTAGAGTTGACGGTGAAAGAGTTTGCTTTGCTGTGTGCCCTCATCAGGGCCAAAGGGCGTGTGCTCAATCGTGAGAAAATTATGGAAACGGTTTGGGGGTATACCCATGCGGTAGACCTTGAATCCCGTACCGTGGATGTTCATATCCGGCGACTTCGTGAAAAGTTAGGGAAAGAACAGAAACGAGTGGTGACGGTGAAAGGGGTGGGATATCGTTTTGATGCCGAGATGGCCTAACACGTTTTTTTTTCAGCCTTTTCTCTCCCGGCAATCTTCCGCTCACTCATCGAATATCTTCCGAAACAGCCTTCTGCTGATTTTTTTCGCTTCTCATCTAGCCAATCGCTTGACTCCTGGTATGAGTAGACCAAGAGTGGCAATTCGTAAAAATTTACAGATTTGTAACCTGATCTCAACAGGAAAGCAACACCCTGTATGTAGGATTAGTATGACAGCTTCGATATGGCACTGGATTGCCCCTGGGCAACCACGATTAACCCCGGAGGTAAGAGATGGTCTCAATCAAAGAAAGGGTGGCGAACAAATCAATTGTTGATGGTCAAGATGAGCAGAAGGTTTTAAATTTTATTGCGCATGAAAAAGTTGTCACGCTTGAAATGATTGTTGAACAATTTCCATGGCTTCGATGGGGCGATCTCTTTTTGATTGTAGGAAGGTTTCGTCGAGAAGGCCTAGTGACCATTAAGCAAGTTAATTCAAATTTGGAGATTTGGATGAATGAGCGACACTACCAAATGGAATAAGTTTGCTTATGTAATCGAAATTTTCTTGGTCTGTAACGCGTTCGTAACATAAATGTTACATGAGAGAAATCTCACCAGTATACAATATTATACTTAATAATGAAGGAGGATATGTTCATGCAGAGTGAATCGAACAAAAGAAAAATGAAAATTGGAGCGGTGGTGGTTGGTTTATTCTTAGGATGGTATGGAACTAGTGTCCTTGATCCATCTGTGAGTTGGGCGAAAGAATCAATGGAGGATCCTTCGTGGTCAAATTATTCGAAGGTAAGTGGGGTATCTGGAAATATTAACAGCATTGGGTCTGATACTTTGAATAATTTGATGACCTTATGGGCCGAAGGGTTCCGAAAACAATACCCTAATGTCAAAATCCAAATTGAAGGCAAAGGATCCAGTACGGCACCGCCTGCCCTGATTGAAGGGACGGCCCAATTGGGTCCGATGTCACGAAAAATGAAGGGCAAAGAAATCGATAAGTTTGAAGCCAAGTTTGGGTATAAGCCTACCCCTGTTCCCGTAGCGGTCGATGCTTTGGCTGTCTATGTCAACAAGGATAATCCTATAGAAGGTATGTCCATGGAGGAAGTTGATTCGGTTTTTTCCAAGACGAGAAGACGTGGGCATAGAGTGGATATTGGTCAATGGGGCAATGCAGGGTTGAGCGGCCCCTGGGAAAAGACCCGGGTGAGTATTTATGGGCGGAATTCTGCTTCGGGCACCTATGGATTTTTCAAGAAAAAAGTCTTGAAAAACGGAGATTACAAGGATGAGGTGAAAGAACAGCCTGGTTCAGCATCTGTCGTGCAAGGTGTCACAGAGGATAGAGGAGGAATTGGCTATAGTGGTATTGGTTATAAAACTTCAGGAGTACGAGCCATCTCTTTGTCGGCCAAAACTGGTGAGGCCTTTTTTGAGCCAACCTTTGAAAATGCGAGTGCTGGAAAATATCCTTTAGCTCGTTTTCTCTATGTGTATGTGAATAAAGCTCCCGGGAAGCCATTGTCCCCACTGGTCAAAGAATTTTTAACCTTTGTCTATAGCAAAGAGGGCCAAAAAGTCGTGATTAAAGATGGGTATTTCCCATTGCCCCAAAAACTTATTAGTGAAAAGCTTGGTGAACTTAAATAAAGGCTTTTTACTGCCTGGTGGGACTTCGATCTACCTTGATTCAATTTCAAAGTCCGCAGCTATAAGGCTGCGGACCCTCATTTTTTGGGTAATTAAAAGATCGTCCTGTGAATATTTTTCAATCTAATACTGGTTCGGAAATTCCATTAGCGAAGGCTTCGCTTTCTGCGAGAGTGGGGGCGAGGACTATCCGTCGTTGGACCGATAAAGTGGCAACGGGGATTGTCACGCTTGGTGGATTAGCAACTATTTTGAGTATTCTTGGTATTTTTGTGTATCTCTTTATTGAAGTCGTCCCGTTATTTTATTCGGCTTCAGTTACGCAAGAGGCAAGTGTTTCTGTGAAGGTAGAAGGGTCTGCGAAGGGGTTGCCCAACCAGATTGGCGTAGGGCTGGATGAATACATGGAAGTTGGCTATGTCATTTATAGGGGAAGTATCTCACTTTTTCACCTCGACTCTGGAAAGTCAATTCCTATCGATTCTTCCTTGAAATTGGATCATGAATCGATTATCTCTGTGGGCCGATCAGGGGCCCAGGGCAATGTGTACGGTCTTGGGACAGCGGATGGGCGGGTGATTCCGCTGACCATAGATTTCAAGGTGAGCTTCCTAGATGGAGTGCGGAGTATTCATCCAGAACTCTCCACAGGAAGTCCTTTAGAGATTTCTGTCGAATCCGAGCCGGTTCGATATTTGGCCTATCGCGAGCTCAGTGATGGAGGGTCAGTTTCTGCAGCGGTGAATGACAAGGGAGAGGTCCAGCTCTTAAAGATGATTGAAGAGGAAGGGGGGCTTTTTTCTTCTGAAGCGAAGCAAATCTTGACTCGAGGACAACTTCCTATGGAAGCATCAACTCCTCCCTCGGCCATGCTGCTTGATGGAATGGGGGAAACATTGGTGGTTGGCTCCGAAAAGGGAGAACTATTGTATTGGGATATTACCAATGTAGAGTCTCCCAGGCTCATGGGAGTCTACCAAGCTGCTCCATTTTCTCAGGGAACAGTGACTGCTATGTCGTATCTTATTGGCGATCGCTCTTTTGTGGTTGGCACAAGTGAAGGAAAAGTTTCTGTCTGGATGCCGTTTGTTGATCCGGATAAAGGGGGTGATTCTCGGCTTTCTGAAGTTCGAACATTTTCTCAACATGAGGGGGCCATTACATCGATTTCTCCATCACAGCGTGATAAGGGATTCTTAACTGCCGATGATACAGGGTCCGTTTTCCTTCACCATTCTACCTCAGGGCAAACCCTGGCTCAGATACCTGGTGCTGGTCGTCCGGTTCAAGCCTTGATGTTTTCTCCCAAAGGCGATGGGGTGATATTCGCGGATGGATCTGGAAAGATTATGACTTACCGGATTGAAAATGAACATCCTGAAACGACAATAGCCTCAATTTTCAAACCTGTTCTGTATGAGGGATATGATCAGCCGAATCATATCTGGCAATCATCCAGTGGTTCAGATGATTTCGAACCAAAATTTGGTTTATGGCCGCTCATTTTTGGAACATTAAAAGGTACCTTTTATGCCATGTTATTGGCCACTCCCTTAGCCTTACTTGGTGCCATATATACGGCGATGTTTATGCACCCAGATCTTCGGTCTGTCGTAAAGCCGGTCGTGGAAATCATGGAGGCCTTTCCGACTGTCGTACTCGGTTTCTTAGCTGGCCTGTGGTTAGCGCCGCTCCTTGAAAAAATTTTCCCGGCCGTGGTGGGGATGTTCTTGATTGTACCAGTCGCGTTGGTGTGTATGTGTTTGTTTTGGCAGATTGTCCCGGCATGGATCAGACGTGGCTCAGGGTCGACAACCGAGTTTTTAGCTTTTGGGGTTGTGTTACTCAGTTCCCTCTGGCTCTGTATTTCTTTCAACACTCACATCGAATCTTGGCTGTTTCAAGGAAACTATAAAGACTGGTTATCTTCCACATTCGGGTTAGCCTATGATCAACGCAACGCGATGGTGATCGCGTTCGCCATGGGGATGGCCGTCATTCCCACGATTTATAGTATTTCCGAGGATTCAATTAGTAATGTTCCCAGACATTTGATCGCAGGTTCGCTCGCGTTAGGTGCCACTCCTTGGCAGACTCTCACAAAGTTGGTCATCGTGTCGGCGAGCCCAGGGCTGTTTTCAGCCTTGATGATCGGTCTGGGTCGAGTCGTTGGGGAAACGATGATCGTCCTCATGGCCACGGGGAATACTCCTGTGATGGATATGAACCTTTTTAATGGCTTTCGGACACTTTCAGCCAATATTGCCGTTGAAATGCCCGAAGCTCCGGAGGGAGGAACGCTTTTTCGCCTACTCTTCTTGGCCGGCATGATTCTTTTTGCCTTTACCTCTGTGGTCAATACCATTGCCGAAGTCATTCGGCAAAGACTTCGTGCGAAATACAGTCAGTATTAATATCCTATGACAACCTTTCTGAAAAAATTCTGGAATTCTGGCACGCTCTTCATTTGGATATGCGGCGGAGCGGTGACAGCCTCTGTGTTTTTAGTGGTCGGCGTTCTCCTTCTCATTATGGTGAATGGCTTAGGGTATTTTTGGCCATCGAACCTTGTGGAGTTTGAATTAGCAGACGGAAAAAAGATTCTGGGAGAATTGAAGCATCGGGAGATCATTCCTGACTCTGTGTCGGTGCAATCGCCAGACGGGAAAGGTCGTTTCAATTTAAAAATAGGGAATCGGGATCTCTATGGATTGGATTTTCGTTGGGTTGATGAAGATCAAGTTGTTGCTCAACGATTGCCGTTGAAGGCCACAGCTTTTGAGCGTCGAGAATGGGGAAATTTCTATGGATATTTACAGGAGATCAAGCAGAGAGATTCAGTGCTAGTTTCAGGCGACGAAGCTTGGAAATTACTTGGTCCACTAGTAGTGGAAGCCAATGAGCTTCATGAAGAGATTGCTCATATTGAAAAGGGCGAAATCGGGGCCATTAACCATGAGATTGAGCAGGCACGGTTGCGTATCCGTGGGTTGGAGCTACAAGGGAAGAACGATTCCTCTGAGATTTTCGATTTGAAGGCGGATGTCAAAAGACTTGATTCACAATACGAGAAACATGTTCAAGGACTTGATATCCTTCGAAAGCGATTACATGAATATTCGATTGTCTTACGAGATGCGAATGGCGAGATGAAGGAACTTCCGATGGGACAAATCATTGGAGCCCTTCAGCCCAATGCCATGAGTGCGTTTGCTAAAATCCTCACCTATATCAAAAATTTTTGGAACGTGTTGACCGAAGAACCCCGCGAAGCCAATACCGAAGGTGGCATTTTCCCAGCTATTTTTGGAACAGTCATGATGGTGTTAATCATGAGTGTAGCCGTTGTGCCGTTCGGAGTATTGGCAGCGTTTTATCTCCGGGAATATGCCAAGCAAGGTCCTCTGACCCGAGCCGTTCGTATTGCTGTCAATAATCTTGCGGGCGTGCCCTCAATCGTGTTCGGTGTCTTTGGTCTAGGTTTCTTTGTGTATGCGGTGGGAGGCACGATCGATACGCTCTTTTATCCAGAGGCCTTTCCAAATCCGACATTTGGGACTGGAGGAATTTTATGGGCATCTCTCACCTTGGCTCTGATGACCGTCCCAGTTGTGATCGTTTCGACAGAAGAAGGATTGTCTGCAGTACCCAGAGAGTACCGAGAAGGGTCCGCCGCCCTAGGCGCCACTAAAATCGAAACGATGCTTCGAGTGATCTTGCCCTCCGCTCTTCCTGGAATTCTAACCGGCTTGATCTTAGCAATCTCTCGGGCGACGGGAGAAGTAGCACCCCTGATGCTCACAGGAGTCGTGAAGCTTGCGCCGTCATTGCCGGTGGATGGCCTCTTCCCTTTTGTCCATTTCGATCGAAAATTTATGCATTTGGGGTTTCATATTTACGATGTGGGGTTTCAGTCTCCGAATGTGGAAGCGGCAAAGCCCATGGTATATGTCACGACTCTGGTTCTGGTGTTGGTGGTTGTCTTGTTGAACATTACGGCCATTGCCGTGAGAAATCATATGCGTAAGAAGCTACGGGGAGCTTCCATTTAGCAGATTCTGTCTGACCCCACATGTTTTACGTTCGTTTCATTCTACGGGGGCAATCGCTACAATGGGGAATGTCATTCCAAAAACTCACAAGTCCCTTAAGGTCGAAGTTGTTACAGATCCATCCCGATCAATTCAATTGCAACCCGAAAGCATGACATCAATGAATACGTCAGACGAATCGTTCAGGCAACCAAAGTTTGCTGTGAAAGACATGAATTTTTTCTATGGGGAACATCAAGCCTTGTTTAAAATCAATTTGGATATTCCTGCTCATCAGGTGACGGCGTTTATTGGGCCGTCCGGTTGTGGAAAAACGACATTATTGCGGTGTCTGAATCGTTTGAATGATTTAGTTGATGGGAGTCGTGTGGTCGGTAAAATTTTGTTGGATGGGCAAGATATCTATGATCCCTCTATGGATATCACCGACTTGCGAACCCAGGTTGGGATGGTGTTTCAAAAGGTGAATCCCTTTCCGAAATCCATTTGGCAAAATGTCACCTACGGTCCACAATTAAAGGGAATTAAGCAGCGTTCTCAATTAGATGAAATTGTTGAGAATAGCCTCAAGGGCGCAGGGTTGTGGGAGGAGGCAAAAGATCGATTGCATCAGAGTGCTCTGAGTCTTTCAGGTGGGCAGCAACAACGGTTGTGTATTGCCCGAGCCTTGGCCGTCAATCCGGAAGTGCTTCTAATGGACGAACCCTGTTCGGCGCTTGATCCTATTTCGACAGGACGTATCGAAGAATTACTCTATACTCTCAAAGAACGACTGACCATCGTGATCGTGACCCATAATATGCAACAAGCTTCACGTGTCTCTGATCTCACAGGGTTCTTTCTGTTGGGCGAACTCATTGAATACGATGATACAAAAACCATTTTTACCAACCCTTCCGAACGTCGGACAGAAGATTATATCACCGGTCGGTTCGGCTGATTGCGTGAGAACAGGAACATCCCATGTCTATGCTACGACGATTTGATGAAGAATTAGCCGGGCTCAAGCAACAAATTTTACGAATGGGGTCCTTAGTGGAAGACCAAATCCGGCAGGCGCTTAAAGCCTTGGTTGACCGAGACGATGATCTGGCTTCCCAAGTGATAGACAATGATCGTCAAGTCAATACAATGGATGTGGCGGTCGATGAAGCCTGTCTTGAACTATTGGCCTTACAGCAACCCGCCGCACGGGATCTTCGCTTTATTACGACGGCGATGAAAATTTCAACAGAACTGGAACGGATGAGTGACCTGGCCGAAAATATTTGCGAGCGGTCGATGGAACTCAATGAAGAACCTCAATTAAAGCCCTATATCGATGTTCCCTTGATGGCGGAACATGCCATAAAAATGGTGGGAGAAGCGTTGGACGCTTTTGTACGGGGTGATTCGGTTCTCGCGCGAAAAGTTTTGGATGAAGATGATTATATTGATGACCTCAATGAGCAAGTTTTTCGCGAGCTCTTATCATTTATGATGGAAAATCCTCAGACAATCTCTCGAGCTATCCGCCTGTCGTTTATCTCCAAATATATCGAACGTATTGCCGATCACGCCACCAATGTGGCCGAATTGGTTGTGTATATGGTGGAAGGCAAAATCATCCGCCATATGACTTCTCCCTAAGTTTTCCAGCCTTCTCTCGTCCTTCTTGCTTGATTATAAGATCTCACCGGCGGCAGAGAAGATATCGCATTTTAACCTTCAACGAATACCCGTTAAGTTTCTCTCACCCCCCTTTGGGGTTTCGTTCTGAAAATGAGCAAAATGTTAGAGGGAGGGAAATGGACCATATAAAAGTTGAAACACGATACCATCTGGCCCGTTGTTACAGACTTTCTGGTGTTAGTGTAGAAAACGCCATTGTCAATATAACGAAAATTGAACGCTGAACAGACATTTACCAGACAATAATCCATTGATTTTTCAGAGATGAAGTTGCCGGCTCCACGCGTAGCCGGAGCCAAATCCGGCTTAAGCTGATAAGGAAATGGTGCAAACAGCGCAAAATTCATGTTTTCACATTTCTTCCCCCTTGAAATTTCTGAATTTAATTTTGAGAATTTTCTCAAAAAGTCAACTTTGCACCATTACCATATGAAACACGTAGAGAAAGCTCGCAGACTCTGCAAAGGCAAAAAATCTCATTAGGGGAAGATTTATTCGACTTTCATTTTAGCGGCTCCTTAGTTTTTGGTATTCGAAAAATATTTTTATAGCTCGTCTTGATCGGTTCCTTCACAAAGCCTTCTGTTCGTCCTCTTCACATTGCCGTAACGCCTCTTGCCATTTCACGCGTGGTTACTCAGGTGCTTCCGACGACTGTAGGACCTGAAGGATTGTTAGCTATTCCACAACGTAATTTATTTGTCGTCGCGAGCGAAGTCGATGATCGTGGGGACAAGAACCGTTCCTCTATCACTATTTATCAACTCAAACGTGGGTTGCCGACTTATCCGAAAATTATTTCGGCGAACCGATCCAATGGCACGCCAATTCCTTGGGGAGCCTTGTCTACGTTAGCTGCCGATACCAAACCGTCATTCTTCAAGCGAATGTATATAGCCTACGATAGTGCCTACAAGCAGAGCCGCATTTTTGAAATGCTTCAAGTCCCGAATCTTCCTGCGTTCATCACGAAGGAAATCGTGTTACGGGATATGCAGAGAAATACCGTAGACTTAGATATTGAGGGATTAACGGTTCGTCCATATAACCGGGGCTTCTGGGTGGTTTCCGAAGGGCGAGGGAGCATCGATGACGACAATCGTCCGGTTGAATCTTTCAATCAATTGTTGAAAGTCAGAAAAAATGGAAAGATTCTTGAAACCATCCACCTCCCTGATTCAGTCAATTTACTCCAACGGCGCTTTGGCTTTGAGGGAGTTGCCTCAACCTGGGACACCTATACGAAGACTGAATTGGTCTATGTCGCCTTTCAGCGAGAATGGGTGAATGATCCAGCAGGACATGTCCGAATAGGGCGTTATCATACGGCAACGAAAGAATGGAAGTTTTTTTATTATCCAATTGATGAACCGACGTCACCCAATGGTGGGTGGGTCGGACTATCAGAGATTGTCGCTCTCAACGACAACACTTTTGCAGTCATTGAACGTGATAATCAGGGTGGCCCAGATGCGACTATTAAAAAGATCTATACATTCAGCATTGATGGAATCGAACCGCAGCCTCAAGGACAAGCCTTTCCAGTCCTGAGTAAAACCCTGGCTCGAGACATCATTCCTGATCTGAAAAAAGACAATGGGTTCGTGCTAGAAAATGTTGAAGGATTGACCGTTCTCCCAAATGGAGATGCGTACATTCTCACCGATAACGACGGAGTGGACGATGCCAGCGGAGAAACTCAGCTGATTAATATAGGAAATATATTCTGATCCTGGTTGTCCTTTTGTATTTTAATTATCAACTAAAAGGCCGTGATGCTCCCCCTCCATTTCAGAGAGAGGGCTGGGCTGAGGGTCAAGGCTGAGAGGGTAGTTAAACCACTACAGCATATGGCTACTCACCTTTTTCGTTCTATTCGTTGCAGAGAGTAGCCAATGTTTAGGCAATATTGCAGCCTTCTATAAATCTGGCGGTGGAAGCCTCCGGGAATGTTGACTCTCAAGACAGACCGATGGTGTAGAAACCATAGGCCTGGTGGATAGTAGAGTCCTCCGATCAACAAAAATCATGCCCTGAGTTTGTCAAAGAGTCGATCTAGAAAACTTCTAGTCGTTCTTATACATGAATACCTTCAGGACCACCGCACAGAAAAATAGTGAGAACGTAACTAGTGAATTTTCTGAACAGCCGTTCTAGAAACTCTACAACGTAGGAAAGAGACGCTGGGAAAGACACAGCAATGAAATGGCGAGAATCGAGAATAATTAAGAAATACTAGGCGGCTCCTTTAGCCGTAACAGGAGCAGGAAGTAGCTCGACAGAACGACGAAAGATTTTCTCAAAAAGTCTTTTTCTTCTTTCCGTCGTCCATAGTTCTAATTCAGGATCATAGCGAAATCGAACTTGGAGGCTGAGGGGTATGCCTAAATCAACTTTCA
Organism: Nitrospirales bacterium; assembly: GCA_029261255.1. Lineage (GTDB taxonomy): Bacteria > Nitrospirota > Nitrospiria > Nitrospirales > UBA8639 > Nitrospira_E. Next base: position 27,979 of record JAJDBQ010000064.1, read on the forward strand.
CCGCTTTCACCACAGAAAAATGTGTCCGGTCTAATCCATCCGCAATTCGCAAAATTGCGCTCAGCCCTAATACCGACTTTCGCTGACTCGCATTGAGCAACTTAAACCCTTGGTGACCTCTTTTCGGCAAACCCCGTCGATGATAACGAGCCACATTCGCAATCATCCGCACTTCATCTAACGAAAACCCCGGCAGGTCTGCATGCATAATCAAATAAAACGTATGTTTATGATGTTTGTTTTCCTGAATATGATGCCCGATGTCATGTAGAAATGCCGCATATTCTAACAATTCCCGTTCAACCTCACCCATCCCATGAATCGACTGCGTTTGATCAAAAAGACTTAACGCCAACTTCGCCGTATGATGGGAATGCACTTTAGGGTACTGATAGCGACGAGCCAGCAATAAGATTTGTCGACGCCGCACATTGGGAATTTCTTGTTCTGCTACCAGACCTTCATGATGCCGTTGAATAAAATCATAGATCACGCCTTCTCGAAGCGCCTTATCGCTAATGCGAACCTGCTTCACGCCAAGACACTCCATTAGCACCCTCAGGACAAGAACTCCAGGAAGCAATGTATCAACTCGCCGTGGATCCAACCCTGGAACTTTCAAGCGACCTTCGGTATCTTTTACTCGAAGAAGTTGCTCCACTTCCTTGATTTCCTTCAAGTCAATTTCAGCCATGTCAATCTGAGAGAGCGCACGACCCGTCCGGGCAAGGTAAATCATTTCAGCCAAATTTCCAGCCATTCCCGATGACGCCACTAACGAACCGACCGAAAGAGCTTTCTTTCCAGCCAACGATTTCTTGATGGCTTGCGTGATGGTGTGCTCCATTCTTTGAACCATTTTTTTATCAGGCGGGTCCGTTTTAAGATACTGATCTTTCAATCGAATAGCGCCTAGCTTGAGGCTTCGCACAAACTTTAGTCGTTTCGGAATACAGGCCATCAATTCAACCGACCCACCGCCAATATCCACGATCATCGCGGGAGATTCTGACAAATCCATACTGTGACGCACACCTAAATAGATAAGTCTGGCTTCTTCCTCGCCAGTAATGACACGGATCTTTAAACCCATTTGCTTCCGAACACGCTTGATGAAATCTCCACCATTTTTTGATTCTCGCACTGCACTTGTCGCGACAGGAAGAATAGTATCGAATCCCTTATTCTTTGCTAAGAGAGAAAACCGATTGAGCACCGCCAACCCTCGGTCCATCGCTTCTGTAGACAGCTTCTGCGAGGTAAAAGTGCCATCACCAAGACGAGCCATCTCCTTGATTCGATCCACAATTTTGTACGAAAAATTTTTACCAATTTCCGCTAAAATCATGTGAATCGAATTTGTCCCAATATCGATAACTGCCAGGCGCTTCATATCTGACCTATGATCCTATTGAAGAATATCTACTTTTCTTGCACCGAACGAAAACGATATCCTAATCCCCAAACGGTCTCAATGCAAAAGAGACGCGGCGCGAGGATTTCCAGCTTACGTCGAACACGAACAATATGTGAATCGACCGTTCGAGCCCCAACTGATACTTGGGCACCCCAGACAACATCTAATAGTTCCTGACGAGATACTAGCGACCCTTCTTTCGATAGTAAATTTTCTAACAACCTGAACTCGATTCGTGTTAATGGTTGAGAATTTTCATAAAAAATCATTGTGCGCGATTGCGGATCTAAGACAATCTCTCCGTCGTGTTTTGCTTGCATAGAGGCAGGATTGTTCATTAAGAATTCGGAAGACCGAATCAGACCAAGACAGGGACAGGACTTGCATAATACCTACCTTATGTTTCCACGATATTATGTGACTGTTACAATTGAGTAAATAACCCATCACCGACCTGAGATTAAAGAACACACCGACTAAAAATCTATTTCTCGAGCAATACTGTCTACAATAGCAGAACAGTAGTGGACCCCAATTCTTGGACAGGGTGCTAAGTGAAACTTCTGCTGATCATTATGCAGCCTTCTTCGCCATTGGACTTGCCCAATATACGGCATCCGGAGTCTGTCGATTCAAGGACTGGTGACGGCGTTCAGTGTTATAGAACGCGAAGTAGCTAGTCAGCCCAGCCCGTAGCGCTGCTGGCGTCTCGTACGCTCGCAGATATACATCCTCATACTTCACACTGCGCCATAATCTTTCGATAAATACGTTGTCTACCCAACGCCCTTTGCCATCCATACTGATTTGGACTCCACGATCTTTAAGTGTCGCGGTGAAGGCTTCACTGGTATATTGGGCACCCTGGTCTGTATTGAAGATCTCTGGCGCCTCATAGCGCAAGAGGGCCTCTTCCAGCGCTTCCACACAGGCCTCCGTTTCCAACGTATTCGACACTCGCCACGCCAACACCCGACGTGAATACCAGTCGATGATGGCGGTGAGATACATGAACCCCTTGGCCATTGGGATATAACAGATATCACTCGCCCACACCTGGTTGGGGCGCTCAATCCTCAGGCCTCTCAGTAAGTAGGGATAAATCTTGTGCCCCTTGCCTGGGTGACTGGTTCGCGGCTTTGGGTAAATCGCTCGGAGTCCCATCTTGCGCATCAATCGTTGAACGCGCTTACGATTCACCCGATATCCCTGGTGTTGCAGCTCCACACACAGACGACGGCTGCCATAGAACGGCCATTTCAGATAGAGCTCGTCAAGCGGACGCATCAAATCAAGGTCGACGGTTGAAACAGCTTGGAGTCGGGCATAGGCACTCGACCGGGGTACCGCCAACAACTGACACTGGCGGGTCACTGTGAGACTTGGCTTGGCCTTAATCATCGCTTTGCGCTCAGTCATCGGCCGGAACCGAGCGCGGTGGCTAAAAAATCTTTTTCCATCGTTAACTGCCCAATCTTGGCATGCAATTTCTGCTGCACCTGTTCATGGTCGGCAGCCGCAAGGAGGCTGGCGCCAAACACATGTTCTGCCTTATTCAGCAACTGCTTCTTCCAGTCTTGAATCTGATTCGGATGGACGTCAAATTGCTCGGCTAATTCTGCCAACGTGTGTTCGCCCTTGACCGCGGCCAAGGCCACCTTCGCCTTAAACGCTGGGGAATGATTTCGTCGTGATCGTCGTGCCATCTTCTGCTCCTTTCGTTATCAAGAAATATACCGCAGAAGATTTCACTTAGCATCTACATGAGTCTGTCCAATGAATGGGGTCCACCTCTCCTTACTGACCAACTTACCAATATTTCTGTCAATTGATTGGATAGAGACGACAAGAAGGGTAGAGATAGCAGGGTAAAGACGGAACGACCCCGGAGTCGATGGATAGGATATCAAATGGCAAAACGACAATTGATGTTCTAAATTTCAAGCCTCGTGCTTAATCCAAAGCTCGCATCATAGATCCCATCTTAAGAAATGTCTTTGACTTTCACTGATCATGAAAAAAGGACTCCCAAACAGGCCATGAGAAAGAGGTGCGAATTTTTTCAAATGCCTGTTGTTCAATTTGTCGAATACGTTCCCGTGTCACACCAAATCGCTTACCCACCTGCACTCGGTTTAACTCATGTTCCCCTATTCCAATTCCAAAACGATATTGGAGTATGCTTTTGTGCCGCCGAGGCAGTTGATTTAAAACTCCCATTGTATGCTGCTGTAATTCGATATGCGAGCAATGCTGTAAGGGACTCAGCTCTGAACTAGGAAGGGCCATCGTTTTGGAAATATCGCCTTGGTGTTCATCTCCTGGGGAATCGAGTGAAATGGATTCCGTTGGCAGCTGCAGAAGTTGTTCTATTTTTTCCTCTGATACTTTCGCTTGCTGTGCAGCTGCATGAACGGTTGGAGCATGGCCCCTGCTTTGGGTCAACGATTGAAACGTTCGATCAAGCTTTCGTTTAGATTGGACTATGTTCACTGGAATACGCACGGTTGCTTCTCGATCATCGATTGCCCGCCCAATAGCATGCCGGATCCACCAGACTGCGTACGTGCTAAACATGGTGCCTCGGGTGAAATCATAGCGTTCTACCGCTTTCATTAACCCGATATTCCCTTCCTGAATAAAATCCATCAGGTCCATATGTCGACCATAGTATTTCTTAGCCACCGACACGACTAACCGAAGATTCCCTTCAATGACATGCTGTTTCTCTTCCTCAATTTTCTGAACCCAGGACTTCAATTGACCACATGTCGTTGAAAATTCTAGCATCGCCATGCCCAGGACTTCCTCTTCAATCCATAACAATCTCGCCTGCCGAGTGGATGACCTCAGAAATCCAGCGAGACTTTTACCATGTGTTTCACACAAATTCATAAATAACCTATATTTTGCGGTTTTCATAAATAGAAAATCGGACTCGGCATGATACTGGATACCTTGCAAGATCTCATGCACCGATATCACTCGATGAACAATGTGGTTAAGAATTTCAGGATGTAGTGGAAAACAATGTAACCTGCAAAGAATCTCAAAATGTAAGTCTTGAACGTGCCGATGAAGTTTTTTTCGTTTTTTAGGGGCATCCCAATCTCTCTGCAATCGGCTATTGCACATCAACTTTCTTTCGATGAGGAGAATGAGATCATCTATTCCTGAAGATTGTCCTTTCCCCCAATCCTGGTCATTGTCCGAACTATCGTTTTCGTCTTTCTCACCCTCGCCTCTCTGTCGTTGAAGCATCAGCTTGGATAGAGGCAACACTCCCTGCTTAGCCTGCTCAAGGTACTCAAGAAGATAATTAAGCGCGAGAGGCAACTTAAAAAGACTCAGATTCCTCCACACCATACTGATCTGAATCTTTTGCGCCAACCGTCGCTGCTCATCGTGATTTGGTAAAGGAAATCGAGAAATTTCTTTTAAATAAATTTCTACAAGCGATTCCTTCAGCAGAAAGGAATCATGAGATCTACTGGCAAAATCCTCCGAACGACCATCCATCGCTTCGTCTAATGCTTGAGAATTTTTCTTGTCTTCGAAAAGCCCAGCGTCATACCTCATCTGAGTCTTATCCCATAAACACTCACTCCGAGAATCAATGACGCTCGATGTCTGTAGCACTTTAGGGCAAGGCTCATTCTGGAGTTCTTGTTCCTTGAGTTTCACTTGAAGCCTCCTTGTGATTCATGACATTCTTAATGATTCATCAAACCCATATCCAGATTGTAGGGAACCAATATGACGAAGACGTTTCTTCTGCGTTAGAAAATGGTCAACATCCTGATAGCAACAGAAGTCCTAAACACATCTTCTTACTTCCATAGCAACACAAAGAAGGGCTACCCGAGATCCTGAAATTGGGAAGATACGTTCTAAAAAGGCACTTAGACGGGTCAACTTTATTATTAGGGCATCTCTAAAAACCCCTGACATGTGGGTGCTGATTTGCGATACTCCGCCCAAGGAGGATTCTACGATGTCGACATTGCGCCAACTCAGCTTTTGTGATCTTGCTACCCGGTACGAAGCTCTTAGTCAAAACGGAGATCCGTTAGACGCTCTGGCTTTTCATGTGCCTTGGGAAGCCTTTCGACCGGCGCTTGACGTCGTGCTCCGTCGGTCCAAGCGGAAAAAAGGTGGGCGCCCCCCCTTTGATACCGTATTGATGTTCAAAATCCTTGTGCTCCAAAGCCTCTATAATTTGTCCGATGACCAAACTGAATATCAGATCCGCGACCGGCTGTCCTTCATGCGGTTCTTAGGGCTAGATCTTGATCAACGCATTCCCGATGCCAAGACCATCTGGCTGTTTCGCGAAACTCTGACGCAGGCTCAGGTCATGAGCACTCTGTTTGACCAATTTGAAGCCTACTTGGCCGCGCATGGGTTACAACCGCGGAGCGGCCAATTAATTGATGCCACACTTGTGCCCGTCCCCAAACAACGTAATTCCCGTGAGGACAATGCCACGATCAAAGCCGGGGACTGCCCGACTGAATGGGACGAGCAGCCCAACAAACGCCGGCAGAAAGACACGGAGGCTCGCTGGACGAAAAAGAATGGAACAAGTCACTATGGGTACAAGAACCATGTGAACGTGGATAAAAAGCACAAGCTGATTCGTCAGTATGCGGTGACTGATGCAGCCGTGCACGACAGTCAGGTGCTTGCAGAGCTCTTACTCCCCACGGAAGTCGGACGCGACATTTGGGCGGACTCGGCCTATCGGTCAACGGAGATCGACACGACGCTCAAGGCCAAGCGCCTGCGCTCCAAGATTCATTATAAAGGGTCTCGCAACAAGGCTCTCACCACTCAACAGCAGACCTGGAATCGAGCTCGCTCGCGGATTCGCGCCCGAGTCGAACATGTCTTTGGCCATCAGGTCACGGCGATGGGTGGGAAGCTGATTCGCACGATTGGTCTCCTGCGAGCCAGAGCCAAGATCGGGCTGAAGAATTTGACCTACAACTTTCAGCGCTTCCTGATTCTCACGCGGCCTTGGAAGGTTCAACGGGCATAAGAACGTGGGGAGGAGGCCTGACCAGGCCGAACAGCGTCACGCTGGGCACGGCTCATCCTGAGATCAAACACCTGCCGACGCTATTTCGCCAAGGGCCGAATCAATGAATGACGTAATGAGGGGTTTTTAGAGGTGGCCATTAGTTAATATTACTATGCAGGCTCGTATCAGAAACAACTTGATTCACACTGAACAGAATTTTTTTCGAGTTTTTCTTGTCCCCCGTTTATCCCCATACCTTTTTATGGGGATAAACGGCAGGTATGCACACACACTATTTCCAGACCATTCGCGGGAAAATTCCGCATTTGTGCTATTACTGAAAAAGATACCGACCTGGGAAGCCCGAATGACGGAGCCCTAAACCCTTACAGTTCGCGTAGAAGGTTGTGGTGGCGGGCCAATCGGAGAAAATACCCAAGACACCAACTTTTTGTGCAAGCACATCGATAGTCCGCAAGATATCTCCATCGTTTTTCAGGGCATCCAGGGTTGTCTGGTAATAGAATCTACTACCACCTTCCAGCACATCCTCCGCAATGCGGCCTGAGCGCTCGGTCGTCCAGGTAATCATATCCAGCCCAGCTTTTTTGGCCTTTTTGGCATACGCAGACGGTTTGATCTTTCCGTTTTGATTGACCTCCAACAACATGGGCATCGGCGGCGCGATAATCTTTACGCCTTGACTAGCCAAATCTTTCAGGAACGGACCCGGATTTGGTCGAGGGATAGTACCGCCATCCAGAAATACAGCTTGCTTCCCGAAGCCAGGTCTTTTCCGTATCCACGTCAACACATCGTCCAAATTAAAGGACTGAGCAAACACCTTTCTCGGAGAAATACCGGCATCTTGATATTCATCAATCATCTTCAACGCATAGTTCTCTTGGCTTCCAAAAATAACTGCAATATCATCTGCATTTCCTTCTTTGAGTTCTGGGGTAAACTTGGCACCCATCTGATCGAAGAGTACAATACTTTCAGCATGCGTGAGTAATGTCCCCCCAGTCGCGTAGAGATCAGTTCGGAAATCAGCTGTTCCACCAAGGTATTCTTCAACAGTGGTTGCGTTCGTATCTGCCGCATCCATTTTCCCCTTGAGAGATTTGAACTGCTCCAAAGTAAAATCTGAGGCACAGCACGTAATCTCGGAAGCATTCGTCAAATTTCCTTGAGCATCAAATTCTGGTGGAACTTTACATTGATGACGAAGATCTTCTCGGGCAACAATATTCGTTGTAGTGTGCAGATCACATTGGGCATGACGGCACACAAGTTCCCCATCTTTGGTAAACGTCACATCGCATTCTTGAATACCCGCACCCATCCGGTGTGCCGCTTCGTATGATTCTTTCGTATGCTCCGGGAATTGCATTGGTGCACCTCGGTGACCAATTGAAAAGTCACTTGATCGATACCTCTTTTTCTGAACTGCACATTCTTGAAGTTCCTTTTTAAGCTTTCCCTTTTTCATTTTTTGGACTAAATAAAACGGTCGAGGACCAAGTTCAACTGTATCTCGGAGCGAACGATTAAGATCCCCGGCATTGACTGTACCAAGGCTGAAGTTCGATACGAGAGCAAGGGCTAGGACAACCGGTATTTTTTTATACATGTCGATCTCCTCAATATCCTAATTGGGGTTTTTTGAAGAAGATAGGCATTGACTCTTCTTCTATGACAAAAGAAGCCTGCACTCTCCTATACTTACGAGAGAAAACCCGACTCGATTTCAAGAGAACGAAATAGGAAGAGCAATTTGCTATACACGGAGATCGCTCCCCTGGCTTATAAAAGCCAAGGGAACGATTTGAGAAATGCATATGGATCTAATTGTGCGTGTTGTTGAGACCAGAGGGAATTTTAAATCCACTGATCTTAATAACATCATCAGTTCGGTAATCATCTACCAATGGCATATTTCCATCAGCACTATGCTGAATGGCCAAATAGGCAGTCAGGCCAGAAGCATCAAATTCAAAGCCTGTGGGCTCTGCCGAGGAATCTTTCACCGAAAGAATTTTCACGCAACCATCCGACTTGATATCTCGGTCATTTCCATCTGGCAAGCAGGCAAAAACATCCCCATTTGGATGGTCTTCAATTACATAGACAATCCCAGTAATCGGTTGAATGGCCAAGTTATCATGCGAATTAAAATCAGGGTCGCCTTCGACAAATCGATTGACAATAACCGTACGGCCATCATTCCCAGTAGCCAGAGGTTCCAATGGCGCGGAATCTACAGCACACATCGTCTCTGCCCAGTTGCTAGCCCCACGATTCCCCGTGTTTGTCCAGCAAAAACGCACCCCATCTCCTGTAAAAGTAGGATCCTTATGCAAATCCTCAGGCCGATAATATCCAGTCGCCCCAAGTTGATCGGCCTCCATTGGCGCATTTGACGCACTCACTTCAACCCATGCACCATTGCCAATTTCACAACCTTGACCAAACTGTTGACTATTATCTCGGCATGAGGCTTGAAATGCGAATACGCGCCCAGCACTCAGCGGTGACCTATTGAAGTTATCGCTAAGGTCGTCTGTCGTACGAGGCACACTTGGGATAAACTTGAAAATGGCCCCACCATCTGCGTCTTCGATTCCCGTTCCAGGTCGAAGTTCATCGCCGGCAATGACCACTCCGCTATCCAACACCGTCAACCCTTCCCAACGCATAGTTGGAAGTGCGGTTCGCTTGACTACTCTTCCAGATTGAGTCCCATTTCTTTTGATTATCGCCCCTGTTGCGCGATCTTTGACAGAATGGTTTTGAAAGGCCAGTGGCTTCTTAATTTCATACGCACCTCCGTCAGAGGTTTCTTCTGTAGCCAAGTACGTTCCCCAGGGTGTGCGGCGAATGCCATCACAACGACTCATGCCTCGAAGAATAGTCCGCACAGACCCATCAATTAAAGAAACGGTTTGGACTGAAGGGTTGTACTTCGTCAACCCGTTATTAAAGGTACCAATTTCTTCCCGCCCACCTTCAATACAAAAGACCAAGTGCGTAGGACTTTCAGCATTGGGATAAAATGCAAACATGTCGGCTTTATCCCCTGCTTCTCGAGTGACATACTCCGCTTGCAAGCTTTTAGCCAATTTGACTTGATCGTCGACCGTTTGCACAGGCGTTCGATAATCCCCTTCTGTTGGAGGAGCCGATTCCTTTATGGGCTTCTTGATTCCAAATAACTTCTTTGATTTGTTATGCAATTTCTTTTCAACGAATTCCCCAAAATCCATTGCAACAGCCGCTTGGCCTGATAGCATAAGAGCCCCAAATCCTAAAATCCCTACAGCATGACAAAGTGAATATCTTTTCATGGCACCTCCTACATATTTAAAAATTTAATGAAATGAAAAACTCTTTCTTTACTCTTCACGCACTAGTGAAGATAATAGAGGCACTGGCTAACGACCTGCTTTTACCTCTTGCGTGTACCTTCCCTAAGAAATGACTCTTACTGACCTAACAAGGGTTGTATGCCTCCTTTCCTTGGAAATTGACCAGAAATTTCAGAAAATTGCTTTCGATCCTTTTCGTGATGATTGAAAGAAAAACATCAATCTTTAGCCTCCCAGTTCTAAAATACACCCGACAAATTACGGCTAAGTTTCCTCCCAAGATCGCTTCTGTTAAAAAAGTGTGAAATCGGAAATTATGGAGATTGATTGACTGCCACCAATGCCAACCTTTGAACACTCATAAATGGCTGAAGAATATTATATAGTGTCTGACCCTTTTTAATTTAACTAACGCAGCTTTCCTCTTCGTCAATCGCCACGTTGTGCCTTCAATGACGAGGCATATACAATGAGTCACGACAATTCAACAATCAAGTCTTCCTAAGCCTTCAAGTTGCCAATGTGTTGCGTGAAGATATTTCGCTGTCCTGCTCTTAGCAAGCAGAGGGGCCATCCTGCCTGTTTTTACGAACATCATTTCCACTACTGTCGCGTAAACAACTGAAATTTCTACCCCATCGACATCTATACCGTTTCTCTGAATTTGTTACATTTCCGTTTGCTCAGTGCCCCTCTCTCTCTAATTCTCTTTCTAAAGTTTGCAATATGACGTCTCGTAATCTTTAGAATTGGCCATATCCTCGACCTCTTATTTCGATACCGATTCACTTATTGCTCCGCTAGCAACTAGTTTACCTAGAGATTTTCACGTCAACCCATACTAAACGATGATCGGAATTGCTCACGAGGGATGAAAATGTCTTGCCTGTCTTGGGCCAAAACACCCCAGAGTCCTTAATTTTCAGGTTTTTGGACGGTAGGACATAATCAACGCGGAGATTGCCAGGGCTTGGGGGAACATCTCCAAAATCAGCAGTATCAAATTCTGGCTTGCCTAGTTGAGAAAGGTTAGCTTTACCTTGTACCCTCGCAGCCTCACGACCACCTCGACTTTTTGGTGTTTTCCTTGTATTTATCCGCGGGTGATTGAGTAGTTGCAGCACAGCTTCGTCGGTACTATCTCCATCAAATGGGTCCGCGTTGAGGTCTCCCATGATGACAAATCTAGCCCGACCACTGAGCCCGCCGGCATTCCCTTGGTCATCTGAGATATAAACGCTTCGATTGGGGCGGACATAGTCAGCCCAAAACCTGATTTCATCGTGATTCCGACGGCCGTTTCTATCTTCAGGACCATCAAACACGGGAGGCGTGGGATGGCTGGCAAGCACGTGAATGACTTTGCCATTAATGTCGATTGGAACATCCCAATGGCTCTTGGAAGAAAGCCGAACCGCTTCAAGTTCTTCAATCGAGTACCAATCCGCGGGAGCCAATGTTTCAGGATCGTCTGGTAACAGAGCTCCAGGCATATCCTTCCACAAGAACTGCTGAAATGTTCGAGTATCAGACTCTACAATCGGGTACTTCGACAGTACCACCATCGCGAACTGTCCCGGAAAAAACCCAAATCCATACGCATCCCCTGGTCCAGTCGTTGATCCATTCTGATCGTTATCAAGGTCCAATCCTGACGGAATTCCGGTATTCGATGGCGCTAAAAAGACGAATGGAAACTCCACAGGGGCTGCCCCATTTTGACTCACGGAAAGGTAATTCGTCTGAAAGAGGAGTGCGGCCTGACCATCTTTGTCAAAATCAAATTCATTGATCAATAACACATCTGGATTCACCCGCTGAATGATTTCCGCAATCGCCTTAGCTTGTGCGTTATCGGGAGTCGAGAGGTCCGTGATAAGCTCCCCGGCATTGTTTCGATTCAACGAGGCATTGAATGTGGCAAATCGCACGGACGCATGTCGTTTCCTGAATGGTCTTTGTGAATGTCTATGGTTTTTGCTCCTGTGAAAAGATTGGCCAATCCTTTTATCTTCTTGCGTAAAGTCATATAAAAACGAGGTTTCACTGACAGCAAAATTTGTTGGGAGAAAGATCCAGACAATGATCAATAAGAAAAGACACGTCGGGGACCAAAACACATCTTTACTTTTTGAAAGAATTTGCCTGAACGCCGCATCCAGCTTTGCAAATTCAGACCAAATTTCTGAATGGAAGAAATGTATTCTCTTCATTCTCTTTTTCTCCTTCCCCCGATAAGCGCTAACGTCATGACAACCAATGCCGATGCTGAAAGACCAAGGAAAACAAGACTACTTGCGAGAGCCCGTCCGCCGACCATACAAAACCCTTTCCGGATTCATCGTCTTATCAGCAATCATCAAAAGCTTTGCCTTTGGCCACGGAAACTACCCCCATGGCAGTGAACACCAATACCCAGATCTTCTTTGATGAGGCCTTCGTTATCGTTCATTCGCTCTGATAATTAGTGTGGAAACAAGGTCGTTTCAAACACACTTGTGCCTTCAATATTTTTAATCGAAACGGTTAAATTTCCTAAGGTATCCACTTCTGCATAGCCAAAATTCATCCACGGTTTGGCTTCTTCCCAAGTGGAGACAGCTTCAGCGCTCTCTGGCCCATAGAAAAAGAGGTTTTCGGCTCCCAACGAATCGTCAAAAGCTCTATTGGGGAAAAGCCCCGCATTCATTGGTCCCGTGACAAATTCGTGAATCTGGAAACCAGAATCTGCGAGTGAGGGTGTGTAACGGAACACGCCGCCAAAATGAACGTCTGTTGTGATAAAAATCACATTTCTACGCTTCTGTGCCTGAATAGTTTGAAAAATCTCTGCAAGTTCATGTTCAAACCCTGTTTCCTGATCAAAGTTCGCCCAACCATCGCGGCCCAATTCTGGAGGGAAGCCTGTAGGAATAGAAATCGGAACACTGGAAACAATGACTTTCCATGTCGCGTCAGAACCTTGAATGGTCTTTTTCAACCATTGCAACTGTTCTCGTCCCAGCATCGTTTTCACGAATTGTGAATCATCCTTTTCAAGATTGGCATCTCGATATTGACGATTGTCGAGAAAAATCATGTCCACATGTTTGCCCCACCGGGCCTGGCGATACAATCGTTCTGGTGTCAGCCTTCTTTCTGCAATGGGGTTATAGGCCAAAAAGGCCTGTAGCCCAAGAGGAAGAAGGTGTTCGTCTGCCGTGTAGGGCAGTGCAGCACGAGTGTCATGCAACGGCCCAAAATCATTGACGACTTCATGATCGTCCCATACGGCATAATACGGAACCTTAGACAGCAGCTTTTGAAACTTTCGATCTTCCCTCCCATACTTCCAATGTGCCCAGAAATTCGGAAGGTCAGCAGATTGAACAAAATCGCCCGGAATTTGAGCATTTTGATAGCGTCCAACGGCTTCACAAACACCATCAGCATAGATCATGTCCCCAAGTCCGACGAAGAAATCCAGGTCTAATTTTTTGATGGCTTTAAAAATTGGAAAGCCTTCTTCTTGATCCCTGCAGACATTTTGGCCTGCCACATCTCCACCCCAAGCGAATCGAATTGGCTTAGGATGATTTTTTTCAGGCGCCGTCCTAAATTTTCCCGAGGCCACTCGATGAGGTGGAACGGACCGATGCCTCTCTCCAAACCACACGAAATACTCGTATTTCGTATCGGGATGAAGCCCTTTTACAAAGATTTTTCCAGTAAAATCTTTTGCGAGGGTCACAGATGTTTCTTTTTTGATGGGATGGTCAAGTCCCCGTTTTGACTTCACCAATACATGCATCGTAAGCGGCTTGTTTGTCCTCGCCCAAATCAGGGCACTACGTGAGGTCACATCTCCAGCCATCACTCCATGCGTCACAGGAGCAGAATGATCCCCTTGTTTGGCCAGAACTAGTCGGTGATTCAGAATCGTGACAGAAAAAAGAACGACGAGAATTAGCAATATTTTCGACCCACGGAACTGAGGCAGAAGCATGACCATCGTTAACCTCCTTGTGGTTTATGAAGACGATCCTCAAAGTGGCAGCTGAGACACATTTATGGAAAGACCGCATTTTGTTTGACGATCCGCTCTTGAAATGTAAAGACATTGCGGGAACGCGGATTGACGGTAATCTTCAACCAATGAACATCTGGGCTCCCGAACGTCTGAATCCGGCTCATAGTTCCAAGCATGGCTGGCAAGCCATCAGCCGTTACACGAAAACTGCCAAGCGGTGCGCCAAACATTGGTTTATCAATGAGAAATACATGAAAATCGCCGTGAACGAGAACCACGGGCTTTTTAAACTGCAAAGCGCGCTCACGCAAAGTATTAATAAATCTGTTGAACCCGGATCGCCCATCCTCAGTTTCCTCCAGATCAAATCGAGGGTTTCCATGAATCATGATAAACACACCTGGACTGCTATTTCGTTCAGCTACATTAAAAGTATGGTTAAGCCAGTGAATAGACGCTGCTTCACGGCTTTGAAATTCTGCGAGCCGGTCGGGCCGAGGATTCTCGAACGAATCATTCGGATCGATCCCACTCCAAGGGGCCAGGTTATTGTTACTCCCGACAACATGGATCGTCGAAAAGACGACACGCTTCTTTTTAAATAGGACGTTTTCCACATAGCCTTCGAATCCTGAAAACGTACTTTGTGGTCGCACTCGCATAGGTCGCTGTCCAGTTGATCGGTAGGGATCTAAAAAAAAGACATCTCTCAAGAAGGACAAACGCTCTAACGGATTGAATTGCCCATTGCTCTCCCTATGGCAATCTGTCCATTCATTGTCTCCTGGGGTATAGATAAACGCGCGCTTGAATTTCTGGTATTGACTGAAACGATCAAAATACACCTGATCATCACACCGAGCGCCCCCGCCTTTAATATCTCCGGCATGCATCACGAACTTCACATCTCGCGCACGATTGACTTCTTCAATGACCCTATCGAGCTCCTCCACTTGGCGATCGTCATACGGAACATCCCCAATCACGGCAAATGAAAATTTCTGTTGCCCAAAGTCTCCTCTATCTCGTTCTCGACTTGTTCCAAACTGTTGCGCGAAGGAAGATTGGGTCATCATCACAACAACAAGAACCCACCCAATACCCATGACATAGGTAGTTTTCTCCATACTCTCTCCTTTCCAACAGATAACATTGTTTCAAAATCTACTTTCTCTCTGAGAGAAAAAACACCCTCCAGCAAGCTATTGAAATCTTGTGATGTCCTACATGAATTATGCAAAAATGTTGTTACAACTACGTTTCATAACGCCCTCTCCGTCGTAACAAAAGTGTGGAAATGTGAGAGAAGAACAATGAGTACCCATCCACGACTCACAGTTCTTTGAAAGGTTCGGTGGGGAGAACAGCTGTCCGTACTAGGCTATGAACACAGATTCGTTATTCGTGTCTGACCCGAATGGCACTAAGTTAAGCTCTCTTTGCACGGGATTTTCCTCGATGGGGGATGACCTTCATCTCATGCCGTGGAGCGGTTAATAATTGGTAGGACTTGGGTCGGCGTTTGACCGCTCGCGGCTCGCTTCTGCCCGGTCGTTCAGCCACCCGTTTTCCTGCAATCGATTCATACAGGCGTCCAATGAATTCCTGGCGTTCTTGTCGAGTGAGTTTGACTTGATGGAGATGTGGCTCCCACTGCCGGAGTGCTTGGACGCTGGCTTTAAAACTGATCCGGCGGATCGGTTCGTCTTGCCTCGCGGCCGCCTCCCTCATGAGACAGCGAATGCCGTTATAGGCAATCAAGTGCATGAGGATTTCCTTGTGAACCATGTCCGGCGTTTTGCAGCGCAGAATGTCCATACCCATGGTGGTTTTGATATCCCGAAAAAACAGTTCGACATCCCACCGCTGGAAATACAGATCCGCCAGCTCGGTGGCGGGATAGGCCGCCGCATCCAGCAAGGTCGTGATCAGGTAAAAGGAGGACACTCGAAAGCCGGGGTGCTCCACCGTCACTTTGATCTGCCGGAGGACGAGGACAGCTGGTAACCGTTCCCACTCCTGCTGTGAATAACTAGAGGCAGGGCTTCTGACCGGCTTGTTCCAGTGGATGAGACGGTCGTTTTGCCCAAGTACCTGAATCGCGTCGGCTTCACTCACCGGCAACCGTCGAGCCAGGGTAATGACCGAATCCACGCCGCGCTCTTGTAGGCAGAAGAGGTCATAATAGCTACAAAACCCCTTGTCGCCCAGAAAAATATCACCCGGCTTAAAGGTGCTCCATTGCTTCCGCAACATCGGAAGCTCATGGCTTTTTTTGTTCCCCACCTCATAGCTCAGCAAGCCCCCGGTTTGCAGACAAAAACAGGCACAGAGCGCCGCGCGGGGGAATCCGCAGCCGGGCTGCTGACTGCGCGGTTGGGGCCACACCTGCTGATTGGCCGCGGTGTCCGGCATACTCACCCCGGTCCCATCCACGACGATCACCCGGCGCCCTTTCAATCGCTCGCTGGTTCGTCGGGCCTGCAGCCAGGTGGCGGTGTCGTGCAGGATGGCGGCAAGACTGGGCAGATCAAGCTTTTTCCGGGCTTGGCAATAGGCCGCCGTGGACGACGAGGGTACCGCAACGGCCTTCAAGGCGGCATAGGCTTGGAATTGGCGGACAACCTCTTGGCACCCTCCGTCGGCCCCCAACACCTGAGAGAAAAAGGCCCAAAAAGTGTTTTCTTTGCTGAATACTCGCCGGCGACTCAACGGGCCTGAGGCCGTAGGGCGAAGATACTCAGTGGGAATGAATTGGCCCAGACACTCGCCCAGTTGACTGAAGGTCTTCCGTTTGAGTTGGGCCAGCTTGGTCGCCAAAATCTGCTGGGCTGACCGAGGTTTTCTGCGGAGAGTCTGAAGATGGAAGTTTGGGAATAAGGGCGTGAAATGTTTCATCGCACACTATGCCAAATCCCCCATGTTTGTGCAGCTATTGTTTCATGGTCCAAGGGCTTAACTTAGTGCCATTCGTTCCTGACACCCATTTTTGGTCCTTTTCCCGAAAGAAAGGGCCTCGGCTGTCGGGCCGAAACCCGGCATCACAGAAAATTGCTGAAATACGATATGAGGTAATGGAGGCAGGCCTGACGCTACTAGTGGTAAGACAAGAAATGACCCCAAATGTCTTGACCAAGCCTGCTAATGGGTGCCCCTCCTACTAATTCAAATTCATTTTTCAAGTAAGACCACAATATCGTTATGGCCGCGTCGCTTGGCGACTGATAATGCCGTGTCCATTGGTTCAAGCCCTTCAAGTAATAAGTTACCATCCTGGCTCGTTGTGATACTCACATCTGCATCAGCCTCTAGCAATATTTGAACAGCATTCTTGTGCCCTCCACCAACCGCAGCGATTAAAGCTGTTAGGCCTTCAAAGGATTGATAGTTAACAGCAGCCCCAGCCAAGAGTAACACTTCCATGGCTTGATGATGCCCCATGTTGGCAGAAAAAATTAATGCGTTCCACCCCTGCTTTTCATCTATAGCATTAACATCTGCACCGGCGCCCAACAAAGCTTGAAGAATTTGAGGTGCACAACCCTGTTTACTGGCGATTAATAGAGGAGTCAACCAAGCATAACTATCCGGCTTGGCTTCAATGGAATAATTCGCTCCCCTGTCTAAAAGGTTCCTAACGGCGTGTAGATGGCAATTATAGCTGGCCAGAAACAAAGGAGTTTCTCCGTTGTCTCCTCTCGCATCAATAGCAGCCTGTTTGTCGAGTAGCAAGTTAATTACTGCATCTTGGCCGGCGCGAGCAGCGTAATGAAGGGCGGTCCACCCCACAGAATTCCTTGCTGAAATGCGTTCTCCTGAATTTAATAGCCCTGAAACGACCTGGAGATTTCCTCTTTCGGCTGCTACTTGCAGTTCAGTGGAACATCCGATCAAGGCATATGCTATGAACACACACCAGAACCCATATCTTAGGATATTAGCCATTTTGTCCTGACACCAGTAAAAAGAAAAAGTTCCAATTTCTTAAAATAATGCCCTTGCGATTTACCCCATTACAGGATAACTCCACAAATTAGAACGTTGCCTTATACTCTTTGCCCTCTTCCAACAACTTGCGTAATTGATTTTCTGCAAAATTCTGTAGCTGGCCCTTGGAGAGTACATCATAACCAGATGCTCCTGAAACGGCTAAGCTTGAGACAAAGGGATCTCCGGCCAATGCCTTGATTGGCCCTGCATCAAGAATTGTGATTCTGGAGCCATATTGAAAGCCTAAGAAACGCTCTGATTCGGGAGGTTTTCCTCCATACGAAAATTCGAACCCTCCATAAGCATCTATGCCCGCAAGAACCCCAGCTACAGTTGCACCAACAATAGCTCCACGGGTAGCCCCCCTGAGTATAGCATCTGTTGACCCTGCGCCTCCTGCATAACCTACGGTAGCTCCACTACCGGCTCCAGCAAGAGCTCCGGCACCAACCCTTGCTCCAAATATTGCAGATCCTTGCCACACTGAAGCCGATGATGAAAAATTGAATGATCCTGCATAACCAGTCACCGCACCGGTAGCCGCGCCAGTGGCCGTTCCTAACAACACGCCCTTACTAATATCTCCGCCATTTTGAGACGCACTATATCCACCCAATGCGCCAGTGGTGATTCCGCCAACTAAAGCACCAACGCCTGCACCACACCCGCCACACCACCAGGTCGCAACGGCGCTAGCTACAATGATCTCGCCGGCCAACACATATCGCCCTTCCTCACTTTTCTTGAGTAACTCACTGCCAAAGAAGGAAGAAAAACCTCCAGTTAAGGCAACAGCATGAGGCTCAAATTGTAAAGTCACTCCAGCAAGAACATACCCTACAGGGCCAAGTTTTTTCCTAAGATATCTGCTAGCTTTATTGAATTTCTTCTTGGCTTTTTTGAAAGAAACCCCGAAATGCCCAGATGGGTCGGTATACAGAATCGGATTATTGTTGGCATACGCATACCGATTGAGGGTTTGAGGCACAGAGGCACTAGGCACAATGGTGTCGCCTGAGATAAACCGCCCCAAGGCGGCATCGTAGTAGCGCGCTTCATAAAAATAGAGGTCGGTGGAGATATCCCGCTCCTTACCCGTGTATTTGTACGCCACATCGGCAGAGCCTGTGTTGGTGAATGTTTCCCCATAGGGATAATAGACTAGATCTTCTTCCACCGTGCCGCTGCCATTAGTGAGCACGCTGGTCGAACCTAAATGATCGGCATGGAAATAACTGGTGGAACCACTCGTCACCTGCTTCATGGCAATCCGTGACCCACCTGCAAAAATCATCTTGGCGCAGGACGTCCCTTCACAGACATAGAGCTTGCCGATATAGGTGGTTGTGGCAGTTCCCACCGTCTTCTTCACCCGCCCTCCATCGCCGTCATAGACAAATGTGGTGGTCGTTCCACCCTGAGTTACACTAATCGGTCGATTTTCGAAATCATAAGTAATGATACGACCTGCCCCACTGCTCATATTGCCATTGGCATCGTAGGTGTAAGTATTGCCTCCCGCACTGCTGACCGCGTGCGGATGAACACTGCTCACACCACTGGCTGGATAGGTGTAGGTGCTGGGAATCAGGCGAGAATTACTGAGCATGTTCCCAATCTGATCGTAGCTATAGGTCAATGCGCCATACGGTCCTGAGGCAGACGTGAGGCGTTCCAGACCGTCATAATTAAAGGTTTGATTGCCTTTGAGCGGATCGGTCAGAGTTGTGACATTCCCTCCCGCATCAAAACCATAAGTAAGGTCCTGTAATGTCAGTGCTCCTTTAACTGTGTTGAGGGTCTTCAGACGGTAATTGTTGGGATCGTAGGTATAGGATGTCACCACCCCATTGCCTAACGTCAAAGTGCTGGGTTCCCCTTGCGCATTGAAGCCACCATAACTGGCATAGATGGTACTGCCTTCCTTCACTTGCGAAAGCTGTGGGCCATTGTAGGTGTGCATGATGGTGCTGGTGTCTGGATAAATGAGGTTCACCACCCGACCCAAGATGTCATAGGTGGTTTGGGTGGTATAGGTCATCCCGCTCACGGCTATGTCTGTGCGCGTGACCTGGCCCATGTTATCGTACGAGAACGTGGTGATCCCGGAGCCGTCCATCACTTTCTGGAGACGGCCTTTGCGGAAGAATGTGGACCCATCATAGATATAATTGACATTTCCCGAACCTAAAGGCTGCGGGGCGCCATAGTCTTTTTGGGCACGGCGATTGAGGGCGTCGTATTGGAAAGAAATAGTCTGCCCTTTGGCATCGGTCTGCTGCGTCAAATTCCCCACAGTATCGTAGGCGTAGGTCCAATTCCCCATATCGGGATCGTGCATCGCCGTTTTGCGCGAGAGGGTGTCATAGGTCATCGTGCTCACATTGCCCTTGGCATCGGTGAGCGTTTTTAAATTCCCCAACACATCATAAGCATAGGTGGTCGTGCTATAGGGAGAACCCACGCTGGTGTTACAAGTCGTGTATGTGCCGGAATATTCTTGCACAGTGATAACTCGCCCATAGGCATCCTGCACTGAACGGCGTCGATGATTGTTGGCATCGATACTCACCGTCCCCCAGTCATCATAGCAGGCTAGTCCACGCGAACTATCAGGATTGGTCGTTTTTGTCGTCCGACCTACGGGATCATATTCAAAGGTGGTCCATTGATTTGGCGTCGCGGGTTCAAAAACCGGCAAACTTTGTTGAGTGACCGCGCCGCGATTGTCATACTGGATCGACGCCGTCACGATTTTTCCATCGGTCCCGGTTGATCGTGTCTTGGTCGTCCGCCCCAGGCCATCAAAATATGTCCAGCTTGAAAGACCCGCTTGGGAATCGGTTCGCACATGCTGGCTCCCCGCCGTCCCGAAGCTGTTGTAACTAGTCGTCGTCCAAAACCCGTTGGGTTGCGTGACTTTGGTATTGCGTCCAAAGACATCATACTCCGATGTCGTAATCGACCCATTGGGGTCGGTGACGCTTTTGACTTGCCCATAGAGACCGGTGGTGGTGGCGACACCATTAACCCCGTAATAGGCCGTACTGGTTTGATGCCCCAGGGCATTAGTGGCACTGGTCGAGAAGATTTGTGATCCGTCATAGGCCATCGTCGTCGTGTTGCCGCGCGCATCCCGCGTACAGGTCACATTCCCATAGACATCGTAGGCCATGCGGGTTTCGGGGCTTGTTCCGCCATTGAGCCATGTGACCGCCCGCGTGAGAGTACCCAAGGTGGGCGTTTGATTCGTAGAGGCTGTCCCACAACTGGTCGTGCCGTCATAATAAAAGTCCATGCGTGCCACTTGCGCGGAAGTACCCAACCCTTGATAGATGGCTTCAGACGTGGGCGAACCCACAATCCAGGCAGTTGTATTTGGCGAAAACGTGCGAGTCACCGTCCGATCATCGGCCGACGTGCCTGTGTCGCCATAGTGATCTTCGCGGGTCACATTGCCATACGTATCATAGGTCATGTCTGTACGCGTGGTTTTACTGCAACTGCCCCCATCACAAATGGTACTCACCACAGAATTAGGCGGTGAGAAGAACGGAGCTTGCCCATTGTCATCCGCTGTATACAAAGTTGTCGACTCGGAATAAAGTGCTCCAGTTCCATCAGTTACTTTTGTGCGATACGGCGCACCTTTTAAATACCCATCCGCAACATTCGGATTGTTCACATCCACGGCCGTATCGTTGCCCTGATGAAACCAGGTTTCTGTGATGGTCCGCTCACCATTGGCTCCGGCTTGGCCCGTCATCTTCACATAGTTAAATCCTCGGAATTCCCGTTCCCCAATGTGATGAAATCCCCCTGAATAGTCATAGGTCGTGTTGGCCACATGCCCATTGTCGTCATCCGTCGTTATCGTGGAAACCGTCTGAACTGGATACGGCAATTGCGTGTTGGCATATGAAGTGGACGATGCATATTCAAGAATAGTCGTGGCACCCAAGCCGTTCTCCCGTGAAGCAAGTAAATCTGTAGCTGGCCCCATGGCAAGCGACACCCCAAACGCATTGTCATTGCCCTGCCACGCCAAATCCGCCTTCCCATCCCCGTTCACATCCGGGTACTGCGCCTGACCTGGAATAAAACTGCCGCCATGATCAAACCATAAAATTGCAGCTTGAAAATTCGTCCCCGTTGAAAGCGACACCCAAAACGCATTGTCTGTGCCTTGGAAGGCTAAATCTGCCTTCCCATCCCCGTTCAGATCCGAGTACTGCGCCTGGCCCGGGACAAAGCTCCCGCCATGATCAAACCATAAAATTGCGGCTTGAAAATTCGTCCCCGTTGAAAGCGACACCCAAAACGCATTGTCTGTGCCTTGGAAGGCTAAATCTGCCTTCCCATCTCCGTTCACATCCGGATAGTGCGCCTGGCCCGACGTAAAACTCCCCCCATGATCTAGCCAGAGGACCGCGGCTTGAAAATTCGTCCCTGTTGAGAGTGACACCCAAAACGCATTGTCTGTGCCTTGGAAGGCTAAATCTGCCTTCCCATCCCCGTTCACATCCGGATAGTGCGCCTGACCCGACGTAAAACTCCCCCCATGATCTAGCCAGAGGACCGCAGCTTGAAAATTCGTCCCCGTTGAAAGCGACACCCAAAACGCATTGTCTGTGCCTTGGAAGGCTAAATCTGCCTTCCCATCCCCGTTCACATCCGGGTACTGCGCCTGACCTGTGGCAAAACTACCGCCGTGATCTAACCATAAAGTTGCGGCTTGAAAACTCGTCCCCGTTGAAAGCGACACCCAAAACGCATTGTCTGTGCCCTGGAACACCAAATCCGGCCGCCCATCCCCATTCACATCCGAGTACTGCGCCTGGCCTGGAGCAAAACTGCCGCCATGATCCTGCCACTGGACCGCTCCGGAAAAACTATTTCCGCTGGCTTGGTAACTGTTTATCGTAGCCGGTAACACCGTGCCGCTTACGACTGTACCTGCCCCATCAAGCGTAACATCTTTTCCAAAATGCTGAACACTCACTAGGAGGGAACGGGAAGTATTAACACCAAGCGAATAACTTAAGGCATAGGCCCTTACACGATTACCATTCGCTTTCACCTCAATCGTTTTCAAACGTTTGGCTGTATTCATTTCGAAATTTGGGACATACATTTTTGGCGCATCTGGGCGACTTTCCAAATAGAACTTCACTTGATGTGTGGGTGCCAACGACCCATTACCGGCATAATCGATTTGCGTGAGAAACGCTTGCCCTTGGTCAGATGTATAACTCAAGGTCATATAATTGCCATGGACATCTTCAACGCGCTCTAGGCACCAACGAAAGATTGAATTGGCATTGGCTGGATCCGCAACCCGAGTCGCGACCACTTTTCCGAAAACAAATTTTTTGCCAGATTTATCTGTCGCTTCAAAGTATGGATTGCCGTCAGAGGCCGTGAGTTTTTTAATACGCGTAAAGCCGCCCTCCACTTTGGCACGATACTCATTATTACCAATATTCACTAACTCCACATTAATACCAGACAGTCGAAAAACATAATCATCCCCACTATAGTTCACCCCATTTTTTGTCTGACGTTCGATGACGCCTTTTTCAAGTTTCCACCCCATACCCAACCAGCCATTGCCATTCGACGACCCATAAACCAACGCCAGCTCTGGTTGAACTCCTCCACGCCCGGGAGGAACTTTGATGGGAATACTAGTAGTGGCCATTCCCGTGAAAGGATCCGCATGCACGGCCCCACCTACGGCACCCACGGGAGATTCTTGATCGGTCTCGGCACTCCATCCTATTGTGGGATGTCCGCCAAGTACGCCAAGTACACCAATCAACAGGGCAAAAATGCTTCCAATGTGTCGATAATATTGAACTTGGGGGAGGGTCATGAATGAGACTCCTTTGTGTTTAGCATCAGAATAAAAAGAGATACGTTCGCCGCACCCCTGATTTTCCTTACCAACGAGTCAGTCGCAACGTAGAGGCAAGGAGATTATCTTTAGCACGGATCTGCCATTTGCAAACCTGTCCTGGGACAGGTTTCGAAGATTTTTTATGATTCCCATATGGGTATGTTGAAAAAGTCGCCAGTGACGCTCTGCTATTTTTGCCCTGCACACTTACTGAGAGTGCGCTTTGCGGGCCAAAAAGATTGTGCCCTTGCTGCGCAGGCATGTTTGACCTACCCTCCAGCCAATCATGCTGACTTCCTCTCAACAACATTTGGGCCTTTGGAATGAAGGATTCAACTGGCCCTTAGGAATGGACAGCTTGAACTTGCAGATTTTGATTCGCGGGTTCAGTGGCGTGACAAATCCGCTCGCCCAGGCAGCGGCTTGACACAACACAATAACCTTGTTGCCTAATGTAATAGGGGAAGGATGGCCTGGATCTGCACTCGAGTGGTGAGCTGCAGTTTATCCAGAACGTGAGACAGATGAAATTTCACCGTCCGACTGGAAATTTGTAACCGTTCTGCAATTTGTTGATTAGATTGATGCTGTGTGACTAATAGGGCGATTTCCCGTTCACGCGCCGTCAGGAATTTTGAAATTGTCCCTCTGGCGATCTGATTTCTTTTTTGCCCATGTCTTCCTGGCAACAAAGCGGGAAAGTCATTGACCCACCCAATGACAAATTCATTCATGGGCAACAGACGAACTAGCGAATGAAAACGTACTGTTGCCCGAGCCATATCCAGACGAAGTATCAAGGGACAATGATTGGTTAATGCTTGGGATATGGCCCACAACAAAACATCGAAGTTGTTTGTCGTGAGGACCTCAGAAATATTTCTTCCGCGGAGATTTGATGCCCCTAAGAAATGCCCATGAACCGGGTTGGGAAATTCACAATCGAGATAGTTTCCCTCTGAATCCCAAAGGAAAACTTTATGTGGTGGGAGGCCACCGATCACGCTCCAATCAATGGCATGCACACCGTTGACATTCAAATCAGCCTTGAGCAACCCAGCGTCCCTCACCACTTGGCGTTCTTATACTGGTGTCCTTAAATCACTTGCAATTCATTTATCATTCAGAAAGCCGATGCATCACTCCTTCTCCTCTTGCACTGAGATGGTTTTTCTGAATGCCAAGAATCAAGAAATAAAGCAAGCGAAGACCCGCAAGAATTTATGTTTCTTCAACAAATAGACGCCGCTCATTTTCATAGAAGACTATTGAGAGGCCAAATCTATTTTCATTTAGTTCTGCGGTTAAGTAAACCCTAGAATTCATCCGCACCAGGGAACTTGAATTCAAGAGTCTTCATGTCGTTCCGCTTGCAATTCCTCTTAATAGGAGTCATGTTTGTTTTTTAACTCATACCCGCTGTGGCTCAGGCCTGAATAGGGGCTTATTGTATAAATTCGCGCGTCCAAGCGATTTTCTATATTGCCGGGTTTCGGCCAGGCAGTTGAGCCACTTTGGTTTCGGTCAAAGTGGCCAAAATCATTGACGCCCATCCTGGCCAGATCAAATGGAACGGACGCAGGACCGAGGACGGGTCAACTCGCTCCGCACAAACAAGACCCGCGAAAGAATAAAAGCGTCCTCCCCAAGAGCTAGCCAGCAGGCCTCGAATAACATGGCATATGGACCAAATCTCTTGTGACAGAGTCAACTCTTTAGTTTCATTTCGACTCCTCCACCTATTAGTGCCATTCAGCCTTCTGAGTGTACGCTCTCATAAATTCTCGGGCCTTGTTTAAGCACAACGAGTTGGCCTGCCCTCCATAAGAACGCATACCTGTACTGCACTTCCTTGGCCTAGTGGCTTGGCCGATCCCCGCAGCTGACACCGGGAAAAAGGTGTGCAGTGTTTGAAATTTCGAAGGCCCTTCCCTTCACCTATCGACGCCTGCCGTCTGACCCTAGGGTGGACGCTCTTTTCATGCTGCGGACCCTGTCTAAGCGCAGCGAGTTGGTCGGCTCTCCATCTGGCGTCCGGCCCCCTCTGATATTGCCTGACGGGGCGTCAATGGTTTTGCCTACTTTTCCCGAAAGAAAATTAGGTCGTCCGCCGGGGCGAAACCCGGCAATACAGGAATCCAGTTGGACACGATAGTTCGTGAATAGTAAAAGATAAGATGGATTCCCAATAACAAATGTTGCGAATGACGGAAGGAAAAGAATGTAAGGATGACGGAGTGGATAGAGATGGCAGGTTAATGATGAAGAATCTTTGCCTTACCAGTGGGCTTCTAGCTTCCAGCTTAACCCGACATTCGAAATCTTTGGTATCAGCGCCTCATACGACATCCCTGAGTACGGGTTAAATCTGCTGTTATATAGTTCGGCCTTACAACGACCCTAGAATTTCTCCACGCCAAGGGAGAACATACTTTTAGAACCCCTCAACAGCAAACCTACCCCGTATAATGTACGCTGTCTTAAGCAAGAATGTTCATTAAACCTAGTCCGCTGATGAGCACTAACATTCCACCTATAACCTGCTTGAACCGCTGATCATTTTTCAAAATCGCATCATGAAATTTCAGTCCAATCACGTGGCCGATGGCTGCGATGGGAAGGAGCGCAAGGGCTGTCAGCAAATGCAGCTCGACTCCGATAATCGCGAAGGTGCTCATTTTAATCGTCACGATGGTAAACCAGAGAACGTACAACGTATTGCGTAGTTGATGGGCAGCGACATTTTTCATGATGACCGCCACCATGAGTGGCCCACCGGTCAGTGAGGTTCCTGCCACATACCCACCAAGCGCAAGCAGCAGCACGTCGCTCCAGCTCTTCTTGCTATTGATGGAAAGATTCAAGAGCCACATCAATCCATACGAGAGTGATATGGAATAAATAAAGATGAGCAACCACTCAGTCGGTAAGGTGATCAGGCCGAACACACCGATTAACGTCGTGGGGATGACAAAGAGTATGACGTGCCGCAAATAGGGCCAATCGACATCATGAATACCCGTACGTAAGGTCATGGCCGAAAAAAAGAGGAGATGCGTTCCGATGACTGGCAACCAAAATAGTGGTTGGTCATAGAGAAACAGCATGAGCGGCAGTCCGAGTGCGGCACCACCGAACCCAAGCCCGCTGCGCACAAACCCTGTCCAGATAAACAGGACTCCTACAAGGATGAGCTGGATGATTGTGAAATCAAAGAGGATGTTCGTCATGGATCGTGGGTCTATTGAAAAAATCCGCCAGCCTTCGCCAAGGCTACGGCTGACAAGTCAGCGTTTCCATGCCTTAGCCGAGCCTACTTCGCCGAAGTAGCTTCGGCTACGAAGGCCGGGAACGGTTTCGCGCAGGCAGGTCGCTCTTTTTCCGTGCTCACGGACTGAGCGTACGCGCCGCACGTTAAAACAACGGTGGCTTTACTGGACGGTATTGTTTAACCATACCCTCAAGCTAACTCATGCCGGTACCCGCCACACGATACCTTTGGATGCTGAGGGAAAACTCGTCCACCAATATGTCACTGAAACGAAACGAGAGTTTCGTGGCGACTGCCTTGTTTATGGTTTTGGGGATGGGTGTGAGAGTCAACTCGTATGAGTTGCAAGAAAAGATACTCTCTTCGAGTCAGCGTACGTCGTCTGTTAGGAAGAGAGGGAACTTACACTCCGTGGCATTTTTTGTATTTTTTACCGCTACCACAGGGACAGGAATCGTTGCGACCCACTTTTTCTTCTGAACGTTGTACCGGTTGTTTCGGTGCTTCCGCAGCTTCACCACGGTTCAGGCTCATTTGCGAAGGGCGTGGAGCTTCCACTTCTGGTTCTGGACGTTCGCCGCGTACTAACTGGAACTTAAAGAGGCGTTCCAACGTATCGCCTTTAATGCGGTCCATCATCCCGGAAAACATGTCATACCCTTCACGTTTATACTCAGCTAAGGGATCTTTTTGACCATATCCCCGGAGACCAATACCGTCTTTGAGTTGATCCATTCCCCACAAATGATCCTTCCATTGCTGATCAATCATCTGCAAAAGAATGGTTCGCTCTATATAGTGAATCAAGTCTTCACCCGCGCCATGCTCTTCCACCAAATTTTTGACTTTATCTCGGTACCCTTGCTTCAGTTTTTCTGGAATATCTTCTATGAGCGCGTCGCGCCCTAATTCTTTCAATTCGTCAACATTAAAATTTTCCAAGCCAAATTGACCATGCACCGATTCAACGAGGCCAGCAAAATCCCACTCTTCTGAGTATTGTTCTTCAGGGCAGTACGTCGCCACCAAGCCCTCGCCAATCCCATCGAGCATATCCAATACTTCTTCACGAACATCCGTGGCTCTCAGAACATTCTGTCGATGTTTGTAAATCACCTCTCGTTGTTTATTCATCACATCGTCATATTCAAGGAGATGTTTGCGAATTTCGAAGTTGTGCCCTTCCACTTTCTTTTGGGCATTTTCTATCGACTTCGTCACCATGCGATGTTCGATGGGCACGCCTTCTTCCATGCCTAACTTCAGCATGAGATTCGAGACACGCTCAGAGGCAAAGATTCGCAACAGATCATCTTCTAGCGAAAGGAAAAAGCGCGACGACCCGGGATCGCCTTGGCGCCCTGCCCGACCTCGTAACTGATTATCGATTCGCCGGCTTTCATGTCGTTCCGTCCCCACAATATGCAAGCCACCCGCAGCTAACACTTCGACCTTATCGGCTTCACAACTGGTCTTGATTTTCTCAAATTCCTTGGCTAAGTCTTCTTCACTCAACTCCTCACCCTTGTAGATGAATTGTTGTTTAAAGAGGGCTTCGAAACTTCCACCTAATAAAATATCAGTCCCGCGACCAGCCATGTTTGTGGCAATGGTGACAGCGCCCTTTTTCCCGGCTTGGGCAATGATTTCAGCTTC